>JBBAAJ010000110.1:0-4482 GCA_041658365.1 Candidatus Peribacteraceae bacterium | reverse complement strand
AACTTCGCGATTCCCTCAACACCTACCGCGAACTCAACACGGGCGAGAGCGTGACGGCGCTCATCCTCGAGGAGGAGAACGACGAAGGGATGGTCGTCCTGAGCCTGCGCATGGCGAGCCAGCAGAAGGCCTGGGACCGCTTCCACAAGCTGGTTTCGGAGGACAAGACGATGAAATTCACGGCACAGGAAGCCAACAAGGGCGGCCTGCTCGCGAACATCGACGGCATCCGCACGTTCCTCCCGGTAAGCCAGCTCGCTCCCGCCAACTACCCGCGCGTGAATAACGCCGATAGCGCTGAGATCATCCACCGGCTTTCCAAGTTCATCGGCCACACGTTCACCGTGAAAATCATCACGCTGGATGAGGCGGCCGGGAAGATCGTCGTCAGTGAGCGCGAGGCGATGGCCGAGGAACGGTCGAAAGCCCTCGAGAGTCTCGTCATCGGTTCTATGAAAGAAGGCATCGTGAGCGGCATTGTGAAGTTCGGCATCTTCGCAGCATTCGACGGCCTCGAGGGGCTCGTGCACATCTCCGAGATCGCCTGGGGCCACGTGAAGAATCCGGCGGAATTCGCCTCCATCGGCGACCGCGTGAAAGTGAAGATCATCGGCATCGACGGCGAGAAGCTCTCGCTCTCCATCAAGCAGCTGACGAAAGACCCGTGGGAGGAGATCGCGGAGCGCTATCCGGTGGGAAAGAAGGTGGAAGGCACCATTGTGCGCTTCGCGGACTACGGCGCGTTCTTAAGCCTCGAGAAAGACATTTCCGGCCTCGTCCATGTCACGGAGATCTCGCACGAGAAAATCCAGGATCCGGCGCAGGTGCTGAAGATCGGACAGAAGGTGGAGGCACAGGTGATCAACATCGACATCGACGAACGCCGGATCGGCCTCTCCATCAAAGCGCTCAAGCCCATCGATGCGGCGACACTCAAGCGTCTGAAGGATGAGCAGGAAGCGCAGAAGAAAGCGCGGGAAGCCGCTGCCGCTCCGAAGGCGGAAAAATCGGAGAAAGCGGAATCTCCCGAAGCACCAGCTGCTCCGGACTCGCCGGCATTCGTAGCCTCGAAGAGCGGCAAGAAATTCTACCACGTTGATTCCGCATCTGCGAAAAAAATCGCCGAGGAGAACCGCGTGTTCTTCAAAACAGAGGAAGAAGCGAAGGCAGCGGGGTACGTGGAATAGCCTCAAGCAATGAGCGGTAAGCTACAAGCTTGAAGCCCGAAGCTTACGACTTGAAGCTTAGTTTTCTTTCATCTTCTGCTCGCTCAAAAAATGAAGGTGCAGGAAAAAAACCTCCTGTCCCCCGCTCCGACCAACGTGGAACCGGAGCTGATAACCATCAATCCCCTGCTTCTTGGCAAATGCCTGAGCTTTTCGGATGAGAAGCAGCGGTACATGCGCCGTCTTCTCGGTGAGATCGTCAATAGACGGGACGAAGTCCTGATCCTTCTTTGCGATGAAGAGAAGGTGTGTAGCCGCCTTCGGATGGATATCTTTGAAGGCCAGAACTTCGTCGTCTTCATAAACGATCTGCGCGGGTATCTCCCGACGCAGAATCTTATGAAAAATGGTGTCAGCTGGCATGACTGAATGATACCAGAGCAAAGATGCTCCTGCGGACTTTCAGGCAGGAATGCCCGGCCTGAAACCGCAATAAGGAACAAGCAACAAAGTTGACTTTTTCTCAGAAATAAGAGAAAATATAGATACAATGGACACTTCGATGAAGAACATTGAGCACCAGGCCTCCTTGACAATGGAACGACCTGGAAGCGCACCGCTAAGAGTGTTCCAGCCGCATGCGCTGAAGGAGATCGTGGAGATCATCGATCTTATGGGCAACGTGGCCAGCCGCGTGCGTGAGGACAAGTCCGGCGACTTGGGTGCGGGCAGTGGTACTACTACGTCCGGCGCCACTCAAACCGGAACTTCCGCACGGGATCAGGCCATCGCCAATGTCCCGGCACCGGGGGTAATGCAGCAGAAGCTCATTTCGCACCTGGAGAAGGAAATCGCTGCCATCGAGAAGCAGGCAATACATCTCGCACGGTCCCGCAGGCGCGGCTCGGCTTACCTCTTGAGCGAGCTCTACAGGAAAATCCGCCGGCTCACCGCCATCATCGCCGATCTCCTCGAGGCATCCGCGGAGATGATCAAGCGCTTCTACGTCTCCGTCTTCATTGACCGGCAGCCCCTGGTGGTGACTGGCGGTTCACTTGTTCGATCTGAAGAATAACTTTCGAAACGATGTCCTCGATGATCGGAGGCCACTGAATTTCACGGAGGAACCACACGACGAGCGGCGTGACGATCACCAGAACCGCCAGTGCACCGAGAGCGGACAGCACCCCTTTGAGGAACGAGAGCGCGAGCTGCCATCTCGTCTGCATCGAGCGCGACCACCTTGTCTCAGCCTTCACAATGGCTCCCCGCAATGCCGTGATTTCCTTCGTGAGCCTTTCATCGGATGGAATAGCGCGCATCGAAAGTGAATAGTTAATTGTTAATGGTTAATGGTTAATAGCTCATGATCAGACGATACCGATATCGCGCTTTGCTTCACTCCGGGTACCGGTGAGAGGATTGAGATCCTCAAACGAACTCTCTATCGGCAGCATCTCCCGGAGAGCGGCATTCGCCGGAAGATCTTTCCGGCTGATCGTCCGGGCCTTCCAGAGTTCGCGCAGTCCCGCAAGGTACGACTCATCCGTCCTGAGTTTTTCCATGAACGATGCGGCAGCCACGACAAACCGCGTATGCGGGAGCCGCTCGGCGAGCGCATAGATGCAGGCGACAAATGACTCCTCTCCTCCGGCCAGCCGGAGGGCGAACTGATCCTCGACGACGTTCGCGATTTCCTCGGCGTCGAGACCTGCGAGAACCATCAGCTGTTCCGCTGTCCCGGAGGGGAAGTAGTGGCGGATACCGATGCGCCGGAGGGTACAGGGAACTGCCAGGTCCGTAACGAGATCGGCGACTTGCGTCGCGAGTCCGCCCTCGGTGTTGTGATCCTCAACCACAATGAGATGCTGCGTCTCCAGCGCGGCCTGCAGCACCGCACTCGCATCGAGAGGACGAACGGATGCCATATTGAGCACCCGGATGGACCGGCGCTTCCCCCGGAGGATAGACGCCGCCTTCACCGCTTCATGGAGTGCGGTACCGTAGCTCAGGATCGTGGCATCGTCATGCGCATCCCCACGCCCGCATACGACCGTCGCGCGCCCATCGAACGTGTATGTGGGACCGTAGAGGGGCTCCCCCTGCTCGTTCATGAGCTGAGGATGATTCATCCTGCCGGAGAAGATGTAGACACTCTCCGTCCCGGCCGCGATGATTTCCATCGCGCGCTCGGCCATGGCGCCGGCCTGATTGGAATCCCCCGCCACCCAGACCTGCGTATGGTCGAAGGGGATGTTCACATAGTTGCGTTCCTGGTGTGTCTCTCCGTCCTCCCCGACACTCAAGCCCGCATGCGTACAGTCGTGGAGCACGCCGAGCGGCACATGCCCCGTATTGATGTCGATGAGCCGCACGTTCGCGCGTGCTTCGTTTGTTCCGAACGCCGCGAATGTGTACGTCACCGGGAGGAGCCCCGCCTGCCGCATCCCCGCGGCCATCATGTACATGTTGGCTTCGGCGACGCCGACATTAACGACACGCCCGGGGAAGGCCTTCTCCACGGTGCCGAACCCTCCGGAATCCGCGAGATCCGCGTGGAGAACGATAATCCGGGAATCCACGGTCATGAGCGCCTTGATGTGCACCGCCCCGAAATCCTTGCGCGCGGCGCCCTGCTCCTTCGTGATCGCCCGCTTGTAGAAAGGGGGAAGCGAGAACGGTAAACGGGCGCTCCCTCTCGCGGCACGGGCTTCCTCGAATCGCTTGCGATGCCCGGAGCGCAGCGCCTCCACCTCCTTCACAAGTTCCGGAAGCGGCGGGAGCTTCAGTGAATCGAGCGCGGCTTTCGCCTCCGCCTCGGAGAGCGGCGCTCCGTGGTAATTCTTCCTCCCAGTATTGGACCCTTCCTCCATGAGCGGCACGCCTGCGCCCATCGTGGTGTAGTAGCAGATGAAAACCGGCCTCCCCTTTCCGACGAGCGCATCCGCTCGATCGAGTGCCACGCGCACTTGCTTGAGATCATTCCCTTGCTGCACTTCGATCACCGCCCACCCCAGAGCGGCCGCCGCGGACGCGAGATCCGTCACCATGATCCTCGACGGGATGCCCGCAAGCTGGATATCGTTCCAGTCTCCGTGGACAATCAGGTGATCGAGCTTGAGCTGCGGTGCGAGACGGAACGCCTCCATCACCTGCCCCTCCTGACTGTCGCCGTCCGCGAGGAGCACGTCCACCTTGCCCTCCTTCTTCAGATACTTCCGCGCGAACGCGACGCCGAGCGCCTCGGAGACGCCCTTCCCCAGCGGCCCCGTCCCGAAGGGGATATCCCCCACCCCCGCCTCGATGTGCCCGGGTA
>JBBAAJ010000109.1:0-4512 GCA_041658365.1 Candidatus Peribacteraceae bacterium | reverse complement strand
CTACGTCTGAGTGAGGGGCAGCTTCTGACCATCCCCGTCTTCCTCGTGGGTGTCATGCTCCTGCTGTTCGTATGGAGCCGTCCCCCGGGCGACGCGGGTAGACACCCGCTCCCGTGCATGGAAAAAGAATGAAAAAACGCCGCGGCTTGAAAAGCCGCTGCTGTTTCAAAAAACAAGCTGCATTTTCCCCGCAGCCGGGACGCCGCGTCCCGGTGGTTCGCCCCGCATATGCGGGGCGTCTGCGACGCGGCGTCGCAGCTGCGGAAAAACAACGACTATTTGGATTTCATATTACACAACAGCAGCGCCCTTTCAGGGCGCGGGGTGCGCGATAATTTAGGTATTACTCGGCGCAAAGAACTTAAGCTCTGCTCTGGCGATTCCCCGCTCGTTCCAGGGGATCTGACCGTGCTTCGTCATCATCGTCACGTCGGTGCCTTTGCCGCAGAGGAGAACTGTGTCACCGGGCTTCGCCTGCGCGAAGAGGAAACGCATGGCCTCGAGCCGGTCGGAGATCCTGATGCAGAAGCGATCGGGGACGGACTGAGCACGGTCAAACGACTCTCGGCCGATGAATCGGGGGAATGAGGGCGGGATACCGGAGAGCACGTCATCAATGATCTTCTCCGGGTCTTCGGTGTAGGGATCCTCGTTCGTGACGGCGATGATGTCCGCGAGTCGTGCGCAGATCGCGCCGACCACGGGACGTTTCTCGGGCATCCGGTCACCGCAGCTCCCCGTGAGGACGAGGATGCGATGGCTGCCGGCGACGATCCTCGCGGCCGCGAGCGTCTGCTCGTACGATGCGGGCGTCACGGTGAAGTCGACGAAGACGGAGAACGGTTGCCCCGCAGAGATGCGTTCCATGCGCCCGCCGGCGCCGCGGAATGTCCGAAGCGCAGAGACGGCCTTAGCAGGATCGATCCCCAATGCCATCGCCGCGCTGACGGCACAGAGGGCGTTCATCAGATTGAAGGTGCCGGGGAGATGGAGATGGAGCTCGAAGGAACGGCCATCGATGACGGCGGTTGCCTGACACTCTGTCCCGTCGCCCCGGATGTCCCGGAGTTGGTGTGAAGGCGAGTAAGTAATCGTGCGGGCCGAGGGGATGGTTTGGCAGTGCCCGAAGGATCGGTCGTCGGCGTTGAGCACCTTCGTTCCCTGTCCGCGCAGGGCATTGAAGAGAATGGCTTTTGCGGCGAGGTACTTTTCCATGGTCCCGTGGTAATCCAGGTGCTCCGGGGAGATGTTCGTGATCACCGCGACCGTCGGCGTGATCCCGGAGAGGCGGCCCTGGAGGAGGCCGTGGGACGACGCTTCGATGATTGCATGCGTGCAACCTTCCCGCTTCAGGCGCCGGAGGAACGACTGGAGTGTCTTGGAGCTGACAGATGTTTTCTGCGTGGGATTGGGCTCCCGCATTCCCTCCACATCGAAGAATGCCGTGGAAACGGCGCCGGCGCGGATACCGGCGGCACCGAGGATGTGCGAGAGCATGGCGACCGTCGTGGTCTTGCCGTCCGTTCCCGTGACGCAGAGCACGGTGAGTGAGCGGGCGGGGAACCTCGCGCGCGCCGCCGCGAGCCATGACCGTATCCGATGGTAGAGGAGGCGCAGCGGGTGCGTATCCGGTATCAGCTTCTTGAAAGCGCGGATCATGCGCGGTGCAGGATAGCACGGACCTGCCGGATGTCGCGGTGGATCTCCGTCTTCAGCGCTTCAGCCGACGGGAATTTCTTGATGTCGCGGAGCTTCGCCACAACGGTGATATCTACCGTCGCGGGTCTCTGCCGGGGAGTCGCGTCAATGACGTGTACCTCGAAGGAATCGGAATCGGAGAAGACAGGACGAGGGCCGAAGTGCATCGCTCCCATGTGGCGCTCGCTCTTAAACTCGATCCAGCAGGCGTAGACCCCGTGCGTGAGGGAGGGGGGAGCGGCCTTCAGGTTGATATTGAGTGTCGGTATGCCGAGAAGGCGGCCTCTTCCCGCGCCTTCCACGACCGGCGCATCACGAAGCTCGACCGGCTTCGGAAGGAGGCTGGCCTTTGGTCGCAAGTTGTTCTGCATGCTGCCGTACGCCTCGTATTTTATCGAATATCAGAGTCTCACTAACAGAGGATCACTGCCGCTTCACTCCGCAGTCGTCAGCTTGAAGTAGCCGACCGAGAACGGGTAGAAGGGGAGGAGGCGAACGTGGATCTTGCCCAAATACACGCCGCTGCCGGTCTGCACGATCTCCTGGAGCACAGGCTTTAGCCAGAGCGGGTTCGTGCTCACTCCGTAATCCATGCGAAGGACGGTCTTTTGCGTATCGAAAAGTCCGGCCCCCTCCGAGACGGCGAAGGTGTACCGGCGGATGATGTTGCCGCGGTCTTCGAAGAGATCCATGCCCGCCTTCGATGTTGCGGAGAATTCCTTGCCCCCCCATGAGGGGAAGATGCCTCCTGCGGTGATGCGGGTGATACCGCTGAGCGGAGGGGAAGGGAGGTAACCGTTCTCGAATGCGCGCTGGTCAATGGAACTCCGTACCATCCACGTGAGGACGAAGCCCGCAACGAGGACGAGTGCGATGATCAGGAGTGCGGCGGCGCCGATGGCACGCACCAGGAGACTGAAGAAGCGGAGCATGGAGGTATCATATAGGAAAATCGCCTTCTTTACTGCTATAATTTGTGCCATTTCATGGATAAATCTGTGCCAAATCAGGCTGCGCTCACGAGTTGCCAAGCAAATGGGCTCGATATGCTTGAGCGCCAAGGGAATGTCTTCCTCACCGGCGCGGCCGGTACCGGGAAGAGCTTCTTACTCCAGCGTTATCTTGGAGGGAAGCCAACAGAGAGTTTCCCGATTGTTGCCAGCACAGGTGCTGCCGCAGTGCTTGTCGGAGGGAGAACATTCCACAGCTTCTTCGGCTTGGGGATTCTGGAAGGCGGGCCTGACGCCGCAGTTGTCCGTGCCTTGAGGAGCCGGAAACTTATCAACAGACTCAACCGCGCGTGCTGTGTGATCATTGATGAGATATCGATGCTCTCCGGCACGACACTGAAGGCAGCAGAGACAGTCGCACGGCGGGCCCGGGATAGCAGTGAACCATGGGGAGGACTGCGGATCATCGCCGTCGGAGACTTTGCGCAGCTTCCTCCCGTCACACCAAATAATGAGGGTAAAGATTGGGCGTTCCTCCATCCGGTGTGGCAAGAGAGCGACTTCCAGCCGGCGCTCCTCTCGACCGTCATGCGCACGCAGGACATTGAGTTTTTGACGATTCTGAATTTTGTTCGCGATGGAATTGTGAATGATGCAGTGCAAGAATTTCTTAATCAACGCATGACAACGTCAACCGAACATGCGGAAGGAACTCGCCTGTATCCCCATCGCGCACAGGCGGAAGTCTTCAATGTGAAGCGGCTCCAGGCAATTGCGCATCCACTTCGCTCGTTTCAAACGCAGTACATCGGAAAAGAGAAATTCATTGAGGCTGCAAAGAAAGCTGTTCCCATCCCCGAAACACTGCTCTTGAAGGAAGGAGCGCTCATCATGATGCGCAAGAACGATGTCACGGGCGGACTGCACTATGTGAACGGCAGCCTGGGGTACATCCAAAACATCACCGATGATTCTTTGGAGATCAAACTCTTCTCCGGAGAGAAAATCGAAGTAGGCAAGGAGAAGTTTTCGTACCTCGATGGAGACGGCAACGAAGTGATCGCTGCATGGAACTTTCCCGTCACGCTTGCCTGGGCGACGACGATTCACAAGGCTCAGGGCGCCTCACTCGACTGCATGATCGTTGATCTGCATAGGCTTTGGGAACCGGGACAGGCATATGTAGCCCTCAGCCGGGTGCGATCAGGGAATGGGCTCATGATCGAGCGTTGGAGTCCGGCTTCCATCCGCGCCGAGCCGCTCGTCACGCAGTTCTACAACAAACTGGCCGATCAAGCGCAGAAATACGTTCCGCGACCGCTCTATGCTCCACCGCGCGCGAAGCAGGAAGCATCCGGCGAAAAACAAAGTGCCGGACCCGTGCGGCAGCAGCGGGCACAAACGATTGCGCGGCTCATCAAAGAACAAGTGAGTCTTGCGAACATCGCGAAGCAATGCGGCGTCAAGCCCGAGCGGATCATTCTGTATATTGAGAAACTTCTCGCCGTAGGTGGTACGAAATTCGATCTTCAGTACCTCACATCAAATATTCCTGATCGGCAGAAGATCAGCGATGCGTTCGAGGACTGCGGTCATGATTTGCTGAAACCTGTTTTCGATGCGCTCGGCGGCAGGGTTCCGTACGACACCTTGCGTCTTGTCCGCTGTGTTCGATATTCATCTCGGCGCGGCCGCGCCGCGACGGACGCCGATACCCTTGAATAAGCTGACAATTCAAAGCAAGAAGACGTCTTGTTTCTGATACGACTTCGCGATATACATGATACGACTGTTCATCTGGGCGTTTCTTCATAGCGGCGTAGCGATATCGCTTCGCCGCCATTGGAATAACCTTCGAAAAAAC
>JBBAAJ010000108.1:0-4515 GCA_041658365.1 Candidatus Peribacteraceae bacterium | reverse complement strand
GATGTCCACCTGATAGACCACCTGCTCGATCTCAGGATCGATCTCCCGGATGGTGGCGAGCGTCATGGAGCGGTAGTGCTCGAGGTGCCAGTTTAAATACATCGGGAGCGGTAATCCCACCACGACCGTCTTCTCCTCGCGACCCAGGATCGTGGTGTCTTTGAACCACGTGATGAATTGCCCGCGCTGGAGCTTGGGCTCGAGTTTCCCGAGCACTTTGAGCCACAGATCGAGGTCAACGGAGGGGGTCATAGCAACTACAGACGTGGAATATCACAAAAACAGAACCTAATGCATGGTTGCATGGCTACATGGCTACATGGCTCGCAAGCGAAACACACAGTTGTTGCCTGCCAACCATGCAACCATGTAACCATGTAATTTTTGTCTCGCCGGAAAAAATAGTGAATACACAGATACATTTTCAAAATAAATGAATCACATCATTGAACGTGATAATTAAAATCAAAATGATCAGCAGGAAGAACCCGACCGCATTGGTCATGAGTTCGAACCGTTGATTGAGCGGTCGTCGCATGAGCACCTCCGCGAACACGAAGAGCAGTCGTCCCCCGTCCAGGGCCGGAAGCGGGAGGACGTTGAGGATCGCAAGACTCAGACTCAGGAGCGCGACGAGGCGAAGGTACGTCATGAACCCTTCCTGCACCGAGCTGTAGGTCAGGACCGCGATGCCCACGATCCCTGTGATGCCCTCAGGAACATGCCCCTTCGTGGCGAGCGACCGGATGAGATTGATGATCCCGTAAATGGTCTGGACCGTCATGAACGTGCTCTCGCGGACCGCCATCGGCACCGCTTTCTTGAGAGAGCGCACCGGAGCGGAGAGTTTGGCGGCGAAGGGAGAGATCGCGATGCCGGCCTTGTCATTCTCCAGTGTCACCTTCACCGTCCGCATCGTCTTCTCCTTCCCTTCCATGAGCGTGTAGGTGACGGTCTTCTTGCCGCGTTGCAGGGCGAGCACATCATCCGGACGCTGCACGGGACGACCGTCTACCGTCTGGATGGCGCTGTCCTTCACGATCCCCGCCTTCGCCGCAGGGCTGTCCGGGAGCACCTCCGTGATGTACACGCCCGTCTCCAGGGAAATCTCGCCTCTCGCCGCCGCGTTCTCGAGGTCTTCGATCGAGGTGTAGTAATTCGGGACCCACCGGCCGACCGAGAACCCGAGCGTCAGGAGGGAGAACGCAAGAATGAAATTCATCGCCACGCCCCCGAGGAGGATGCACGTGCGCACGAAGGGGGTGGCGCCGGCGAAGCTCCCCTTCTCGAAACGCTTGAGGGTGTTGACCTCGTTCTCGCCCTTCAGCCGGACGAAACCGCCGAACGGAACCCAGTTCAGGGAGAAAAGCGTTTTGCTCCGCCGGAAGAGCACCTTCGCCCGCGGCGGGAGGCCGAATCCGAACTCCTCCACTTCCACGCCGAAGAGTTTTGCGAGACCGTAGTGCCCCATCTCATGAATGATAATCAAGAGCGTCAGCAGCAGGATAAAAGCCAATATCGAAATCAGGATCGCCATCGGTTCATGCAAGCAATGGTGGAAATTACCAGTCCTGTGCAAAACTAAAAAGTTTTCCACACTCACTTCGCCTTGCTAACCGAACGTAAGCAGTAGCTGATCATCAGCAGACAAGGTTGAGCACGAAAACAATTGACCGCCCCAGGCTCTGTCCGTAGTCTTTTCTCGCTCCAGGGCAATTAGCTCCCCACTTCGCCCGCTGTTACACTATCTCTTGCTGCACCTCTGTTCCAATCCTTCTTGAGAGGGCTACGCGTGGCAGGCAGATGGTTCTTTTCTTCCTCGCACGGTTTCGGGCAATTAGCTCAGATGGTTAGAGCGCCACATTGACATTGTGGAGGTCACTGGTTCGAGTCCAGTATTGCCCACCAATCTTTAGACATCCCCCTCGTCCCTGATCTCTCCCACAAGTTCCTCAAGGACATCTTCCAGCGTCACGAGGCCGACAGTCTTTTCATGTTCAGCGACTACCACAAGCTGCGCGTCATTCCTTCGGAGTACATTGAGGAGCTCGTCGCAGGCAAGCGAGGCGTCCACAGTGAGAAGTTCCCTGAGAAGACAGGAGACCGATTCCTCTCCCTTGCCGTCAGCGAGAGCCTCCAGTACATCGCGGCTCAGGATGTATCCTTGTATGTCATCAAGAGAATTGCCGACCATCGGGTAGCGGGAATAATGATGAGCAAAGATGAGCTTGGCTCCCTGCCGGACGTTGGAACTTCTGCTGATGCACACCATGCTCTGGACCGGCGTCATGATGTCTTTGACTTTTCGGTCGTTGAGGACGAACGCCCGATGAATGAGTTCCCTTTCGTCGGCATCGATGTGTCCCGCTCCGCCGCCGATGTTTGCAAGCGCCCTGATCTGCTCCTCTGTCCCCACTTTCCGCTTGCCGGACTTGAACAGGCGGACAAGACGCTCCAAGACAATGATCAGCGGATAGAACACGATAATGAACACCTGGAGCACCGGTGCGATCCTCCGGCTGATTCGCGGAGCGCTGTGCGCGCCTATGGATTTTGGAATGATCTCAGAGAAGATGATGGTCGCAAAGGTAAGCAGTGCGGTCATGTAGCCGATCGCCTCGTTCCCAAACAGCTCCATGGCCTTCTTGCCGGCCAAAATGGGCCCTAGAATATTGGTGACATTGGTAAAGATGACGATGACAATGATCGCGCGAGTCGTGCGGCGGAGAAGGCTCTTGAGCGCTTTCGCTCCCCACTTCTTCTTCGTGATGAGCTCTTCCACCTCCGCCGGGGTCACGTTGAGTATGGCAGCATCGATCATCGCGAAGAATCCCGAAACGACGATGAATCCTGTAACCAGAAGAGCAAGCTCGATCATGAGCCGTGATGCTACAAGAAATGCACACTCCGATCCAGCTACTGGATTTACGGATACATACTCAAAGTCGAGGCGTCTGGACGCGTGATACACTGGATCCATGCCCGATGCCGCAGGACAGCTCACAACGGATCATCTGCCGACAACCGCAGAGAAACAGGCAGTCGCCAGAGATGACGATACGGGCAAGAAGCGCCCGCGCGCGGTACTGCTCAATCCTCCCGGTACCCGGCGTTACTTCCGGGATTACTTCTGCAGCCTCACGTCGAAGGCGCACTACTACTACCATCCCATCGACCTCGTCTACTTATCAGGCGTCCTCGATCGAGCGGGTTTCCTGATCGAGTGCATGGACGCCATTGCGGAAGGATGGAGCCCGCAGGAGACGCACGACCGGATCGTGCGCTTCCAACCACAGCTCGTGATCTACCTCATCTCATCTCCTTCCTATGACGAAGATGCCGCATTCCTCAGCAAGCTCCGGGATTCCCTGCCTGCAGCGACGTTCGTGGGATCAGGGGACATCTACCGCGAACTCCGTGAACGGGCACTGTCTTTGCATCCATTCTGCGACGCGGTCCTGACGGATTTTTCAACGGGTGACCTGATCAGCTGGCTGCAGCGAACCGACGACCGGGTTTTCGAGAACGTCATTTATCGAGGGAAGGAAGGACAAGCAGTCATCGGCCCCGAACACCACCTCCACGGTCACTACCACCTTCCCGTCCCCCGCTGGGATCTGTGGCCGCTCCACCGCTACCGTTTCCCATTCAGTACCTCCAAACGCTGGGCAACGGTGCTCACGGATTTCGGGTGTCCGTACTCGTGCACGTTCTGCCCCATGTCCACGACGGGATACAAGCTCCGCGACCTGGACACCGTCATGGACGAACTCCGCCTCCTGCGGGCGCTCGGGGTCCGGGAGGTTTTCTTCCGCGATCAGACATTCGGCGTGAACAGGGCGCGCACAGGGGTGTTCCTCAAGCGACTCCGCCAAGAATGCCCCGGGCTCCGATGGATCTGCTGGTCACGAGTGGATATCGTCACGGAGACGTTCCTGCAGCAGATCCGGGCTGCCGGCTGCCATACGATCATGTATGGAATCGAGTCCTCCAACGAGGAGATTCTCCGCACGTACAAGAAGCGAACGAGCCGCTCGCAGATAGAGCGGGCACTGGCGCTCTCCCGTGCAGTCGGCCTCAAGACGGTGGGCACGGTGATCATCGGACTCCCCGGTGATACCGAGGCGTCAATACGAGCGACGATTGACTACGTGTGTTTGCTCCCCATCGACTTCGTTTCCTTCAACATCGCGACACCGCGCTTCGGGAGCCGGTTCAGAGAAACGATGTTGTCCCAGCATGCCCTGGAAGCGACCACCCTCCGCCTCGACTCCTCCCATATGATCCCCCTCTGGCAAGAGCAGGACGAGATCCTCGTCCTCCCACGGCAGAAGATCCAGGCCCTACATTCCTTGGCCGTGCGACGGTTCTACCTGCGCCCGACGTACGTATTCCGGCGCCTCCTCTCTCTGAGAAGCTTGCACCAGCTCCGGAACCAACTGCTGGAAGGGTGGTACTTGTTCTCGACACTCCGGCGCAAGGATGAGCAGGAATGACCGTTCGCACGCCTCAATC
>JBBAAJ010000107.1:0-4669 GCA_041658365.1 Candidatus Peribacteraceae bacterium | reverse complement strand
TCGGCAGGAACCGGAACTTCGTGATCTACGACGCGGACGACCAGGAGAAACTGATCCAGCAGGTGCTCCGCACGATGAAGATCCTCCCCGAGGAATTGAAGCCGCGCACGGCGCGCGCGCACATCGGCAGGTTCAAGTGCGAGGCGATGACCCCGAACGACGTACGATCACAGGCGACCACCCATACGACACTCAGGATGGCGGAGATCTTCGGTCACTATCAACGGGCGCTGAAGGAAGCCAACGCTCTCGACTTCGACGATCTCATCCTGGAAACCGTGCGCCTTCTCCGGGAATGTCCGGACATCCTCGAGCGGTACCGGCGCACCTGGCGGTTCCTCCACGTGGACGAGTACCAGGACACGAACCACGCGCAGGTCATCTTCATCAGCCTGCTCGCCGGCAAGGAGCGAAACCTCTGCGTCATCGGCGACCCCGATCAGGCAATCTACGCGTTCCGCGGCGCGGACATCCGCAACATCCTCGAATTTCGAAACGAGTACAAAGACGCCGTGAGCATCAAGCTCGAACGCAACTATCGGTCCACGCAGCAGATCCTGGACGCCGCGGACGCCATCATCGCGGCGAATCCAAATCGGCCGCAGAAGAAGATGTGGACAGACAGGAAAGACGGCGCGAAGGTCGAGCTGCAGGAGGTGATGGACGAACGGCGCGAGGCCGAGGAAAGCATTCGCGCCGTGCTGCAACGCAAGCGGGGAGGCATTCCCCTCGGAGAACAGGCCATTCTCTACCGCACGAACGCGCAGTCCCGCCTGCTGGAGGAAGCGTGCCTGAGAGCCTCGGTCCCCTATCGGATATATGGCGGGGTGAAATTCTACGCGCGCAGGGAAGTGAAGGATGTCATCGCCTATCTCTACGTGATCCTGAATCCGGACGACACGGTCTCGCTCATCCGGATCATCAACGTGCCGTCCAGGAAGATCGGCGAAACGACCATCGGCCGCCTGCAAAATTTCTGCAACGAGCGCCACCTAAGCCTCTGGCAGGCACTCCGGCACATCGAGATGGTGGAAGGCTTAAGCGAAGGAACGAAGCAACGGCTCAGTGCATTCGCCTCGCTCATCGAAGAGCTTCGGCAGCGCACCGCGAAGGAACCCGTGAGTGCGCTCACCGCCCGGCTCATCGAACGCATCGCCCTCGAGAAGCACCTCCGGGACAAGACCGACGAAGGCGAAACGCGATGGGAGAACGTCCTCGAGCTTCTGTCCGTCACGCGGAAGTACGATCATCTCCCTCCGCAGGAATCGCTCACGAGTTTCCTCGAGGAAGTCGCCCTCATTTCCGAGGTGGACGCGATGACGGAGGAAAGGAGCGACTCCCTCACCCTCATGACGCTCCACCTCTGCAAGGGACTCGAGTTTCGCGCCGTGACGATCACGGGATGCGAGGAGGGCCTCCTGCCCCACAGTGCGGCGCAGAACGATCTGAACCAGCTGGAGGAGGAACGCCGTCTCCTCTACGTGGGAATGACGCGAGCGAAGGAACACCTGACGCTCCTGCACACGGTTCAACGCACACTCTGGGGTTCGACGCAGAGCAACGCACGAAGCCGTTTCCTCGATGACCTCCCGCATGAGGTGATCGCAGTGAAGAGCGAATTGCTCGGAAGCAAGTACGGATGGCTCACGAGTTCTTCTTTGCATCATCCCCAACCCAAACCCAAACCCCTGAATGAATTCAACCAGGACACCGAATCCGAACAGTGGCTCCAGAACGTGGAGGGGGAACTCACCGAAGGAACGAAGATCCTGCACCGGACGCTCGGAGAAGGAACCATTCTCAAACAGAGCGGGGACGTGATCGAGGTCCTGTTCAACAATGGAAAGACGAAACACCTGGCCATCGCTGTCGCGCCGATCAAGGTGTTGCAGGCCGGCGGGGTCGTATGAGGAACACCAGCTGGGAGAAGGAGAACACCGCCTGCGATGCCGATGATGCCCGGAAGATCCACCATAGGATTACGGATTTATTGTCTCCAGAGAGTGCCCGCTGCCAGAGGACTGTCGAGAGCGACCCACTGGAATGTGGAAGTGCCGTCGCTCCACGTGACCGACCCGGGGGTAGCGAGATCACCGGGATCATTGAGCGTCAGCCGGAGACTCGCACGCGGGGTGCCCGCGATAAACACGTCGCCGATGAGCGTCAGGGTGCGCGGGCCATCGTCGAGCGAACCGAAGGACACGGGGACGGTGCAGGTGATGGCTGAAGCGGTGGTAACGCACGACTGCGACTCATCCGAACCGTCGGCCTTCAAGCGAACGTTCGTAAGCTGCACTCCGCCGGTCTGCCCGATCTGGAATGCGAGCGAGAGAATGTCGATGTGCGCGGTAGGGTCGCTCCTCCGGCCCTCGAAAATGAATGACCCGAGCGTCCGCTGCGGACCGGCGCCGAGGACATCCGTCGTCTGGAGCACATTGGTAATTTTCGTAATGGTCGAACGCGCGGTGAGAAACGGCCGGAACGTCTCAGAAGTCGACTTGATGTACTTTCGGCTGCTCCAAACGCCGTTTCCCTCGAAAACGATATTCGCCACGGCGATGATCTGATTCCCCACCCCTCCCTGATCCCTGGAGAGGAGCGATGGACGCACAGCGAAATGCGTCTCCTGCCGACGCGGGATGATGAGGGTTCCGGGAGTCAGCGCGAGCTTGTAGTTGCGATTCGTGAGAGCGGAGGGATCGAGACGCGCTCTGCCGATGAAGCGCTTCGACTCGTCGTAGAAGAGGAGCGCATCGGCGGAACGCGCCTCCGTCGTGAGGTTCACGGCAAGAGATGTCACGTCCAGAGCCTCGTCATCCAGAAATACCTTCGCAGCGGCGAGAATGGGACCGGTCTCCCCCAGGAGGAGAAACTGCGGACGGACAGTGGTGTCGGTGAGAGTGTCGTACGAGGACGATGAAGAAGAAAAAGAGGACCCGGCTTCGCCTGACGGCTTCGCCGAGGCGAGTGAAGACGATGAAGACGAGGGCCCCCTCTTCACGATCTCGCAGGGAGGAACTTTCTTGCGCGCGATGAACCGGCGCGCCCGCCGCTCGGCAACCCTCGTGAGACATGGCTTGAGAGGAGGAGAATTCTGCCCCCCTTGTGCCCAGGCAATCTGTGAGGCAAGGAGAGCACCGATGATGATGAGCGGCACGAGGAAACGCACCTCTGTATGATAGTCCAACTGACATGACGTTTGCCACACTAAAAACCAAGCTTTGATGCATACTGTACACATGCTGAGAGACGAAGTGCGCTCCTTCCTCAGGCGGCACAAGCTCCGGCTGGATACCGATGCCGGCCAGCATTTCCTCGTGGACGGGGAAGCCCTCGCCGAAATCATCGCCGCCGCGAATCTTCAGGCCTCCGACCGGATAGTGGAAATCGGACCCGGAATAGGCATCCTTACCCGCGAGCTCCTTGGGCGCGTATCGCAGATTACAGCCATCGAAATCGATCCACGCCTCATTCCGCTTCTTCATCGATTCGTGGAACAAACTCCCTCTCTAAAACCTAAAACCTTAAACCTAACAGCTATCCACGGAAACGCTCTCCATACGCCGATGCCCGCTGAAGCCTACAAAGTCGTCGCCAACATCCCCTATCACATCACCTCGCCGCTCCTGCATCACATCCTCCTGGAATCCGACCACGCCCCGGTTTCCCTGACCCTGCTCATCCAGCGCGAAGTCGCCGAAAACATCTGCGCAGAAAAAAGCGCGAGCATTCTCACCATCCTCGTGCGGCTCTTCGGCGAACCCCGTCTCGTCCGCCTCGTGCATCCGGAGGCATTCCTCCCGCCGCCGGAAGTGGACTCCGCGGTGCTCTCGATCGAGTGTTTCGAAAAACCTCTGGTGAACCGCGAGACCGCCTATCGGATCCTGGGTCTCGCCAAACTTGCCTTCAGCCGGCGGCGCAAGATGCTCTCTAACAGCATCGGAAAGACCCCCGGTGGACCGGAAGCACTGGCACTTACGGGAATCCAGGCGACGCGCCGCCCGGAGACGCTCACGGTCGGGGAATGGATCGCACTTGCAGCCGCGCTCTATCCCATCAGCGCATCATGAAACCGGCACAGGTGAGCATCGGATTCCTCGCGGCATTCATCCTGACGATCTTCTGGCTGCAGTGGTGGCAGCTCCCCCAGTACCCCGTCATTCTCTGGGCGATGATGGGAATGCTAGCGGGAACCGGCGCGGCATTTTCGATCCCCCCGAACACGCGCGCATGGGGCCATGTCCTCCTCGCAATCATCGCCGGAAGCGCACTGGGGTTCTTCTCTGTCGCACGGACAACGCATGTCACCACATTTCTCGGCGTGGAAACGTATGCGACAGGAATCTCCTCCACCCTCGTAGGATGGGTCGCGGATGCGCCGGACCGGCGTCCGGCAGTGACGAAGTACACCGTCGCCGTAGAGGAAATCGAACAGAACGGGAAGAAGCGGCAGGTACAGGGAAAAGTACTCGTGAATGACAAGAACGGCTGGCCGCGGTACCAGTACGGAGACCCTGTCATCATCCGCGGCACACTCACGAAGCCTCAGGTCATCGATACGTTCGACTATCCCGCCTACCTGCGTCTCCAGGGCATCCGGGCAACCGTCGAATATGCACGA
Source organism: Candidatus Peribacteraceae bacterium (assembly GCA_041658365.1). Taxonomy (GTDB): domain Bacteria; phylum Patescibacteriota; class Gracilibacteria; order Peribacterales; family Peribacteraceae; genus 2-02-FULL-51-10. The sequence goes on along the minus strand of JBBAAJ010000107.1, from coordinate 48 downwards.
ATCGAACCGGGGGCAGCCGCCACCGCTCCCGCCGCAGGTCCCGTCCAC
>JBBAAJ010000106.1:0-4670 GCA_041658365.1 Candidatus Peribacteraceae bacterium | reverse complement strand
TATCGGCGCCTGCGTCCTTGGCTATGCCGACCCAGACGTGAACAAGGCGGTAAAACAGGCGGTTGACAAAGGTTCGATGACGACGTTGAACTGTCCCGAAGAGGTCGAACTGGCCGAGCTTTTGTGCGCTCTGCACCCCTGGGCGGAAATGGTCAGGTACGCGAGAACCGGCGGAGAAGCGTTGACTGTTGCCGTTCGGATCGCCAGGGCCAGGACAGGAAAGGACCTCATTCTGTTTTGCGGCTATCATGGCTGGCATGACTGGTATCTTTCCGCCAATTTAGCCGATGACCAAGCGCTGGACGGTCATTTGATAGCCGGGCTTTCGCCTAAAGGTGTTCCGCGCGGTCTCATCGGGACCGCTAAGCCGTTTATTTACAATGATATCAAAGGTTTTCTGTCGTTGCTGGAGAAACATAAAGGCAAGATCGCCGCGGTCGTGGTGGAAACGATCAGGAATTACGAACCCAAAGATGGTTTTCTTGATGAGATCAGGCGGGCGGCTAAACAAGACGGTGTGGTCATGATCTGTGACGAGGTCAGCTCCGGCTGGCGCTTAAATCTTGGCGGGGCGCATCTGTTATACGGTCTTAAACCCGACCTTGCGGTCTTTGGCAAAGCGCTTGGGAACGGTTTTTCGATCGGAGCGGTGATCGGTACGGGTGACGTGATGGCCGCCGCGCAGGAGACCTTTATCAGCAGTACCTACTGGACGGAGCGGGTGGGGCCGACCGCGGCAATTGCTACGATAAAGAAGATGAAAGAGAAGAATGTCCCGGAACATCTGGTCAAAACCGGTAAAGATGTCCAGGCCGGCTGGACCGAAAAAGCGAAGAAGCACGGCCTCAAGGTAACGGTATCCGGCATCGCGCCGCTCGGCCATTTTTCCTTTGATTACGACAATCCCCTGGCGCTCAAAACCTTGTTCACCCAGCTCATGCTGGAGAAAGGATATCTTGCGTCCAACGCCTTTTATTCGTCGTACGCCCACAGACCAGAACATATTGCCGGTTATTTGAAGGCGGTTGACGAAGCTTTCGCTTTTATTGCGCAAGCGGTAAAAGATACGCGGGTCGAATCTTATCTGAAAGGCCCGGTCTGCCACGCCGGATTCAAGAGGTTGGAATGAACTATCAGATCGGTTTAAAATTGTTTTCCCGGAATACCGGAGCGATCGGGATCGCCCAGGAGCTCTTTGCTAATGGCTATTTTGATTATATCGAGCTTTTGGCTTTGCCGGGCAGTTTTAGAGGAACCGTCTCGAATTGGCTGAAGCTGAACGTGCCGTACGTGATCCACGCGCCGCACGAATTGTACGGCCTGAACCTGGCAGATAAGGATCTAAGGAGAAGCAACCAAAAAATATTTGCGGAAGCCGCGGCGTTCGCCGATAAATTAAAAGCGCGGGAAATTATAATTCATCCCGGCTTAAAAGGGGATCACCGGGAAACGGCGAAACAGCTTAGCGCGCTGAATGACGATCGCCTGCTGGTCGAGAACATGCCGTTCATCTCCCTGCTCGAGACCAAATGTGTCGGCTGCACGCCGGCCGAGATCGGGGAGCTCAAGCGGGTGGCCGGAGTCGGTTTTTGTTTTGACGTCGCGCACGCGGTCAAGGCGGCCTTTGCTTTTGGTCAGGATTATCTGGGGAATGCCGAACGCTATTTGGCTTTGAGGCCGGCGATCATCCACATTTGTGATACCAGTATTGGCGGTTGTTTTGATGAGCATCTGGCCTTGGGCAAAGGGAAGATTGATTTCCGGCGGCTGTCTGGGCTGGTCCGGCGCAGGTTAAAGACGGTAAAGATCACGCTCGAAATTCCGGAACGTTCTTATAAAACGCTTGAAGTCTTTAAGGAAAATTCGATCATGATAAAGAAACTGCTGGCGGGAGCCCAAAATCAATGAAAAATAAAATTAAGATCGGCGGACGGCCAGTTGGGCAGGGCGAGCCGGTTTTCATCATTGCCGAAGTTGGCTCTAACCATAACCGTGATCTGAAGACGGCACTGAAGATGATCGGCCTCGCGGCGGACGCCGGGGTTGACGCGGTGAAATTCCAGACTTACAGTGCCGGCACGCTTTACTCGAAATTTACTCCTCGGCTCTCCGAAATGAAGGGCCGCTCAAAACCGGGCGAGGGGCCGTATGATTTAATAAAAAGAATAGAAATGCCGAGAGCGTGGCATCAGACCTTGATGAAAAAATGCCGTGACTGTGGCGTACTTTTTTCCTCATCACCCTTCGATCTCGAGGCGGTCAGGGAACTGGACCGCTTAAACGTCCCGTTCTTTAAGATAGCTAGTTACGAAACTGATGATTTTCGCCTGCTCAAAGCGATCGGGTCGACTGGCAAACCGGTTATTATTTCGACCGGCAACAGCGATCTTAAGATGATCCGGGAAGCGTTGGGCGTCTTAAGGAACGCCGGCAGCCGGAACATTATATTGCTTCATTGCGTCAGTCAGTATCCGGCCGTTTACCGTGACCTTAACCTGCGCGCGATGGGGACGTTGAAAGGAAAATTCAAATTACCGGTCGGGTTTTCCGACCATACGCTGACGTCACTTTCCGCTATTGCCGCGGTCGCCCTGGGCGCGTGCGTCATTGAAAAACATTTCACCCTTAATAAGAAGCAGATCGGCCCCGATCATCCTTTTTCGCTTGAGCCCGCCGAGCTAAAGGAATTCGTGGCTAACATCCGCAAAACCGAACAGGCCCTGGGGAGCAACGTTAAAAAGGTCCTCGATTCCGAACGGGAAAATTTCCGCCTGGCCCGGCGCAGTCTGCACGCGGCCTACAACATCAAAAAAGGAACGAAAATCACGCCAGAAATGCTGGTCGTCAAACGGCCGGGCTTGGGCATCAAATCGAAAGATGAGAACAGGGTTGTTGGCAAGGTTGCCCGGACCGATATTAAGGCCGACCAATGGATCACGGAGGAAATGATCTGAAATGGCGCGAACTGTTATAGTGACCGGCGCGGCCGGTTTTCTCGGGAAAGCGGTCGTCCGGCGGCTAAAAAAGGACGGTTATCTTGTCCTGCCGCTGGATCGGGTAAAGACCGGCGAAACCAAAGAGATCATCATTGATCTGGCCGATAAGGACCTTTTTGCCAACCTCTCCAAACTACCCAAAGCTGATGCCATCGTTCATCTGGCGGCGGTGGTCGCTTTTGAGGACAAGGAAAACAACTTATTCGTCCCGAACGTCATAGCTACGGCTGAACTGGCTCGCTGGGCAAAGGATTTAGGCGCCTATTTTATTTTTGCTTCGTCAATAACCGTCCATGGAGTGAAGACAGCACTGATTGACCGCTCAACTGGGATTAATCCTGATACAGCGTATGCCAGGAGCAAATGGTTGGGAGAAGAGCTGGTCCGGGCCGCCGGGCTTGATCACCTGATCCTCCGGATCTCCGGGATCTATGGCCAAAATGGGCCGGCACATCTCGGCTTGAACCGGGCGATCGACCAAGCCTTGCGGGGAAAGGCCCCGACGCTGGTCGGAGCTGGGGAAGCGAAGCGCAATTACGTTTACGTTAACGATCTAGCCGCGATGATCGCTGATGCGGTTGGTCGGAAAATTACCGGAACTCATCTTGCCGCCGGACCGGAGCCGGTGACCATCGCCGACCTGCTGAAAGATATTTGCGCTATCCTTCTCCCCGGCCAAGATCCGATCAGGCAGAAGGGGGAGACGGGAGCCGACCAGATCATCGAACCGTCGCCCGAATTGCTTGCTGGCCGAAGTTTTAGACAAGCGCTGGAAGAGATCAAGGGCGGGGTGGCGGCGTGAAAATCGCGGTACTGGGTGATATCCACGGTAATAGCGCGGCCTTGAGAGCGGTGCTGGCCGAGATCCAGGCTGAAGGACTGAAGCGGCTGTTGATTACCGGCGACCTGGTTGGTTATTACTATCACCCGGACGAAGTTCTGGCGGCGCTGGCTGGCCTGGATTATGAAATAGTTCAGGGAAATCATGACGGAATGCTGGCTGATTATGCCGCCTGGGACGACCGGCAGAGAGCGGAATATAAAAGTAAATACGGATCAGCGCTGGAGCGGGCGGCTGGGCAATTAAGCGATGAACAGGAAAACGTGTTAAGAAAGCTGCCTTGGCGGCGAGAGATTGGGATCGCCACCCGACAGATCCTTCTCTGCCACGGTTCGCCGCGCGACCGTGACGAATATATTTATCCCGATGTGCCGGAAAGTGTTTTTGATCGGTTGGTAGGGGCAGGACAATATGACCTGGTAATTATGGGGCATACTCATTATCAAATGCTAAAAACACATAATGATCTGTTGTTCCTGAATCCCGGCTCGGTCGGCCAGCCGCGCGACGGCCGCCCGGGAGCAAGTTGGGCGATCCTTGACACAACCGGGCTGGCGGTAGAATTCCGGCTGGCACAATATGACCTTGCGGCGGTCGCCGCGGAAGCGCGCCAAAACGACCCGGAACTGCCTTATCTGGCTGATGTCCTGACAAGAAGGGGGAAACTAGTTGAAGCGAAGTAACAACTCTATTCTGATAACTGCGGTCGGCGGCGATATCGGGCAATCAGCTATCAGTTCACTGCTGGCGACTGAATACGGTGAAAAAATATGCGGCTGTGATCTTGACCGGTACGCGGCTGGCCGGGCTCTGCTGAAACGTTTCAAAGTCGC
>JBBAAJ010000105.1:0-4726 GCA_041658365.1 Candidatus Peribacteraceae bacterium | reverse complement strand
TGTAGCTTCGGTAAAATCCGACCGTTGTGCAGATTGATCCCGTCATGGGTGACGAAGGCCCTACCCGAGCTTTTGACACATGAAGGCGTGGAACCCTTAGGCGTTGAAGAAACTCTTAATTATCTCCTGGGATTCGGTGGGACAAACCCAAACGAATAGCCCTCGCGGTTCCTCTATTGCGTGCCCTTGGCGGGACGCCACAGCGCATGGCGGTCGAGTGGAAAAATAAGGGGAGAGCCATGGAAATCCTGCCCATCAGGACCAAGGCGGACTATCGGCGGACGCTCAAGGAAATCGAGACGCTGATGGACGCCGCCCCGAAGTCGCAGAAGGGGGAGCGGCTCGACGTCCTCGTCACGCTGGTTGAGGCATACGAACGGAAGCGTTTCCCGCTCCCGGCGAGAGCCTGATCCGTCCGCCGGAGGATTCCAGAGCGGCGTGAACCCGTCACAGGTATTTGGAGCAAAGACAGGGACGTCGGTCCATTCGATCGTTAAAACGATCCAAAGCCGCTCGGGAGATCATCATAACGGCTTGTATTAACAGCGTTTTTCTGGAAGCAAATGATTGGCGAATGAGCCAATACTGAGCCAAATATTGAGCTAAACAGACCACCAACGGATCTCTCCGGAAACGGCCACCTATGTCCCGTTTTGGGCCTGACGGTATGTAGCACGATGTAACCGGAGAGGAGGTTGTTGAAGGCGGACTATCTTTAACCTATTGCAATAACAAGTGTTTAGCTTTCGATGGGTATGTGGTCCGGGGGGGAGCGCCGCTGGCGAAAATATCGCCTGATGGAACAGGGGCATAAAAGACATGGAGCGAATAGAGGCGGTTTGGCGGGGGATACGATTCGGGATATCTCCCGGAACCGGATGATTTTGAACCCTTTTCCTAAAGGACATTTTTGGGCGATGTCCTTTATGCCGGGTCGGTTTGTCCGATAGGGAGTCTGAATGGCGCTCACCGACATCAACAGCGGAGACCGGTTGGTCCAGAAGACTTTCGCGGACCACCTGGAAAAGCAACTCGGATGGGAAAGCGTCTACGCCTGCAACGCGGAGACGATGTAGAGGGCGACGTGCACGTCGGGGGCGTGGACATACCCGCAAACGGGGGCTGGACTACGAAACCAAGAAGGCGCTGTTGGAAAAGCATCTGCGGGCGCAGAAGGAAGCTGGCGCCCCCTTGGCCGAACTCCGCCAGGTGTTGCCTGCCGATTCGGACAGCACCGTCCAGCGGTTGCTTGCGGAGATGCGTTCGGAAGGACGGATTGCCCTTCGAGGGGCACGCCGCTGGGCTCGCTGGGTTATCGCACCGCCTAAAGCCCAGGACGGTGGCCAACCATGATGGCGGTTGGGCTTTATGGCCAAAAAACATCTTCTATTACAAATGGTTATATACCTTTCCCCGGTAGCTTCAGGGCTTTAGGACGGGCTATAGGGAGGAGCGCCCGGTCGAAGCTGACCAGCGATTCCGACGCAAACTGACCAGTCTGTCGGAGCGCGAGCGACGCGGTTTGGTTATTCGTATTTCAAGGTGTTGAGCACATAGAATAAACAATTAATGGACTCTTATAAGTCTATTGGTTATAGTAATTTCATCAAGAGACCTAAAAAGGATTATTATGCAGAGTTCACAGACACCAAAAGAGATGGAAGTTGAGTTCGGTCGGCAATTGCGCGATCTGCGTCTGCGCCGGAACATCGACCAACGCCGGCTTGCCGAGCAGGCCGGCGTCGCACTCAATGCCGTGAAAAATCTGGAAAACGGCAGAGGGGCGACGTTGTCCTCCTTGGTAAAGGTCCTGCGCTCCCTGGGGCGGGCCGACTGGCTTAAAACCTTGGCGCCGACGGTAGGCATCAGCCCGATGCAGATGCTGAAAGCCAAGCAACCGCGACAACGCGCTTCGAAAAACAAGGGACCATCACATGTATAAACCGGTCCGGGCTATTGAGGTTCGCATCTGGGGCAAGACCGTTGGTGCAGTAGTCTTGGCGCTCATCGGTTGCCGACCGGTTCGGTATCGGCACGGCGCCGAAGGCTTGAAACAGGTGAGAGAAGCAGTTGCCGCCTGGCCCGATTTTGCCGGACAGGCCGGGGTGAACACGACCGAAACGAATTTTGTCTCGAAGTAGCCGGTGGCGCTGACGAAAAGCGAGGGGAATGAGGTACCTCGGAGCTCGAGCGGTCGACTTTCCGCTCAAGTAAAGGGCACAGGTCGCCTCGCACCTCTCGCGGAGCCTGCAACACACGATTACCACGAAAGAAAACCGGTTTCTTGAAGACGGATTTGTTTGGCCATAAGTAGCCATCTTGACAGGATAAACATTTTAGGTTACTTTCCTGGTGGGAAGGGAGAGTGACCGTGGCGACTCAAAATGCTATTTCGTTGAACCTTAGGCGCCTCCGCAACGCAAAGGCCATCTCCCAGGAAGAACTTGCCGAGAGGGCCGCGCTTTCGCGGTCGGCATATCGCAAGATCGAAGGTGGGCAATCCCAACCACGCGTCAATACTCTCCGCGCAATCGCCGTTGCTTTGGGCGTCAGGACCCATGATCTTGTAGCCCCGGTTCGTGAACTCAAGGCGGTTCGATTTCGCTCGCAGAAACGGCTCAAGAGTCGCGGCCAGATTCTTGCGGAGTCCAGCCGCTGGCTTTCCGATTTTAACGAACTCGAGGAGCTGCTCGAGGAGAAACTCGGAAGCGGACTAGTCGGTTTTTCGTTCAGTGGGAAACCCTCCATGGATCTTGCTGTTCGAGCCGCCAGGAAAACCCGGGAAAGATTCGGTATTGCGCCCGACGAACCTATCCGTGATATTTGCGGTTTGCTGGAAGCCCATGGCGTCAAGATCGGCCGTGTTCCCATCGCATCGTCGGATTTCTTTGGGTTGTCGATCGGCCTTGCAGACGGTGGACCTGCAATTGTCGTAAACACCTGGGAACGGATCTCGGTGGAACGGTGGATCTTTACCGCGGCCCACGAACTAGGGCATCTGGTCCTGCACCTGTCGGACTATGACGTGAGCAAGACCGAAGAGCCAGGGGAGCACGAGAAGCAGGCAAACGCATTTGCCGCCGAATTCCTGATGCCGGATTCCGCATTCCGGAAGGAGTGGGACGAAACCTACGGCCTCCCTTTTATTGATCGCGTGTTTAAGGTGAAGCGGATTTTCCGCGTGAGTTACCGCACCGTGCTGTATCGGCTGGTGTCTTCCGGGGGCGCTTCCAGAGACATTTGGGCGAAATTTCAGTTTGATTACAAGCGTCGTTCCCAACGCTCCCTGCTGCGGGATGATGAGCCGGAGGCCCTCATCCGGGATGATTTTCTGGCGAGTTTTCCGGAGCATCTCGGGTCCGGCGAACCGGTGCGTCTTTCCGGCGTCGATTTTCCCGGTGATCGGCTTTCGCGGCTTGTGCGCAACGCGATGGAACATGGAATTATCAGTATGAGCCGTGGGGCCGAGATATTGGGTCGCTCGCTTCAGGAGATGCGTGAATTATCAACCTCCTGGGTAGCATAACCAGTTGACCGCACCGCGAAGGACGTTCCTTCTCCTCGACGCAAACGTCCTCATTGACTACCTCAAGGCGGATTTGTCCATTCTTGTACTCGTGGATCGCCATGTTGGCGGCATCCGGATTCCAATGACGGTCCTCGAGGAGGTGGATGGCATCGACCTTGATGTTTGTAATCGCCTCGGATTGAACGTGGTCGAGCCGGAGTTGGATCAACTTTTTGCGGCTGCCGAGAGACGTGGGTCGCTGTCGTATCCGGATCACCTTTGTCTTGTCCTGGCGCGGGAAAACGGCTGGGTGTGCGTCACAAACGACAGAGCGTTACGGAATGCCTGCAAGAGTGAGGGGATTGTCGTACGCTGGGGACTCGAGATCATGCTCGATCTTGTCCGGACCGGCCAGCTTGCCCCAAAGAAAGCACGCGAAATTGCCGAGGCGATTCATCGGGCAAACCCTTTTCATGTTTCTCCCGAAATCTTGAGTCGGTTTGCAGACCGGCTTCGTGAAATTTCATCCAAGTAATGGCTACCCACAAGATTGGCAAGGCCGAGGCAAGAGACCTTCCTTGCCCGGGGTGCGGACATCGTATACTGGTTCCTGGGGCCGGTGACCGGCTACCGAACCAATTCAGCCGTCGCGCGGGGGCGCCCCGTGCGAATCGACGGGGCGTGCGACGACATCGGGCTCGACACGATCGACGTGGGCGCGGCCGCCGCCGTGGCGATGGAGGCAGGCCGCATCCCGTGGGGGGACGGCGCGCGCGTTCTCGAAGTGCTCGAATCGATCCGCAGGGACGGCCCGCGGGGCTGTGATCGGGAACGGGTGCGCCGTCACGGGGAAGACCCTCGGAGTCGCAAGGGTCCCCGTGGTCAAGGGGCAGTCGCTGTCCGCGTACGACCCCCGGGTCCTCAAGGGGACCGGCGTCACGTACGCCACCGCCCCGATGGGGGCCGACCAGAGGATCTGGACAAGATGTTTTCGTGACCGGGTCAGGCGGGGAGCTCGAACTCCCCGCGGGCGATCCGCCCCGCCATGTCGCCGTGGTCGGCCTGCGTAGGGGACGGCGACACGACGTGCAACACGACCATGTCCGTCTTCGCCTTGACGCCCCGGCGCACCTTCCTCGGCACGACGACGAGATCCCCTTCCGTCACGGTGCGGCGCTCCTTCCCCGCGACCACTTCCCCTTCCCCGGAAAGGATGTA
>JBBAAJ010000104.1:0-4799 GCA_041658365.1 Candidatus Peribacteraceae bacterium | reverse complement strand
ATTTCATCCAACTTTGGACTTTGATTGAATCTTCAATCGCCCGATCAAAATACTTTGCTTGAAGCTCACCGCTTGCCGTTCGAAGGCCCTGAGGGCTTCTCATGCCCGAATGGGAAGCTTGAAGCTTCGTAGGTTCAAGCGCAAAAACCTGATCACTAAATTTGTTCAATATCGACATGACCACTCCCTCATTTTCCTCAGGTGTGAGTGTGCAGGTTGAATAGACGATACGACCGCCGACTTTCGTCGCGTGGATCGCCGATTCGAGCAACTCGCGCTGGAGACGCGCCATCTTGCCGGTGTTCTCCATGGAACAGTACATGAGCGCATCGGAGTCTTTGCGCACCGTTCCCTGCGCCGTGCAAGGCGCATCGCAGAGAATGCGATCAAAACATTCGGTCATGTGGCCCGCGAACCACTGCCCGACTTTTCTCGTCACCAGCGTATTGATCGCACCGCAGCGCTGGAGATTGCTAAGTAACGCCCAAATGCGTTTCTCCTGAACGTCATTGGCGATCAACATTCCGGCATTGTTCATGCGGGCAACGATTTGCGTGGCCTTGCTCCCCGGCGCCGCACTCATATCCAGAACCGTTTCCCCGGGTTTGGGATCGAGGAGAACGACCGGAAGCATGCTCGCGGCTTCCTGCATATAGGTGTAACCGAGAATGTGCAGAAGATCTTTGCCCATTGCTTCTCTCTTCTGCCCGTCTTCCTCTTGGTTCTCGCGGCTTGCCGACCGTAGTCCCCCCGTGGCCACGGGGGGCGAAGGTCGGTCAACGAAGAATCCTTCCGGACACCACGGCACCGGTTCGATGGCCCACTTCTTCGCCCTGGCCCAATGCTGAAATTCCGGAGCGGAACACTTGAGCGTATTGACCCGCTTGCTTTTCCGGAGGGATCGACTGCTCGCCTCCAAAAGCAGTTTGAGGTCGGTAAAAGCCGCATAGCGATCAAACGGGTGCATCACGGGAGAATGTCTGCATCTTACGCGAACTCACTCCTGATCACCTTACTTACTTCCTGCGCTAGTTCTTCGATGGTCCGACCGCACCTTGCAGATGAAGCGGCGGATACCAGCTCTCCAGCCCTTTCTAGATTTGCCTCAGTGATCCCCTTGCCTGTCTTCCGCTTTTCAGCCTCATCGAGGAATCCAAGTAAACCATTGAGGCTCAGAGAATCAAAAAAAACACCGGAAAGCGGCAGATCTCCATTTATTGCACTGATAGGAATTCCATCGATGTAACCGTCCCTCACGCCTTCTGTAATTGCAGCAATGAGCACGTCTTTCACCTCCGCAGCAGTCAGTGTATCCGGGAAACCGGGTTTTGCACTAGCTGGCTCAGAAACTGGCGGTTGTTCTCCCATAGACAGGACGCGTAGGCTACCTGCGGGTCGGAGTTTGTCAATTTTATTCAACTGAGGCACCGACTAACCGCATCAACTCCTCATGTTTCAGTGGTCCGTCGTATCTCCACTACACCACCAGACTCACGAGCCTCCCTTCGATGTAGATCTCCTTCTTCACGGCACCGGTCAGGAACTTGCTTACGTTGGGCAGTGCCTTGGCCTGAGAAATGATGGCCTCCTTGGTTGAGTCTCTCGCGATCTGGAAATCGCCGCGAACTCTCCCGTTCACCTGTACAACAATCGTCATCGTTTCCTCGATGATCAATTTCGGATCGAACTTCGGCCAAGCTTGCTCGATCACAAATCCTTTCCCACCAAGAGCCGACCACAGTTCCTCAGCGAGGTGCGGTGCCAAAGGGGCAAGGAGCAACGAAAACGTTTTTCCAACTTCAACCGAGAACGCATCTTCCTTCTCCAGAAAATTCAGAAATTCCATCAGAGCGCTGATCGCGGTGTTGAAGTGAAGAATCTTCGTGTCCTCTGTGACTTTCTTGATGGTTTTGTGCAACGCCGCTGCCACATGCGGTTTGTCCTGAATAACTTTTTTGTTCCCCGCTTCGCCCCGCGAAGCGGGGCTACGCGTGGCAAGCTTCTTTTCATTCATCACTCTCCACACACGTTGAACAAACCGGACGATTCCTTTGATGCCCGTATCGCTCCAGTCTCCGCCGCCTACGAAGGGACCCATGAACATCAGGTACATTCGGAAGACGTCGGAGCCGTACTTCTCGACGAAGGTATCCGGGCTCACCACGTTCCCTTTCGATTTGCTCATCTTCACGCCTTTGTTTGTAATCAACCCTTGGTGTACTAATTTTTTGAACGGCTCTTTATTGGTCACGAAGCCGAAATCCTTGAGCGCCATCGTTACAAACCTCGCATAGATCAAGTGCATGGTCGCGTGCTCCGGTCCGCCGATGTACATCGAAACGGGCATCCACTTCTTCTCAAGTCCAGGATCACAGGGGGAACCGGCCGAGAGATCGCGCTGAAGGTACGTCTTCCCGTCGTTCACCGCAGCGAGATACATGAATGAGTAATAACTGCTGCAGACGAAGGTATCCATGGTGTCGAACTCCGGAATCCAGCCTTTGCCGAATATCTTCTCCGTCCGGGACCGAAGCTCCTTGCTATAGAAGAGCGGCGATTTCCCCGTCGGCCTGAATTCGATGTCCGTCGGAAGAAGCCACGGCAAATGCTTCTCGGGAATCGGGTGCGGCTTACCCTCCGGATCGTAGACGATCGGGATCGGTGCGCCCCAGTAGCGCTGGCGGCTCACCAGCCAGTCGCGGAGGCGGTAATTGATCTGCCTCTTGCCGTAACCTTTCTTCACGATGAACTCGATGATGTCCTCACGCACCTCGCCCCATTTGCGGCCCTGGAATTCCTCGGGGTACTCGAGAACGCCTTCCGGGTCCTTGGTATAGCAGTATTCCAGCACTTTCACCTTCTTCGCTTCTTTCGGATCCTTCGGGAACATCACAGGTCGAAGCGGAATCCCGTATTTCTTCGCGAAGGCGAAATCGCGCTCGTCGTGCGCGGAGCAGCTCACGATGCCGGTCCCGTACTCCATGACGACGAACGAGGCGACCCAGATAGCGAGATCCCCCATGCCGAAGGGATTGTCCACCACCCGGCCGGTATCGACGCCCTCGATATCTTCCTCGAAGTTGAACCGCTTCGCCGCTTTCTTTCTCCGGATCTTCTCGACGAATGCCAGAACGTCTTTTTCATACTTTGTACCCTGAACGAGTTTTGGAACGAGCGGATGCTCCGGTGCAACAATCACGAACGTCTGCGCCTTGAACGTCTGCGGGATGGAATCGTAGACCTCGAAGGATATCGGCATGTCTTTCACCTTCATGAAGAGGTTCGCGCCCTCGCTCCTATCGATCCAGTTCTTCTGCATGAGCTTCGTCTTCTCCGGCCAGTCCAAGTCCTGGAGGCCGTCCAGGAGTTGCTGCGCGTAATCGGTGATCCGCCAGTACCACTGTTCCAATGCCTTCTGAACCACCTCGGTCTCGCACCGTTCGCATTTGCCTTCCCATACCTGCTCATTGGCCAGAACCGTCTGGCAGCCGGGACAGTAGTTCACGTTCCCCTCCTTCTTGTACGCCAGTTTGTTTTCGTACATCTTCAGGAACAGCCACTGGGTCCATTTGTAGTACTCAGGATCCGAGCTGTTGGCCATCCGGCTCCAGTCGTACATGCAGCCCATGCGCTTGAGCTGCCTGATCATCGTCTTCACGTTCTTCCCGATGGACTTCGCCGGCGGAACTCCGGTCTTGATCGCGTAGTTCTCCGCGGGAAGGCCGAACGCATCGAATCCCATCGGCGAAAACACGTCGTAGCCCTGCATACGCATGAACCGCGCGAAGCTGTCCGCCGGACCGAAGTTGTACCAATGGCCGACGTGGAGCTTGTCGCCGCTCGGGTACGGCCACATCACGTGGGTGTAGTAGGGCTTTCTGGCTTTTTCGAGATCAACCCTGAAGACACCCTTCTCTTCCCATGCGCTCTGCCACTTGGCTTCAACCGCATTCGGGTCATATTCCTTTTCCATGCAGAAACTATACACTAAAAACGTGCCACGAATTCCTGTTGTTGCCATTATTGGCCGTCCCAATACCGGTAAATCCACTCTCTTCAACCGGCTCATCGGACAGAGGAAAGCGATCGTGAGCACCATTCCGGGGACCACGCGCGACCACGTCAGCCACCGCATTGATGCCGATGACGTGAGCTATCTGCTCCTCGATACGGGGGGCATCGGCGCGACGCGGGACAAGGATTTCGAGCGTGATGTCGCCGGGCAGTCGCTCCTCGCGCTCACGCAGGCTGACCTCATCCTTTTCACCGTGAACGCGAAGGAGCCCGTGACACTCGATGACCGCAGGGTCCTGGATCTCCTGAGGAAAAAAAGGAAGCGTCACGTTCCGGTAATCACCGTTCTGACCAAGGCCGATAATCCGGCAACTGTCGATGAAGTACTGGCGGATTTCCAGGAAATGAATATCGGCGAGGAGTTCCTCGCCGTGAGTGCCGTTCACCGACTGGGGATTGAGGAATTGGAACGCGTGATTGACCGCGAACTCAAGCGACTCGGCTTTGCCTCAGAAGCTCAAAGCTCAAAGCTCAAAGCTCAAAGCTCGCCAAGGATCGCCATCGTCGGAAGGCCGAATGTCGGGAAGAGCTCGATCATCAACGCGCTGATGTCCGCTGCGCAGCGAACGAAGTCTCCGCTTCTCGTCTCCACCATCGCCGGGACGACGCGGGATGCGGTGGACACGGAAATCCGCTACCACGACCGGACTTTCATTCTCGTCGATACCGCGGGACTCAAGAAACGCTCCCAGACGACCGAAGAGCTCGAGCGGTTCTCGATGTTC
>JBBAAJ010000103.1:0-4841 GCA_041658365.1 Candidatus Peribacteraceae bacterium | reverse complement strand
AGGAGGAGCGCCTGTTTCCCGTCCTGGCTGGCTTTCTTAAGGAGCGAGCGTTCCAGTGCGATGTCCCGTGTGTGTGCCGCGCGCGCGAGATCAACGACGATGATGTTGAGATCGGCCTCCTCCATGGCCTCGAAAGTCTTGCGGCGCTTCTTCTTCCCCAGCGCTGAGCGTTCGTCGATGCCGGCGGTATCCATGACTTTGCAGGGGCCGATGCCGTGGATCTCCATGTGCGTCACGACCGTGTCGGCCGTGGTCCCGGGCGCGGGGTCCACGATGGCGAAGTCCTTCTGGCCGCTCAGGACATTGAGGAGGCTGGATTTGCCCGTGTTCGTGCGGCCGACGAAGCAGAGGATGCTGCGCTCTTCGCGTTTAGCCATAGGTGCGGTCGAGGTAATGTCTGGCGGTTCCCTGCACTCCCAGCACGGGCCGGAGGCGGGCGCGTTCGGCCTTGCGCACGATGCAGGCGCTGCACTTCTCCGCATTGCCGTCCACGCAGGGCTTGGAATCGTACAGCAGGTAGTCGCGGCGGTACGCACCGGGCGTCACCGACGGCATGATGACGTTCGCGCCGACGCGCAGCGCCTGTTCCCGGCCGTCTTTGTGAAAGACATCCAGCGCCGTCGCGGCGGCGATGTTGCTCGTGGGCATGAGGATCCTGAGAAGCGCGATGCAGTTGAGGGTCCTCTGGAAAATCCGCTCCCTGTTCGCCGTCCACCGGCGGATATTCCCGGGAGTCGCGAGCGGCGTATCGCGATGGATGACGTACGGCCCGAGGCCGAACATGTCGAAATCCTCGCGCTGAAAGTAGAGGAGGTCGGAGACGATATCGGCGACAGTCTGCCCGGGCAGTCCGATCATGTTGCCGCAGCCGACCTGGTACCCGAGTGACCGGAGATCCTTCAGGCACTGCTTGCGCCGCTTAAGCGAGTGATCCCGCGGGTGCAGTGCGCGGTAGAGCCGCGGCACGCTCGTCTCGATACGCAGCAGGTAGCGGTGCGCGCCGGCTGCCTTCAGCTGCCGGAGGAACTCTTTATCCTGCTCCCCGAGCGAGAGGGTGATGCCCATGTCCGGATGATGCTCATGGATGGAGCGCACCATCGCGAGGAAAGAATCCTTCGCTCCAGGAGACGTCATTTCCCCGGACTGGAGCACCACAGAACCGTAGCGGACTTTCCCGATGAACGCGACGCACGCCGCGATCTCCTTAAGACTCATGAAATAGCGGTGCACCTTGCGGTTCCCGCGGCGGATGCCGCAGTAGCGGCAATTCTTCTCGCAGATGTTCGAGAACTCGACGATGCCGCGGAAGTACACGGCGTCGCCGACCGCTTCCAGACGCGTGCGGTGCGCCTGCGCGTGGAGCTTTCGCTGCTCTGCGCCCTCTGCTGTGAGAGCGGCTTTCAGCTGTGAGCGCATCGGGATTTCCATGGCAGGGGAGGGAGCCCGGAGCACTCACATTCCCTGGAAGAACGGAGTACCATCCGCGCCATGCCAACCATAACAGATGTCGTGGATGAAGGGCAGATCTTCTCCCTCCTCAGAAGAAGCAAACACCCCTCGCGCAGGTGCATCGAGGGCATCCTCTCCAAGGCCATGGCCATGAGAGGACTGACGCTGGAGGAAATAGGATCGCTGCTCTTCATCGAAGACGCCGGTCTCTTAAAAAAGCTCTTCGAAACCGCATGGAGGATCAAGATGGCCATCTACGGCGAGCGGCTGGTGTTCTTCGCCCCGCTCTACCTCTCCAGCTACTGCGTGAACGACTGCGAGTACTGCGCCTTCCATTGCCGCAATCCGGCGCCGCGCAAGAAACTGACCATGGAGGAACTGCGGGAGCAGACGAAGATCCTCATAGACATGGGGCACAAGCGGCTGCTGCTGGAATTCGGCGAGCACCCGGAAAAGAACCCCATTGATTACGTGGTAGAAAGTATCAAAACGATTTATGCGACCAAAAGCAAAAAAGGTGAAATCCGGCGGGTGAACGTGAACATCGCCGCCACGACGGTGGAGGACTATCGCAAGCTCAAAGCCGCCGGCATCGGGACGTACCAGCTCTTCCAGGAGACGTATCACCGCGACACCTACGCCAAGCTGCATCACGGCCCGAAAGCGGACTACGAGCGCCAGCTCTTCGCGCATACGCGCGCGTTTGCAGCGGGGATAGACGATGTCGGTCTCGGCGTGCTCTTCGGCCTGTACGACTACCGGTTCGAGGTGCTGGCCATGGTCTCGCACGCGCAGTACCTGGACCGCACCTACAATATCGGGCCGCACACCTTCTCCGTCCCTCGGTTCCAGCCCGCGGACACGGTGCAGTTCGACATGCCGTACAGGGTCTCGCAGCAGGAGCTCCTCAGGATCATCGCCATTCTGCGCGTCAGCGTCCCTTACACTGGCATGATTATCTCCACGCGCGAACGTCCGGAGACGCGCGCGCAAGCGTTCAAGATCGGCATCTCCCAGACGAGCGCCGCATCCCGGACTTCGCCGGGCGCATACGGCCAGGACGATAAAGAACTGGAGCAATTTACGATTGCTGATCACCGCACGCTCGACGATGTGGTGATGAGCATTATGAAACAAGGTTTACTGCCGAGCTTCTGCACGGCCTGTTACCGCAAAGGCCGGACCGGAGAAATTTTCATGAAGCTGGCCAAGCCCGGCGAGATCCATCATTTGTGCCGTCCCAACGGCATCCTGACCTTCAAAGAATATCTGGAGGACTACGCGTCGCCGGAGGTAAAAAAAGCCGGCGAAAAGACCATCCAAAAATATCTGAAGCAGATCGCGAGCAAGGAGCGGCACGCCGAGACTCTGCGGCGCTTGGAACGAATCAAGGCCGGGGAGAGGGATTTATATTTCTGATGGCTTGCCGACCGTAGTCAACACGGTTCTGTGGAAGAAAAACTTCCATGAACTTCAAGTGCTACGGTCGGGAGTATGACAGCCATCCTTCGCTTTTGCTGGCTTGCCAACCGTAGCCGCAGCGAATCAGTTGCTCAAGAACATGGCATACGCAAAAGACTACGGATGGCAATCTTCGCTGCGCGAAGGTTGGTGGAGCTGAGGGGAATCGAACCCCTGACCTCCGCAATGCGAATGCGGCGCTCTAAGCCAGCTGAGCTACAGCCCCATGTTTGCATTGTAGCAAAGGACCAGTGATTATCAGAAATACAAACCCCGCTTGGTTATGATCCCTTCGTATCATCCCCCTCAATTACATTGTATTGACATTGTCAATACGTTTGTGTACCATAGTTACATGACTACCATCCAAATCAGAACGAACGCAAAAACGAAAAAGACCGCCCAGCATATCCTGGAAAAACTGGGATTGGATCTGAGCACTGCGATCAATATTTATTTAGTGCAAATTATTGAAAAGAAAGGCATTCCTTTTGAGGTCCTCACCGAAAACGGTCTCACTCCTGCTGAGGAAGATGAAATACTGAAAGAGCTTGCATGGACGAAGAAGCACGGCAAAAAGTATTCCTCGGCAAAAAAGCTCCATGAGGCTATTCTCAGAGAATGAAGCGATATGACATTCAAGCTACGAAACGGTACAAGAAGGATTTCAAACGCCTTCGTAAGGCTGGTTTTGGTACCGGGAAGCTCGAACGCGTCATTGAGCTGCTCGCTACCGGGGAGCGTTTACCACAAAAATACCGTGATCATGAATTGCGAGGAAGACTGAAAAACACGAGAGAATGTCACATCGGGCCAGATTGGTTGCTCCGATATGCGAAAGACGAAGATTTGCTTGTGCTCATTTTACTCAGCACCGGAGATCACCGACGAGTGTTGGGGATGGAATGAAGCGCATCATTCCATTCTTGCATCGTTTCATTTTTCCCATTGAAGGGAGTACAATTTTACCCTGTTTAGACCGTTCTCGTCTCACCATGCACCGCTCTCTTCCCGCGATCCTCTTCATCGGTATCCTCCTCGCCTCGCCGGTTGTCTCAGCGCAGACAGGAGGCGATGTGCCCGGGGATAATCACACTGCACGTGAGGAGGCAGAGGGGCGATCGATCTGGGAGAAGCTCCAGAGCAAAGAAACAGCATGTAGTGATCTCTCCGACGAGGAGTTCGGCTCGCTCGGCGAGTTCTTCATGGGCAGGATGATGGGTAACGCCCACGAGACAATGAACAACAGGATGACCCGGATGATGGGAGAGGAAGGCGAGAAGGACATGCATATCGTCATGGGCAAACGGATGAGCGGTTGCGAGGCCGATGCCCCCTTCCCGCGGTCGTTCGCGCAGGGCGGCATGATGTCCATGATGACAGCGATGATGGGTAACGGCATGATGGGAGGATGGTCACCGCAAGCCGTTTCGGGTTGGCAGAGCGGGTACGTTCCTGATACGATGTCCTCCATGATGGGATACGGTTTCGGCTTCATGCCTTTCGGCTTCCTCTTCATGATCCTCTGGTGGGTGCTGCTCATTGTCGGGATCGTCGCGCTCATGCGCTGGCTGCTCAGTTCCACGAAGGGAACGCAGGGCGATAGGAAGACCGCACTCGACATCCTGAGGGAACGCTATGCCAGGGGAGAGATCGATGAGAAAGAGTTCGCTGATCGCAAGCATCACTTGGAAGGATAGGCCTGCCCCCGAAGCGATATTCTCGTACTCCATTCCAAACAGCCCGATGGAACAACCCCCGACATTCGACTACACCGTCTCCACCTCCAAGGACTTCCCCTCCACTGTGGCCGCCGTCCAGGAGGCGATTGCGGCGGCGGGCATGCGGGTGCTCCATATCCACGATGTGCAAGCGACGTTGGCCGAGAAAGGCTTTGCAAGAGAGCCGTTGAAGATCATTGAATTTTGTAG
>JBBAAJ010000102.1:0-4970 GCA_041658365.1 Candidatus Peribacteraceae bacterium | reverse complement strand
CCTCCTACCTCTCTGAATTCATGTTTCGCTACAACATTCGTTGCTACGAGACTCGAGTTTCTTTACTCTCAGCCTTGCTCTCTCGAAAAACCCACACACTTCTGGTGTAGTCCCCAGTGAACAGTTATAACCTTCCAGCTGGAAAGAACGATATAATGAAAGAAGGCCGGGGTGGCGAAAGGGTAGACGCGAGGGACTTAAAATCCCTTATCCTCAAATAGGATGTGTGGGTTCGATCCCCACCCCCGGCACCATCCGGCTTCGTCCGGCTGCTCTAAGCAGCCGAGACTACGCCGCGATTGTTGCCCAATAAAGCCGGATGCCGCGGCGTAGTTGCGGCGTAACGAAGTGAAGCCGAACGGAGTCGGGCAAATCAGCATAAGAGCAACGATTCAGGTACCAAACTTCCTCATCGGGAGTGGGAATAAATTGATTGAGAGCGGGTATCTACCCGCGGTCGGCGAGACTTTGCTGTGATCAGCAAACGCAGGTAGATACCTGCTCCCGTGAATAGAAGCGATTCGTAAGACCGAAGGAATCAAAGCTGCAGAGTCAGTGATCACTTACCTCATAATTTCTTGACGCTCATTGTCATTGGTCGCACCATGCGTTTGCTCGATCCTTAAAAGCAAGGAGGAAACCATGAACCAGCGACGAAGGGGCATACCGGAGGCCCTCGTGTGCTCCGGTGCATTTCGGTTCGCGGAGCTTTTCCGTCGAATGAAGGCCTTCGGGTTGGAAGTAAACCCGGATACGGCTTTCCCAGCCCAACCAGCCGTTCTCGAGACAGGACCCGCACTGACCCATTTGTGCTTCGGGAATGATGAAGAGTTTTTCCCCGCCGGTGTGCCGGTCTTTGGCCCGATAGAGGTCAAACAGAATGGCAGCTGTCGGACATGGAGGGCATCGTTACAAAAAGGCATCGCGCCGTACTGGTGCAATAAGATGCTGCTTCTCCACGACTGGACGAGACCGGATTCTCTCGATTGGCGACCGCTCCACTTCCTGGAGGCTGCATCGCTTCTCGCGATGTACCCGGGTCTCGGGGCCGTGCGGTACTTCAGCCCAAACGGAAGTGCCAACTGCACAGAATTGTTTCTGCGCAAGGGGAACATGTTCGTCTGGTGCGGCAATTCGCCACGCGGTCACCACGCGGCATTCACCGTCACCCTGCAAGTTGCTCCTGATAAGATTCACGAGCGGAGAATCTGATAGGCGCATGGATCGAGCAAACAAAAAACCACCTGCGACTCGTAGTTGCAGGTGGTTTCGTCAATCCGTCAGCTCCCCGACCAAATTTTTCTCCATGAGCTCCCGAATCCGCCGCACGTTTTTGGTCTGCGCAAGCGCCCACATGAGTTTCACGACCGCGCACTCGTAGGTCATGTCCTTCCCGGAAATGACGCCAAGCTCCTCCAGGATCAACTGCTTCCGATAGTGATGCAGATCGATGCTCCCGCGGAGGAGCTGCGAGGTGATGACCACGGGAATCCCCTTCTTCGTGACTTCCCGAAGCCACGGGAACAAACGTTCCGGGAGCATGCCGAGTCCATACGCGCGGAGGACGAGACCATGTGGCTTGGCAGAGAGAATCGCACTGAAGAACGACTCCGGCATCCCGGGATGCAGGGTGACGTTCACGACGCCGGGGTCGAAATCCGCCCGGACAAGGAGCGTGCGCTTGCGCCGCACGATCCGCCACGGATGGAGGCGGACGGACAGGTTGAACTCCGCGAGAGGCGGGAATTTTGGACTCACGAACGTCTCCAGAATGGATTGGTCCTCCTTCTTCGCCCGCGTGCCGCGGAGCACCCTGGGTCCCAGCACGACGCATACTTCCGCGATGTCCAGCTGCGCCGCCTGAATGGCGTACGCGATATTCATCCGCGCATCGGTATTGATGTCGTCAATCGGCAGGAGCGAGCCCGTGAGCACGACCGGTTTCCCGAGGTTCTGCAGTGCGAAGCTCAGCGCGGAAGCGGTGTACGCCATCGTGTTCGTCCCGTGGATCACCACGAACCCCTCGCACCGCTCGTACAGACGTTCGACGGTCTTCGCGACTTCGATCCAATGCTTCGGGGTGACTTCCGACGACCCCACGTTCGCAATCGAATGGAACTCCAGCGACACGTCCCGCTGCGCCTCGGGGATGAAACGATGGATCTCCACAAGCGATTCGATGGGCTCGATGCGTCCTGTCTTTCGATTGCGGACCATCCCGATCGAGCCACCCATGTACAAGACTGCAATTTTTGGACGAGACATGGAAGAAATGTAAAATGTACAATGGACAATGTACAATGAAAGCGGTTCTAAGCGTCAGAGCTTCTTCGACGCATTCATTGTACACTTTTCATTCCTGATGCGCCGTCTCTCCCCCTTCCTCGGACCGCTCTTCGGCATCGCGCTTCTCGCCATCGCCGTCCTGGTCCTCCGGAGCAAACTCAGCTCCATCAATCCGTGGGAAGTCTGGTGGCAATTCACCCACACGCCCGCCTCGCGGACTGTTGGCGCGCTGCTCCTGACCGCCATCTACTACTCCCTCATCACGGGGTATGACGCGCTCGCGTTCCGCGTCATCGGGCACCCCCTCCACTACAGGCGCATCGCGCTCGCGTCGTTCACGGGATACGCCTTCAGTCACAGCGTCGGTTTCTCCGCATTGAGCGGCGGCTCCGTCCGGTACCGCATCCACTCAAGCTTCGGCCTTACGATGAAAGAGACCGCGAAAGTCGTCGCATTCAACGGGCTCACGTTCTGGGTGGGCTTCCTCACCGTTGCCGGTATCGCATTCCTCATCATGCCAATGCGCATCCCGCCCTCGCTGTATCTCCCGTTCCGTACCGCTGCGCCGATTGGATGGATCGCGCTCCTCATCATCGCGTTCTACGTCTGGATCGTCACCCATGCGCTCCATGGCAGGAAGATCGGCTCATTTACTCTCCCGCACCTGAAACCAAAGTACGTTCTCCTCCAGATGCTCCTCGGCGCCGCCGACTGGCTGGTGGGCGCTGGCATCCTGTTCGTCCTTCTCCCGGGTGCTGCGACCGTGGCTTTCCCAAAGTTCTTCGGCATGTTCATGCTCGCGCAGGTCTCCGGTCTCGCAAGCCAGCTCCCCGGCGGCATCGGAGTGTTCGAGGGCGTTCTCCTGCTCCTCCTCCGCAAACAGGTTTCCGCGGGATCGCTCCTCGGCGTTCTCATCATCTATCGCGTCATCTACTATATCCTCCCGCTCCTCGCTGCGATCCTCCTCCTCGTGACGCACGAAGTACGCCTGGGCCGGGGCCACTTCCGGAGGAGAACTACTGCACCATGATCGTATCCTCGAGACGCATACCCCACTGACCCTCGAAGTAGAGTCCGGGTTCGATCGTGATGACCTCGTGTTTCTTGAGCCGCTTGAGCGGCGCCTTCCCCGAAAGCGAGACGCCCTCGTGGATCTCGAGACCGAGCCCGTGGCCGAGGGCATGGCAGAACTCGCGATTAAACCCCTCTTTCTTGAGCATGTCGCGCGCTTTCCGGTCGAGCGCGTGATTGGTGATCCCCGAACGAACGAGCGCCTCTGAAGCTTGCTTCACCCGCTGGAGCGCCGCATACGCTCTGGCCTGCTGCTCTGACTTCCTCCCCGTGAAGAACACACGGCTGAAGTCACTGCAGTAGCCGCCGACGCGCACTCCCATGTCGATCTGCACGAGATCACCGGTCTTCAGAACACGATGCGTCGGGTGGTGGTGCGGAAAAGCGGTATGCCCGCCGAACGCGACGATCGCAGAGAATGCCATCCCTTCGCTTCCGAAGCGGTATGCGAGGGAGGAGAGCTCATGAACCAGGCGCAACTCCGAAATCCCCGGCTTCAGAAGTAATGGCACCTTCTTCAGGATTCTGCGCGTCACCGCGCATGCACGGTGAATCCACCGGAGCTCGTCGGGCGCTTTCGTCCGCCGGAATTCTTCGACAATCTCCTCTTTATGTACAAATTTTGTGTTCTTATATCTCCTCTTCCATCTGCGTAATTTTGCAACGGTCACCTCTTCAGCCTCGAAACCGACTCTCCGGAGTTTTCTGAAGACCTTCTGGAAATCACCGATGGGATGAACGCGCACGCCGGACCAGGCGGACGCGCGCGCCGCTTCGAGATATCGCCCGTCAACGAAAAGACGGATACCCTCCCAGAGCACGAGTATGCACCCCGAGGAAACGGCGACGCCGGTGAGATACCGGATATTCGCTGTATTCGTTATCAGGAAAGCCGGAACCTTCGCGGCCTTGAGCAGCGCTCCGCTGAACGGCCGACGAGGACGCTTGATCGTCATATGCTGGAAAACCTGGCTGTTTTATGCTATCATAAACAGATTCTCCCTTCCCCTTTTTCATGCGTAGGCCGGCTCGCTTTCTCAGGACACTGAGGAACATACTCTTCGGCACAGCAGAAATCGCCCTGTTCTCCTGGGATACGGCACATGCGGCCGTGCCCGTATACGGCGGCGACGGTGGCCTTGCGGCAGGCCTCAGAACAGCTGCAGGCCTCGGCGGCATCGTCGGTGACACCAGTATTACCCAGCTCATCATCAATGTGATCACCTTCATCCTCAACATTGTCCTCATCCTCGCCGTCCTCGCCGTCATCATCGCGGGGCTCTACCTCATCACCTCCGCCGGAGAGGAGGGGCAGAAGGAAAAAGCGAAGAAAATCATCTTCTACGCCCTCATCGGTATCCTTGTCGTGATTTTCTCCCGGGCGATTGTCATATTCGTCAATCACCTCTTCTAGCGAAGAATGGCCGCACACACTTCCGCAAGACACCGGCATCTTCTGTTCCTCGTCGCACTTGGAATGGTAACCGTGTCCCTCCTCGCAACACGGACACTCATTGCCGCAGAAAACAGCGCCATCCGCATCGAGGCCGGTCAGACATTCGAAATCGGCACCGACACCAACGCGCAAGTGCCGGACTTCAGCTGGATCCTCA
>JBBAAJ010000101.1:0-5054 GCA_041658365.1 Candidatus Peribacteraceae bacterium | reverse complement strand
CGCATACGTCGTGATCAGATCGAGGAGACGATTCTGTGCTCCGTTTAAGTCCTGGAACTCATCGACCAGAATGTACTGATAGCGCACCTGCAATGATTCGAGCAGCCATTCGTGTTCTTTCAGGGCTTCCAGTGTAATGAGCACCATATCGTCAAAATCGTACCGATGTGTTGCTGCCAGTTCCCCGATGTACGCTTTGTAGACCGTAATGAATTCCTTAAACTGCTGCACTTTCTTGAGATCATCTTTGTACGCCTTGCTGGTCAGATCCCTCTCCCTGCCAGTGAGCGTCTTCTTCATTTCTTCGGCATACACCTCCACGTGCTTCGTCAGGTCATCGGGCGCAATTCCCTCTTTCTTCATCTGCGTGATGCGATCCAGCACATCCGCGGCCCGATCATGCTCCGCTACGGGCATGTAGAGCTCGGACCGTTGCCCAAGCTCTTTGATTGCCCTACGAACGATCTGCAGCCGTTCAATGTTGCTGACCTGCTCCAGTGCGCGAAAATTCACGAAAATTTGCGGGTGCTGTTGAATCAAATCATTACAGAAGCTGTGAATCGTGCTCACGGTGACCCCATAGGCGTCGGGGCCGATGATCTGCCGCAGACGTTCGCGCATCGTCTTCGCCCCCGACGTGGAGAAGGTGAGACAGAGAATATTCGTCGGGCGCATCTGCGTCCTGCGCAGAATATTCGCGACACGCATCGCGAGGACCTCCGTCTTGCCGGTCCCGGGACCGGCGACAACCATCACCGGACCCTCCACCGTCTCGACGGCGAGACGCTGGTCGGGATTGAGCTTCTTGAATTCTTCGGCGAAGGTACGCATGGGAGAAGGACGGTAGAAACGTACGAGCGTTTACTCTTCAGAAAAATAATCTGTATCAAGTCGCTTCACGGTATATGTAGCCAATGATGCAACGCCGATATCGTGCTCGATCATCAACTCCGCAAGTTGCCTGCCATCAATGAGTACAATCTTAGAATCCAAAGAGGCGGCATAAGACAGAGCATCCACAGAGAAAGAAGAAGTTGTGATGAAAACACCCTTCTTTGCACGGACTCCAGCTAGGGCGCCTACGAATTTATGTATCTCTGGCCTGCCAACCGTCCCTTCCCAGCGCTTTGCCTGAATATAAATCGTATCCAAACCAAGCTTGTCTTCTTTGATAATCCCGTCAATGCCCCCGTCCCCGCTCTTGCCGATGGCGCGACCGGCATCCTTGAAAGACCCGCCGTAACCCATCTTGAGCAAGAGATCGACAACTAGCCGCTCAAAAAAAGCTGGCGGCAGGCTGCCGATTTGTTCAAGGAGAGACTGTGCAAGGTCTCCCTCTATTTCCTCATTTGCAAATCTGATCCTCTCTTCCGGCGTCAGTTCCTGCATTGAATTCACTATACGTTTTTCTTGTTTTTTTTCCCCACCACGATCCGAGCCCTTAATAAATTCAAGAAATTCGGGATATTGTCTAAGATCATCAACCGTCAGTACCCTAGGTTTGCCCGCGAGAAAGTCCAAACCACGCTTGGCTATCCGCATATAACCCCGGCGGGGAGAGTCTATGAACTCGGCGTGCTTAAGGTAAAAACCCGCCCAAGAGGTACGATTGGCAATGACCCGCTGGCGTCCCGACGGAAGAAGCTGTGATCGTTCTTCTTCAGTTAATTTGAAACGATCCTCAAGATATGCAATAGCCTCTTTCAGTGAATGATCGTTTGCGTCCTGCAAGAACTGCAGAAGCGGCAACAACAATTCATTATATGGTGGAGTTGGCATAGTGAAAGTATAGACCCCAGTCGAAGCTAGATCCTAGGCCTCACACCTCCAAGCTTTCATGGATCATCCGATTATATTTTCCTCCGCAGCCGGGACGCCGCGTCCCGGTGGGGTATCATGAACATCTCATGCCGCAGATACACTATCAACAATTCGGAATTTTCCACGTCACAACGAAGACCATGGACAATTTTGCCTGGTGCACGAATAAAGGAGTCCCGCGCCGTTTGATCGATCATCTCTGCAAAACGCGGGATGTGTACGGGGCACTGCTCCACGCCTTCTGCATCCTGCCAAATCATGTGCATCTGGTTCTTTGCCCGGGACCGAAGGGTCTGAGCAAATTCATGCAATCACTCAAGTCAAACAGCGCGAAGAATCTGCGTACCGTGCGTGGATTAGAAAACTTCCGCTGGCAAACGGGCTTCTATGATGAGCGCATCCGTGATAGCAATCAGCGATCGTCAGCCATGGCCTACGTTCAAGGCAACGCGATGAAACATAGGTTGGTTTCCGAAATCATAGATTGGCCATGGACGTCGCTGCGACATCCTGAGGCAGTGGATTTGCTCGAACCGTGGTGATCCGGGACGCGGCGTCCCGGCTGCGGGGAAGGGTGATCCGCTTTCATCTCACACCTTACCCCAACGCCGCCGTCAGTATCGCGAGGCAGTACATGCTCCAGGCGACCGCGAACATGATGCTCATGAGCCACAGGAAGAAGCTGAGTTTCGCGGAGAAGAGCGCAAGAGCCGAGACGATCAGGAATGCCACCGAGAGCAGGAGCGCGACCGTCACCGCGGCGCCGAGGAGCCCGAGGAACACCACAAGCCACTTTCCCTTCGTCCGTCGCATACTCTCCCCTACGCTCCCGAGCACTCCCCGCTCGCCGCTTGCCAGCATCACCGGCGCGAGCGCGAGCCGCGGGAGGAAGTAGAGCGCGATGAACGGACCGAGAAAAGGAACCCACAGGAACGAGCGAAGAATCATCCAGAGCCACAGTCCGATCATCGGGAAGACCATTCCCGGGAGGCGCTGCGACACTTCGTACGCCGACTGGAGGCCGGACAGAGCGAGGAGGAGGAAGAACGTCGCCGCCACGAAGAGGATGACCGCCTGGATGAGGAGCGAGAGGAGAACGAACGGCGCGATCCCCACCATGTACCCCGCCATCAGGAGATCCTGTTTCGACTGCGACCCTGCAAGCGCTCCCGTGCCGACGACGACCGTCCCGACGCGGAAGAGTCTCGCCTGCTCAGCGATCCGCATCATGTCCGTTTCCGTCATGGCCGAGAGTCGGGTACTGAGCCGCCCCTCGAGCTGCTGCCACGATATCCCGGCACTCTGTGCGAGCCTCTCCTCCACGCGTTCAACCCGTCGTTCGATGTACGCTGACACGACGGCGCCGAGGAGTGCGAAGGAGAGAGCGCCGATGAGCACCGGCTGCCACCGCGCCGCGAGGAGCGCGAAGGTTCGGAGGAAAAGCTGGCGGAACGTGACGGAACGTTCTGGAAACGGGTGCGAGGGCATACACAAAGGGGTGAGGTTCCGTCAGTCTTTCACGGGCTGTGCCATAGTGTAGGCGCACCGATCGCACTTGTAGTAGGCCTTGCCCGTCTGGTGGATTTCCACGAGGACGCCCTTGCGACACTCCGGGCAGAGCTTGCCGCTCATGAACACCGGCAGGCTGAAGCCGGCCGCCTTCTGTGCGCTGTGCTCGCGGATACACGCGGAACGCGGATGGTCCCGCAGCTTCTGCAAGACCTTGGCCTCGATCTGCCGGATGCGCTCGCGCGTGACGTTGAACTCCCTGCCCACCTCCTCGAGCGTGTGCCCGATGCCGTCCTTGAGCCCGAAGCGCATCTCGATAATCTTCCGCTCGCGCGGCGTCAGGTACTCGAGCATCGCATGAACGTTCTCCTTGCGGAGCTGGCGGTTGGTCGCGTCGAACGGGTTCACGGCTTCCTCGTCCTCGATGAAGTCACCGAGCTTGCTGTCCTCCTCCGAGCCGACCGGCGCCTCGAGCGAAATGATGTCCTGGCTGATCTTCTGGATGTGGCGGACCTTCTTGATGTCCATCTCCATCTCCACCGCGAGTTCCTCCACGGTCGGCTCGCGCCCGAGCTCCTGGACGAGGCGGCGCTGGGTATGCGTGAGCTTGTTGATGGTCTCCACCATGTGCACGGGGATGCGGATGGTGCGGGCCTGATCGGCGATGGCGCGGGTGATCGCCTGGCGGATCCACCACGTCGCGTACGTGGAGAACTTGAAGCCGCGTTCCGGATCGAACTTCTCCACGGCACGGAAGAGGCCGATGTTCCCCTCCTGAATGAGATCGAGGAACGAGAGCCCGCGCCCGATGTACTTCTTGGCGATGGACACGACGAGGCGCAGGTTGGCTTCCGCGAGCTGCTGTTTGGCGGCGGCATCGCCCTTGCGGATGCGCCGCGCGAGCTCCACCTCCTTGCGCGCGTCGATGAGGGGCACGCGCCCGATCTCCGAGAGGTACATGCGCACGGAGTCGTTGCTGATCTCGAGTAAATCCACCTCGCGCTCCTTGCGCTTCTTCTTCTCGTCCGCGGTTTTCTTCTCGTCCTTCAGGCGTATGCCGGCGGTAGCCACGACTTCCAGCGATTCGTCGTCCGTGTCGGCGGCGGTCGTCGCGCCACTCCCCGCCTCGCTCTCCTGCGCCTGCGCCGGGGTCTGCGCATGCGCCTTGCGCTGCCAGATGAGCGTGTCCTTCACGTCGATGACATCGATCCCCAGGCTCATGAAGAGCGTGTAGATCTCATCCAGAAGATCGATGTTCTCTTCCGCATTCGGCACGGCCTTGAGGATTTCCTGATGTGTGACGTAACGCTGCTCACGCCCCTTCTTCACGAGGTGCCTTACCTCACCTGGAAACGCCTTCATCTCATCATCAGTCGGCTGATGAATGAAACTCCTGGGATGGGATGCCATAAGCGAAAGGAGCTTATAATGGATATGATGGCCTGACAAGGCATGTCTTTCACAAAAGAGGTGTTAGCTTTTAGGTTTTAGGTGTTAGGTTTTAGGTTTTAGGTAAGCAAAAACTCTTGTCAGATTTCTCTACCACCTAAAAGCTCCTTAAGACGCCATCTTATTGAGCTTCAGGACAAATTGTGTGGAGAAACTTTAATCCAAGCATGTGAGATAAGAAAAATATAAATGATACAGAGCAGGTATCTACCTGCGGTCGGCAAGAATAAGCCATTATCGTTCAACCGCGGGTAGATACCCGCTCTCTTGTCAGA
>JBBAAJ010000100.1:0-5067 GCA_041658365.1 Candidatus Peribacteraceae bacterium | reverse complement strand
TTCTACCGACACGCTTTGGGGAATTTTTTCGCTTATGTCTGTTCCCTGTTCTTCCGGCTACCGGTCTACGACACGCAATGCGGTGCAAAAATATTCAGAAATTCTCCGGAGCTCCGGCATGCCTTCAAAAAACCGTTCCTGACCAAATGGCTCTTCGACATCGAGATCTACGCTCGGCTGGCGGCCCAGGACCACACCGGATCGATCATCTCGAAAGTCCACGACTACAGTTTGCCTTTCTGGAAAGACATCAACGGATCAAAGCTCCAATGGAAAGATTATCTGATTTCGGCCATGCAATTTTTGAAGCTTTACCGGGCTTATCCCGTTCTGCATGCGAACTCAAGAAAAAAATTGACATGATCGCCCCGGCTGCCGAAGGATGTGAGATTCGAGATAGAACTCATGTTTTCCTCAGTTCATAGACCCGCGGATATTCCTTTCCCGGAACCGGCCCATAGACTACATCCCAGGCTTCCGGCACACACCTGTCCCGGAACCATCTGGCCCGGTCAGCCGTCAGGGCGACCAGGAATCTGATCTGAAGCTT
This sequence comes from Candidatus Peribacteraceae bacterium, assembly GCA_041658365.1. Taxonomy (GTDB): domain Bacteria; phylum Patescibacteriota; class Gracilibacteria; order Peribacterales; family Peribacteraceae; genus 2-02-FULL-51-10. The sequence goes on along the minus strand of JBBAAJ010000100.1, from coordinate 4,517 downwards.
CGCGGCGACATCGGCCTTGCATGTTCTCTCGAACCGATGGATGAGTGTCCAGCGTGCGTCGCTCATGGCATGATAAGACTGGATGATCCCGATAGTGTATCGCCCGGTGTAAGTCATGAAATGAATCCTGTCCAACTGCTGCACCTGCTGTTCGGTCTTGGTGGTAAAGAGAGCGTCAGCCCGGGTGTCGTCATTCGTGTACAGATAAAAATAATCCTTGATGGTGCTGTGTTCGCGGACCCAGGCATACAGGTCTCGCTCTTCCTGTGAAACCTCCGGCATTTTCGCGAAAAGCGGCGCGGCTTCGAAGCGGAATGTCGGAAAGAGAAGCCGCGTGGATGAATACAGGACTCCCGCAAAGATCATCATCCCCATAAATCCGTAGCCCAGAACTCGCTTAAAAATTTTGTCGCTTCGAAGCAATGTTTGCTCCAGAAAGATCCCCGTGAGAAAAGCAAACAGGCTTATGGCCGGCGTAAAAAGACGTTTCATTTCCCCCGGCAACGTTTTGTAATGGACGACGAAAGGTGCAGTCAGATGACCGAGCGCCAGGATCAGAAGAAAAACGGGAAAGGCCGACTCTGTCCGTCGACGCCAGAAATAGATAGAAATAAAAGGCAGGAAAAGAAGCGGCAAGCCGAAATCGCGGAGAAACGGCCACTGCCAGAAACCGACCAGATAACCAGCTGTGTGGTATCCGGTCTGTCCGTTGAACCAGATCGAAAAAGCCGATTCATTGACATCTGCGCCGCGTGCCGAAAGCGTGCCTCCCTGATAAGAGGCTATCGCCAATGCGACGAGAAATACGCCAGTCACGAGCAGCATCGGCTGCGGCCACCGCTCCAGAAGACTTTCTCCCGCCCGAAATTTCTGAAACCAGACCACTGCAAAAAAAGTCAGGAGCGCGGGATAAAAGAGAAGAAAAGAACCCTCCATCGTCAGAGCCAGCGCCGCCAGGAATATGATGCAGACGGCGCCCCAACGGAGATGCCGTCTGCTTTCCGTTCCGGAGAAAACCTTGTAAAGGCAGTAACAAAGCGCGAAAAAAATGGGTGTTCCGGTGGCAAACGTTCTCCAGCCGATGGAATTTATTATGGGAAGAACAATCGAACTTCCGAAGGACGGCACCAGATATTTGAATGGCGCGCTTATCGCAGATCTCGAAGTAAGATAAAGAAATACGTCCTGGAAAACTCTGAAAATATTCACCCACATCAACCCCCCGCCGAAAACCGCCAGAACCGCGCCGATGAAAGCCGCACGCCAGGAGCGGGTGAGTTCGAAAGCCAGTGCCGCGCCAAAAAACAGTACGCCGGCTATACCAAGAAACGGCTGGATTCCATATCCGAAACTCAACGGAAAATTGGTCAATGCGGTGAAGGCCGCTGCGAGCAGTGCCTGACCGTAATGATATCCCAGCTTGTCCCAGGGATTCACCACTTCAACGACCGGAAAATTTCCGCTGACGATTGTCGAAGCCAGAGGGAAATGGATCCAGGCATTGGGATCGCTTCCCAGAAACCGCGCGCCCATTATCCCGCAAAGAACAGCGACGATCGAAAGCGAAAACATCAACCAGCGGGGCGCCGGGATAAAAGCTGAACGAGGAATGAACAGCCTTCCCTTGAGATGGGCATTGATGAGTATCAAAACTGCTGTGGCCAGCATCAAGACCAGAGCCACGGTGAATGCCGGACGAATGGCGATGATGTATCCCAGTGCGTTGGTCACCACCATATAGGTGGCGGTCCCAAAGCCTAAGGTCATGCCGACGATTGCCGGTACCTGACGGATATGCAATACGTACACGGCTACGGCCCATCCGAAAACAAGCAGTATCGCCACGTATCCCGATGCGATCAAAATGGAAAACATCATCTGCTGATTCAAGGTAATTTCATTGTATAACCGTGCGCGCCGAATCCAACGGCAAAATCCCCGGATCGGGACTATTCTCGGATCAATACCAAAACTGCGGGAGAAAATGAAGGATCATAACCAAATGATGTGGAGAAAGTTTTCTTCAGCAATACCTCGGAGCCAGTTCATCCCTCTCCCCCGTGCGTCGCGCATGGGGGAGAGGGTAGGGTGAGGGGGTGAAAGAGGTATTGGCGACTTTTCTCTCTCCGACTCCACCCTCACCCTGCCCTCTCCCTCCCCTGCGGGTGAGGGAGAGGGATGTACTCATCCGGACATTTCGCTTAGGAAAAAATCTCCCGCACATTTGGTTTTGACCCCTATTCTCCCGTCCCTGTCCGGATTGTATAAAATCATTTGGTGATGCGATGTATCGGGTAACCATAAATCGGAACCTGAGAATCACTAAACCGGTTATACTTGTCCCATGTGCGGCATCGCCGGTTTCATCGGTGAAGATCGTCCGAAGATCGAGGCCATCACGCGTGCGCTCGTGCACCGTGGGCCGGACGGCAACGCGTGCGAAGTGGGACACGGGATCTCGCTCGGTCACGCGCGCCTCGCGATCCTCGACCCAAGGCCGGAGGGTAACCAGCCCATGTGGAACGACGAGAGATCCGTCGTGATCGTCTACAACGGTGAAATCTTCAATTACCGTGAATTGAAAAACCGCGAAGGGTTCAGCTGCAAAACCACAACCGATACCGAGGTACTGCTACAATTATATGAACGCTACGGGATGGCATTCATCCCGCGGCTTCGAGGCATGTTCGCCTTCGCGATCTACGACACGAAGAGCTCTACACTCCACCTCGCGCGGGACAGCAGCGGCATCAAACCGCTGTACCTGACATACGTCGACGGCAAACCGTATTTCGCTTCGGAGATGAGGGCATTGATGCGGGGACTTGATCGAAGACCGGATCTGAACCTGGAAGCACTGTCGCTTTATCTGCGGCTTCAATATGTCCCCGGACCCCAGACGCTGGCAAAAGGGATCGAATCAGTTCCGCCCGGAACGGTGATTTCGTGGTCGCAGGACACCGAAAAACGATTCTGGATGGAACCTGATACTCCGAAAATCACGATCGGATCCAAAAAACAGGCTGCCACTGACCTGCCGACTTTGATGCAACGGATCGTGACTGATCATCTGATCTCCGACAAACCGGTCGGCGTGTTCCTGAGCGGCGGGATGGATTCATCGATCATCCTTCATCACATGGCCGCAGCGATCAACGGACCGATAAAAACTTTCACCGTACGATTCGAGGCCACCGAAGAAGAAGATGCCAGGCGTTTCAACCGCGACGCGGATCTGGCCCGGCTTACGGCCAGTGATTACGGAACCGACCACGAAGAGCTGCTTCTGACCGCCGAGGATTTCCGCAGGCTGTACCGGTCGACAGCCTGCGCTCTGGATCTGCCCAATGCAGATTCCGTGTCGGTGGCCCAGTACGCACTGGCCGCCAAGGCCAAGAAAAAAGTTGACGTGGTCCTCTGCGGCGCGGGGGGCGACGAACTCTTCGGCGGGTATCCCCGCTACCGCGTGGCGCGGATCCTCGAGTTCCTCCGATTCCTCCCCGCCGGCGTGCGATCATTCGGCGGGAAGATGTTTGGGTATCCCCCCGACGTGCTGGCCATGAGCCCCGGTCCGGCACTGGCCGAGCGCCTGCTGGCCCGGCCGATTGACGAAGGCTGCGCCGTCACCCGTGGAGATTGGTTTGATCCAGCCGCAACCACCCGGCTTTTCATTCAGCGCTTCGGGGACGAAAAGGGAACGGAGCCCCTTCGCCAGTTCATGGAAATGGACCGCCATCTGTGGCTCGTCGACGAATCACTGAAGCTCGCCGACGCCGTCACGATGGCCAGCGGCCTCGAGTGCCGCGTGCCCTTCCTCGACCCGCGAATAATCGCGTTCTCGCACGGGACTCCCGCACACTGGCATGTCGGTCTCCAGCGTACCAAGGCCTTCCTCAAGGATACGTACCGGCACATCCTGCCGGAGCATCTCTTCACCCTTCCGAAGTCCTCCTTCTACCCGCCACTCGCGAAGTGGCTCCGGCGCGAATCCGGCCCGCTCGTGGAGGAGATGCTGGAAGGGAAGCGCATCAGGGAATTCTTCGACGTGGAACGCGTGCGCGAGATCTACGATAGGCACTGTAGCCGCGAGCGGTACGGCCTCTCTGCGCTCTCCACCCTCATCCAGCTGCACAACTGGTTCGAAACGGTCTACGATGCTCCGCCATGAACACGTTCGTCCGCGCTGTCCTCGGCCTCAGGAGAATCCCCTTCGTCCGTGACGTCCTCACGATCCAGGCAGGGTCGCTCCTGTTCATGCTCGCGAGCTTCGTAAGCTCCATCCTCTTCGCGCGCTTCCTCGGCATTGAGCGGTACGGCGTCTATGCCGTCGCCCTCGCCTTCGCGGGAACGATGAGCGCCCTCCTGAATATCGGGCAGGGGCAGTCGCTCTACGTGTTCTTCTCGGAAGCGTACGGCCGCAAAGACGTCCGCGGGATGGCGGCGGTGCTCCGCAACTTCGTGAATATCGCCTGCATCAACGTAGTGCTCCTCGCTGTCGTCGCCCTCGTCATGCCGCT
>JBBAAJ010000099.1:0-5173 GCA_041658365.1 Candidatus Peribacteraceae bacterium | reverse complement strand
CATTTGGTCAGGAACGGTTTTTCGAAGGCATGCCGGAGCTCCGGAGAATTTCTGAATATTTTTGCACCGCATTGCGTGTCGTAGACCGGTAGCCGGAAGAACAGGGAACAGACATAAGCGAAAAAATTCCCCAAAGCGTGTCGGTAGAAGGCCCGTTCGATCTTTTCCGAAAAATTTGGACTGCGGGTGCTGAAAACCATTTCGACCGGAAGGTTGGCTTTCAGAATATTGATCATCGTATCGATATGCTTCAGCGGAGTTGCCAGATCGGAGTCCCAGAAGCCGATGAACTTCGGATCAACTTCGAAGGCCAGGAGGAAGCCGCGACGGACAGCTTCGGCTTTGCCGCGGTTTTCCGGAAGATTCAATATTTCCACCCGGTCAGGTGCGGCGTTTCTGATTTCTTCCAGCCTGGCACTTGTCTGGTCGGTGCTTCCGTCGTTTACAAAAAGCATGAGGCAATCCGGATGCGCCGCGGCGAATTCCAGGAAGGATTCTCGATCAAGCCGTTTTTCTTCGTTGAAACAAGGCAGGACGATGACGCTTTCGGGGGTGATTTTCGCGCTCGGCATAGGAAGGGATAGACAAAGTACTTTGTTACCCTAAGATTACTTTATCACAGAGTACGTCAGTGATGTCCGAAGCAGCCTCCGCTTTACGGCATGATGATCTGTACCAGCTTCTTCGTGACAAGCGGATTGATTTCGCCCCGGGGTTTGCCGGTCATACCGTACATTTCGATCTGGCATCACTGGAATGCCTGAACACGTCCGAAGAAACCCACTTCTGGTCAGCGGTGAAGCGGTGTCTGGCTCTTTCCTTGATCAGGAAATACATCTCCAAAAAAGATTTCGACCTGCTCGATGTGGGTTGCGGAAACGGCAGTTTCCTCTGGAGCGTTGAAAACGCTTTCCCCGAGGCCAGAGTAGCGGGTTTCGACGGGTACCCGGAAGCTTTGCTCCATTGCCGCTTACGGACAACCAAAGCCCGGCTTGGGCTGGGAGATATCAATTCGATAGGAAGCGCGCCAGCCAGGCCGGAGTACGACGTGATCGCTGCTCTGGATGTATTGGAGCATTTGGATCAGCCGCGGAAAGTCGCCGAAGCCTTAAGCCGCCTCCTGAAACCCGGAGGCATCCTGATCGTTACTGTTCCTGCCCATCAGTTCCTCTGGTCGTCCCGCGATGTTTTTCTGAGGCACCGGAAGCGCTACTCGAAGCAAGAACTGGTAACCGTACTCCAGGGTTTCGGGCTGAAGATTCTCTGGTCGAATTACTGCTTTTCCCACCTGTTCCTGCCGGCGATCTTTTTTCGCAAGTTTCTGTTTCGTTGGAAAAAAATGTCCGGAGAAAACATGGAAAAGACCGAACTCAAAGAAATTCCGCTGCTCAATGATCTTTTGAAATTCATCGGATGCGCTGAGGTAAAGCTGTCCCAATACATGCCGCTTCCGTTCGGCACATCGGTGTATTGTGTGGCGAGGAAAACTGCTATTTTGGAACCGTGAAAAAGCCGGGGGAAAATATTTCTGGCGGCAGACTTTCGATTCTCGTAACCGATACCCAGGAGCTGGTGGGACTCGGAGTGGTCAGGTCTTTGGGGCGTGCCGGTTATCGGGTAACCGCCGGCCATCCTTTTTCCGTGCCGCCGGCCGCGCGGTACTCGCGATATTGCCGGGGACATATTGCTTACCCCGATCCCTGGTTGAGACATGCGGAATTCAGGGAGTGGTTGAAAACCGTTCTTTCGACCGGAGACTACGACGCATTTTTGCCCATCGCCGAGGCCCCGATCGCGGCGGCGGCGGCCATGAGGACTCAGCTGCCGTCCGAAGTGATCCTGATCCTTCCTTCCGATGAGAACCTGCGTTTCACCCTCAGCAAATACCATGCCAACCGTCTTGCCCGGGATACCGGTGTTCCGGTTGCGCCGACTGTTTTCGTCAGTGACGGAACGTCCGCCGCCTGGAACGATGATCTCGGCTTCCTCCGTTTTCCGGTAGTAATCAAAACCGACAATGTGCTGATTTCCCCTGAGATCTACCGCAAGGGAACCTGTACTGTCGTCCGTGATACATCGGAAGCGCGGGATGTATTGGCCGAGTGCCGGGCAATGAAAAGAGGAGTCATCGCCCAGGAATTTGTCCCCGGCTCGGGTCTGGGAGTGGCGGTACTGAGATGGAAAGATGACATCAAACTTTGTTTCACTCACCGGCGGATTCATGAAGTGCCATGGACCGGCGGAGCATCGTCTTTCCGCGCAAGTTGCCATGATTCGGCAACGGAAAAACACGCGAGCGCAATGCTGAAGGCCATGGGTTATCAGGGTGTCGCACTCGTGGAGTTCCGTCAAAAAGAATCTGGCCAAACGTCGTACTTCATGGAAATAAACGGCCGGTTCTGGGGCTCGATTGCCTTGAGCCAGCATGCCGGCTTCGATTTCCCTGCCGCTCTGCTGGACTGCGTTCTGACCGGCGGCGTCAAGCCGGAGCGGGAAGTCCGTGATTACCCTGACGGGCTTCGCTGCCGGAACCTCTGTCCCGGTGAAGTGCGGCATCTTTTTTCCGTTTTGAAATCCGATCCCCAGACAGGTTTTTCCAAGCCGCCGTCAAAACTCATGACTCTGTCTGATTTTTTCCTTCTGAGTTTGCATCCGTTCATTCGCTCGGACGAATTCTGGTGGACGGATCCGGCTCCGGCGTTGATCCAATTTCTGACCACGATCAATGATCTGCGCGGAGGCCTGCGTTACCGCTTCCAATGGTTGACCCGGCTACTTGGCGACCGGCGCATTCTGAAAAATGCCGTCCGCGAGCACCGTCTACGGTCAAAAAATCACAATCATTCTTTCCATAAAAAGCCAAAAAGCTTCCTGTTTCTGTGCCACGGCAATATGTATCGAAGTCCCTTCGCCAAGGCGGCCTGGGACCGGCTGGCCAAAGAAAGGGGAGGATCATCTCTCTCTGATTCCGCAGGATTTCATCCTGAAACCGGACGGAGTATTCCAGACAATTTCCATCCGCTTCTGAAATTCATGGGGATCGACACGTCATCACACCGGTCCCGGCGGATTACCCGGGCGATGGTCGACTCGGCCGATCTGATCCTGGTCATGGATCTGCTCAATTGGCGGCATTGTATGAAAGAGTTCCCCGATGCGCGCAAAAAGATTCTGTTTTTGGGATTGTTTTCCGGCGACGAGAACATTCAGATATCGGATCCCGAGCGGATGAACGTGCTGGAGGCGCGAAAATCGTTTGAAAAAATTCTCCGGTCGGTCGAAGGTCTTTTGAGTTTTTATTTGAAGGATTCTGCCGTTCAATAAACTCTCGATTCTATGCTTTTTACAACCTCCTGGGACGATGGCAATGCGCTCGATTTGGAAACTGCGGCTCTGCTTGATCGTTACGGATGCAAGGGGACTTTTTACGTTTGCCCCAAGCTTTCGACTCTGTCACGGGAACAAATTCGGCTTTTGAATGACAGACATGAAGTCGGTGCACATACCATGACGCATCCGTACCTGACGAGAGTCTCGCGGGAGCAAGCCGGCAAAGAAATAAGGGATTCCAAACAATGGATTGAGGAGATCACCGGCCAGGAATGCCGCATGTTTTGTTATCCTTTCGGCGCCGAAAACAGTGAGGTTGAAGCACTGGTCCGCAGCGCCGGATTCGCGGGCGCCAGAACGGTTGAACAGATCAGGTTCGAAGCCGGATCGAACCCCTGGGCTCTTCCTACTTCGTTGCATATTTATCCTTTCCCGTGGCGCAGGCGATGGACCAAATGGCGCGATGTATTTGATCCTCTTCACCGGTGGAGACTTCTGCGCCCCGCACTGAAAGAACTGGAGTTGCCGGCAGGCGCGTATCGAGGCTGGTTACCGCTCGCAAAGGCGCTTTTTCTTTCGGCGCTGAAGCGGGACAAGCCGCTTTTTCACCTCTGGGGACACAGTTGGGAAATCGGGCGTTTTCGAATGTGGCGTGACCTTGAACGATTCCTGGAATTTGTAAGCAACCAGAAAAAAGTTCTTCACGTAACCAATGGAAGATTGGTTTGATCATTCAATCCGCCTTCGCCCTGCGGGGCTTCGGCGCGACGAGGAGCTTAGATGCTGTATATCAGCTTGCGAAGGCAATGGTCCGATTCCCCGATGCTCGGCATCGGAAAAAGGAGTCCAGAGCTCTTGACCTCCGAAGCCTTGGCGAAGGGGGTTGCTCTGGGGTTCATACCAGTGATGGGAGTCCCTGATCCGCGCCAGCTGACCTCCTTGTAGGGCGAGAGATGAACATCGGAGAATTCTTTCGGGTCGAACCAGGATTCGATCTGTTTTCGCGGGATGAACCACGTCTGTGGCGCGTTGAGCTTGTCGAACACGTTGAGAACGTTGCGCTGGAAGGAGAGTTTGCGCCAGTTGTCGAAGTACTGGAAGAACGGGAGGCCGGTGAGCGGAAGCAGATAGATCGTGTAGATCGGAATGTACAAAAGTACTGTCAGCAGTCGTGCGATCCACAGGACGATGTACCGCGGAAGATGATGGATCAGAACGGTTTTCACGGGTTCCAGAAGCCATCGGTTGAGGGCGTTCCCCTCGCGGCTGTAGACCCAGACGATGACACGCCCGCCGGGTTTGCAGTGCTTCGCGATATTCCGGAACGACGCGGTGGGATCATCGGTGTGATGAAGGACGCCGATCGAATAGACGATATCGAACTGGCGACCGAGGTCCATCGTCGCGATGTCCGCTTCGACGAGAGAAACGCTACCGAACTTCGCGGTCCGTTTCCTGGCGCTTAAGAGCGCGTTCAAATCCACGCCCACGGCCGAGCGGCAGAGCGGGGCGATGAACTCCAGGTGCTGCCCGCCTCCGCAGCCGCAATCCAGAACTTCCTTATCACGGAAATCCTCCAGGGTGTTCGGCTGGATCCACTGCGTGAAGAGCCAGCGGTTGGAGTCGGAGAGCCGGTCCCACTGCCAGGCCCATTCTTCTTGCTTACGCTGCATGCGAGAGAGCTTATTGATAAGTCCTGGATGCGGCAAACAGGTAGTGGATGTTGAACGTTGCGCGTTACTCGGGATCATAGCCAAATTGTGTGGAGAAACTTTAATCCAAGCATGTGAGACAAGAAAAATATAAATGATACAGAGCAGGTATCTACCTGCGGTCGGCAAGA
>JBBAAJ010000098.1:0-5235 GCA_041658365.1 Candidatus Peribacteraceae bacterium | reverse complement strand
TCTCTGCTCAAGAAGAGTGACGGAACGACGCTGTATGCGACGCGTGATCTGGCTATGGTCCGTTACCGTCTCGATTCCTGCCATCCCCGGGCAATCTACTACGTTGTCGACGTCGCGCAGAGCCTGCATCTTCAGCAGCTATTTGCCACATGCGCATTGCTCGGTTGGGATCTCCCGGAGATCGAACACACGGTCTTCGGTCACATGCGTTTCAAGGATGCTTCCATGAGCACGCGGAAAGGCACTTCCCTGAAGCTCGAGGACGTGCTCGATGAAGGCGTTCGCCGCGCGGCGAAGGTGATCGAGGAACACCGTGCGAGTATTCAGACCGACGACTCTCGTGCGCTCGCGGAAATGATGGGTGTGGGGGCACTCGTGTACGGCATTCTCAGCCAGAACCGCAAGATGGACATCGTCTTCGATTGGGACAAATGCCTGAGTTTCGAGGGCAACAGCGCTCCGTATCTCCAGTACACCTATGCGCGGGCGCGATCGGTGCTGCGCAAAGCGGACAGGGAGAACGCTCCGCTGCCTGCAGCGCGTGAGCTTTCTCCAAAGGAGCGTCTCTGTCTCAAGATCCTTCTACGGTTCCCGGAAACGCTGGCCGACGCGCGGGAGACGCGAATGCCCCATACGCTCACGAATTTTCTCTACGAGCTGTGTCAGGCATTCAACTCTTTCTACAACAGCGAGCCCATTCTCCAGGCGGAACCTGTAGAGCGCGCATTCCGTCTCGGCATCACTTCCCTCACGGCACGCGTGCTCAAGACCGGCGCGGAGCTCCTCACCCTCCGCGTTCCCGAACGCATGTAATCCATTTTTCCCCATCTTTCCCATGTCCCGCTCCACCTTCACCATTTTCTTCCTCGTTCTCTCGTTCGGCATCCTCTTCACGGGGTGCACGAAAGCTGAGCCGGACAAGAGCTTCGATGAATTCACCTTCTCGGATGCCGATCTCCAGCGTGTCCAGCAGCTCGCAAGCAGCAGCGCAGGTTCGACGGCGAGCGGGGCTGCGAGCGGGATGCCGGCGGTGTTGAGCGTGGGGCAGGGGACAGGGGCGACGGTGCTCACCGAAACGGTGACCGTCACACCGGACATCGAGAAGCAGCGGCTCTACGACAGCGTCCGCATGGGCATCGGGGAGCAGGGGGGCAATATCTACCGCGTCAGCAATCCGTTCCTCAACGTCCGTCAGAGCACGGACGTGAGTTCGCCGCAGGTCGAGCGGCTGAATGAGGGGGAGATTGTCACCGTTCTCGATATTCCGAGCGCACAGTGGGCGAAGGTTCGTCTCCCGGACGGGAAGGAGGGGTACGTCGCGTTCCGCTACATCGCGAAGGTCACGACGGAGCAGCGCCTCGCCGCGGAGAAGAAGCAGTTCGAGGGGAAGTACTTCGTGGATTTCGCCTTCCTCAACATGCGCAAGGATCCCTCCACGCAAGCCGAGAAGATCGGCGAATTGCCCGGACAAGCCATCGTCAAGCCGCTTTCCATGAACGGCGAGTGGGCGCGGGTGACGTACGGAGGGAAAGAAGGCTACGTCTCGTCCCAGTACCTGAAGCCGTTCCAACCGGTTTTTCTGGTGCGCCAGGAGGGGTACGTGCTGTCGATCCTGCACTATCAGGCAGATGACGGCCCGAGCATCGCTTCGCTCCCGAAGCACGTTGCCGCGCTGAAGGCCGCGGGCAAGAAGATCACCACGCTCCGGGCGCTCTACGACGTCGTGCTCGCGCAGGAGACGCGTGATGCGCGCCTGAATCCTAATACGGTCGTGCTCCTCGTGGACGGGGTGTCGGCCAGGAATATCCGGCAGGTCTCCGATGTGCTCCAGGGAGCCGGCGTCGGCGCCACGCTGTTCCTCGAGACGAAGGACATCGGTCTCCCGGGTATCACGGAGAAGATGGTTTTGAATCTCCTCGCGAACGGGAACGACCTGCAGTCGGGCGGGCACACGGGCGATGATCTGCGCTCATTGACTGATTCACAGCTGATGCTGGAGCTGGGCCAGAGCAAGAAGCTCATCGAGAATCTGACGAAGAAGGAGGTGTACGCCGTCGCCTATCCGAGGGGCGGCGTGAACGACCGCATCATGAAACAGGCGGCGGAACTCGGTTACCTCTTCGGCATCAGCCAGTCGCCGGACCAGAAGTTCTCCCGCAGCCAGTTTCTCCGGCTCCCCACACTCCTCGTCGCAGGCGGCATGTTCCCGGAGGATGTGGTGAAGATGGTGAAGTGAGTTTCTTTTGAAATTCCGAAATACAGGAGATGGGGGTCTCCTGTATTTCTGAAAATTACTATTAAAGAAACCGAAGAATCCGAAGAAACCGACGAAACCGAGGAAATGCTGCTGTTCCTCGGACTCTTCGGACTCCTCGGTTTCTTCGGTTTCCTATTATTTATTCGGATAGCTATACTCTTTTTTCAATTGGTCGAGGAGGCCCTGGCCTTTCTGCTGCGTGAACTCGGCGGCGGAAGAAGCCGCCTGATCCGCGATCTTCTTCATGATTTCGTCTCCATGCTGGATGAAGTACCACACGCTCCAGAGGAGGAGGAGGAGCGGGATGAGCGCAAGGAATCCACGGATGAAGCCGCCGATGGTGCGCATGCGGTCGCGGCGATCGAGGCGCCGTAGGTGCAGGACGATCTCATCGAGTTTCGCTTCAACCGTTGTCGCTGTCACGGGATTTTTTGGGGGCATAAATTAAGGAAGAGTATTCAGTATGGAGTATACAGGTGGAAGGCATAAATGGCAGTAAGGGCAATAAGGTACTTGTGCTTCACTGCCTTCACTGCCTTTTATGCCCTCACTGCCCTCTTTAAAATCCCCGCCTCCATCTCCGCAGGGCTTCAAACACGTAGGTCAGCCAGTACTTCGGAGAGAGAGGAATATCGAAACAATGCTGCAGGTTCAGGAGCTCGCCGCCGAAGCCGGTCTTGAAGAGGGAGACGCCGGCGAAGGGGTGGGGGTTGGGGTTAGGGTTAGGGTTGAGGGAAGGAGGCGCAATGCCCCAAAAATTGTAGATATGGTCGCCGCGCCTCCGCGCATCTTGTATCGCGGTCCACTGGAGGAGGTAGCTTGCAGGAATCTTCGAGAACTTGCCCGTGCTCGCGCCGTGGTGATAACTGGTTTCACCGGCGAAGTGCATGTGGATGGAGGCGGCAATGACTTCCCCTTGAAACCGCGCAAGGTACAGGCTCGCTTCGCTTCGGGCGCAAAAATGCCGGATTTGAGTGGCAAACAGCGCGTCGGTGTAGGGAGTGAAGCCATGGCGCAGCCGCGTCTCGTTGTGCAGCGTGAGAAAGACGCCCAGGTCACGGTTCGGATCGCTGGAGGCTTCGACTGTGACACCGTCACGCTCGGCGCGACGGATGAGGTTCCGCGTCGTTTTCCGCATAGCGGACAGAAGCTCCGCTTCTGTCCGAGCGATAAGCGACCCGCCCGAACGTACCCGTTCGGTACGGGCGGGTAAGCGGTTAGCGGTGAGCTGCCATGGATCCGGCGTTACGAGTGGCAGGTACCAAACGTGCTCGGCGAGGAGATGGAGAGGCGAGGAGATGGCGGCGGAGGGTTGGGGTTGGGGTTGGGAAGGGGGCGGGGATGACGGCCAGAAAGGACTCATGCGAATGAAGGAACAGCTGCGTTCCTTGGCTAAACGCTTGAGTTCGTTGAGCAGGGAATCGAAAGTGTGCTTGAAGCTTTCCGCTTGAAGCTTTCCGCTTATTACCGGACCATAAGGTATTGAGAGATGCTTGCCGCGTTTCGCCGGAACGATGTGGCCGAAGCAGATCCCCGTGACCGCTCCGTTCTCTTCAGCGATCAAGCGCACCGGTTCCTGACCGATGTCCCGGTATACCTCGCCCATCGTCCAACTCTGGAGAAAAGGCTTCCAGGGCTGGACGCGAAGGAATGTATCCCAAGTGGATTGGTCGGTGGCTTCGCGGATGGTCATTGCGATTATGCTACCGCAAAAAAGAGATGAGCCCATCGATTTGTTCTGCGAGAATCTGTGCCTGTCGCAAAGTCATCGTCGGATGCGTCGGCAATGACAAAATCTGCTTACTAACTTTTTCGGCCTGCGGATCATCTCCCCACTTGTAGCCCAGAGCGGGCAGGTCAATTGTGTCGGGACAAACGACACAGCCGGTCCAACCGTCGTCCAAGTGAATGTTCCGGCGCTTTAAAAGTTTGCGTTTGCCCTGCGCGTCATGGACGAACAAAGGGAATTTCTGGAGCGGCAAATCCTTCCGGAGGCTTTTGGGAACGGGCCAGCCATGTTCGTGTCCGAATTGCAGGAAGAATGCCGTGAGCTCGCGTCTGTGCCGGTTGAGCGCGCTGAGATTTCTCAGTGAGGAGAGTGCCAGCGCCGCACAGACATTCGGGATGCGGTGGAGGAGATGGGACATGCAGCCCTTTTTTTCCTGCGGCGTCACAACGGGCGGGATCCATCGCAGGGCGCCAAGGAGCTTCAGGATCGGTTTGTCGAGTCCGCACCAGAGGAGCGAGCGGACGAGGCGCATGCGTGGGGCATACTCGAGGAGACGCATGACAGCGAACCAGGACAGGTCTGCTGCCCGGGCTTCCATCTCTCTGAGACGGTTTGCGATTTCACTGCTCTTTACCAGAATCGCTCCGCCCGTGATGCCGGAGATCGCCTTGTCCCTGCCGAAACTCAGGAGCAGCGCGTCCCCGAGACGACCGATTTCCTTCGGGCCGCTCTCATCGGGGAGGACGTGTGCGCAGTCTTCGATGAGGAGGAGCTTCCGCTCATCGCACAGTGCGCGCAGTTTCTCCGTTTCCGACGGAATGCCGAAGGTGTGCTGGCAGATGATCGCCCGCGTGCGCGCCGTGATGAGATGTCCGATGTTTTGGATGTCCAGATTCAGCGTCTCGCGATCAATATCCGCGAAAACCGGGACCCCGCCTGCCGCGGAGACGGCATTGGGAACAACGACACACGTAAATCCCTGGACGATCACTTCCTCTCCGGGCTTCAGATCGATGGCGTAGAACAGGGCGAGTAGCGCTTCCCTTCCCGAAGCGAAGAGGGCCGGAGCGCGGTGGAATTTCTCCTCCAGCGCACTCCGGAGCAGCTCTATGGATCGCCCGCGTCGGTAGGCCCACGGCGCGTAGGAGAGGGCGAGGACATGCTGCAGGTATGCCCTGTCCACGTGCGGGCCATAGGTGTGGTGAATGGGGGAGAACAAAGGGCAATAAGGCAAGAGGGCAAAAAGGCA
>JBBAAJ010000097.1:0-5269 GCA_041658365.1 Candidatus Peribacteraceae bacterium | reverse complement strand
TGGGTGGAAGCTATCGGAGACTCGAGAAAATGTAGAATGTACAATGTACAATTTACAATGAACGAAAGGGACAAGAGCACGAACCTGTAATGTCATTGTACATTTTACATTGTACATTTTACATTCAGTCAGTCCCGTAGGAGCCCTGCCACCATATCCAGTGCCACGGTATTGTATCCGTAGTCCATCCGCATGGGTCCGAGGACGCCGATGGCTCCCGTGTGGTCGCGAATGCGGTACTTCATCACGAGCATGCCGCAGCTATGAAACTGCGGACAGAGATCCTTCTCTCCGATGAAATACTGCACCGCATCCTTGAGTTCAATCTTCTCGAGCAAACGCGCGAGCCGCTGCTCCAGTACCTCGATGACACCGCTCACGAAACGGCTGTCCGTCTGGAACTCCGGCTGGCGCATCGCATTCGCGAGGCCGAGGTAATAGACCCGGTCGCGGTGCGGGACGGTCGCGAAGCCGACGTTCATGATCATGTTGGCAAGCAACGCCACCGCCTCGTACACGCGCTCGCGGTCCTTGTGCTGGAAGTATTGCTCACGGAGTGTCGCGAACCGCGCGCGCACGGCGCGCTCATGGATGGTGGGATTCATGAACTGCTGGACGTATACCCGATACCCCTTGACTGTCGGGATGCGCCCGGCAGAGATGTGCGGTTGTTCTAAAAAACCCAAATCCTCGAGCTCAGCCATTTCCGAACGGATGGTCGCCGAAGAAACGGAGAATTCCTTGGACTCAAGAAGCCGCTTGCTCCCGACCGGAATAGCCGTTTCGATGAACTGATCAATGATGGCCTGCAGCAATCTCGCATGGCGAACATCCATAACAGGGAAAGTATAGCACTCTTGGCTTGCGAGTGCCACGAGAGAAGCTTCGACAAAGCTTCCAGCGACGAGCTTCAAGCTTCAAGCTGCTTGAAGCCGTCCGCTTACCCGCCCGGACGAATGTCCATTCGGACGGGTAACTTAAAACTCACTTCTTCACCTTCTTCTTTGTCTTCGGCTTCGTCTTCCGCTTCTCTTCGATCACCTTCATCTCAGCCTGTTTCTTCTTCGAAGCCTCCGTCACCTTGCGGAACCGGTCGACTCTCCCGGAGGAGATCAGGCCGCGGTACTCGCCGGTGTAGACGGGATGGCAGTGGCTGCAGACTTCCACCTGTTGCTTCTGTACCGTCGCCGGGATCTTGTAGACGGCCCCGCAGGAGACGCAGGTAGTCACCGCATCGCGGAAAATCTTTGGATGAATTCCTTCTTTCATAGCTGTGGCAGTTTAAGAGAGATTATTGCCTGGTGCAAGGCTTCACTATTCTTCCTTGTCCTCCTCCGCCGCCTCCTCCGCTTCCGCCTCCGCCGCCGGATCGTAAAGTATCACACTCACGGATGCGACTTTGTCGCCTTTGTCGAGCCGCATAACGATCACGCCCTGCGTCGCGCGACCGCGCGACGGGATGTCGCTGAGTTTCATCCGGATTGCCTGTCCCTGCTTGCTGATGCAGATCAGATCGCCCTGATCGTCCTTGGCGAGAACGCAACCGCCGACTATCGCTCCGGTTTTTGGCGTCAGCTGTGCCGCCTTTACGCCGCTCCCGCCGCGTCCCTGCAAACGATAAAGGGTTACCGGCGAAGCCTTGCCGAGTCCGTTTTCCATCACGACCAAAAGTCCGCTCTCGGCTGGATTGGAAACTGCCGCGGCTTCCACTACATGGTCACCGGACTGAATGCGTATGCCACGGACGCCGGCGGCGGCGCGGCCCATGGAACGGACATCGGCTTCCGGGAAGCGGATGGCCTTGCCCTGCCGGGTCAGTATGAAGATCTCATCCTTACCGGATGTCGCCACGACCCACCTGAGTTCGTCGCCCTGCGGGACTTTCTGGACGATAAGTCCGGAGCGACGGATGTTCTCAAATTCCTTGAGTTCCGTGCGCTTGACGGTCCCCTTCACCGTCGTCATGAAAAGGTGTGTCTTGCCTTCGAGCTTGGACTTCATGATCGCCGCGACTTTTTCGCCCGGTTGCAGCTGAAGCATGTTGACTATCGCCTGGCCCTTGGCCACACGGCTGGCCTGCGGCAACTCATAAACCGGCAGCTTGAAGACCCGGCCGTTGTTGGTGAAGTACAGAAGATCGTCATGGTTGTTGGCATACAGCACACAGAGGATTTCGTCTTCCTCCTTGGTCGTCATGCCCTTCACGCCCTTGCCGCCGCGGTTCTGCGCCCTAAACTGCGCGGGGCTCAGGCGCTTCACGTAACCATGGGAGGTCAGTGCCACGATCATCGGAGCATTAGGGATCGTGTCCTTGGCCGAAAACTCGCCGACGGGATGCGCCACGATCTTCGTCCGGCGTTCATCGCCGTATTTCCTGACGATTTCCTGAAGCTCGGTCTTCATGATGCCATCCACCTTCTTCGGGTCTTTCAGGATCGCCTCGCACTCCTTGATGAACGCAAGGGTCGCTTTGAGCTCGTCCTGGATCTTCTTGCGCTCGAGCCCCGCAAGCCGCTGCAGCTGCATCTCGAGAATGGCCGACGCCTGAATCTCCGAGAGCTTGAACTTCTTCACGAGGTTCACCTTCGCCTCCTCTCTGGTCTCGCTCTTCTTGATGGTCTCGATCACGGCATCGATATGGTTGAGGGCGATGGTCAATCCCTCCAGGATATGCGCCCGCTCCTTCGCGCGGTCGCGGTCGAACGTCACTCTCCGCGTAATGATCGTCCGGCGGTGATCGACGAAGATCTCCAGAAACTCCCCGAGGTTCAGAAGCTTCGGCTGGATGCCGTCTGCGAGCGCGATGCAGTTGTAGCCGAACGACGTCTGCAGATTGGTGTGCTTGTACAGCTGGTTCAGGACTTTCTGCGGGTAGCTGTCCTTCTTGAGCTCGATGATTACCCTGATCCCTTCGCGGTCCGACTCGTCTCTGATGTCAGAGATGCCCTGGATCACCTTGTCGGTTACCAGTTCCGCAACGCGTTCGATCAGCACCGATTTGTTGACCTGATACGGCAGCTCGCTGATGCGGATGATGTGGCGGTTCCCCGCTTCTTCGATTTCCGCCTTGCCGCGGATGACCACCGACCCCCGGCCCGTGAGGTACGCCTGCTTCAGCGCCTCCTTGTTGTAGACGAAACCTGCCGTCGGGAAATCGGGGCCCTCAATGAATTTCAGCAGATCTTCGACCGTTGCATTCGGATGATCGGCCAGATGGATGACCGCGTCCACCACTTCCCGCAAGTTGTGCGGCGGGATGTTGGTAGCCATGCCCACGGCGATACCGACCGTCCCGTTGAGGAGGAGATTCGGGATCTTCGAGGGAATGACCGACGGTTCCTTCCTGGTGCCGTCGTAACTGGGACGGAACTCCACGGTGTTCTTCTCGATGTCCTGAAGCATCTCATCCGTCACCATGTGCATCTTCGCTTCCGTGTACCGCATGGCGGCAGCAGGGTCGCCATCGATGGATCCGAAGTTCCCCTGCCCGTAGATCAACGGGTAACGCATGGAGAAATCCTGAGCCATCCGGACCAATGCTTCATAAATCGGCGCATCACCGTGCGGATGGTACTTGGCCATCACCTCACCGACGACGGCCGCGGATTTGCGGAATTTGGCATTGGATCTGAGGCCCAGTTCATGCATCGCGTAAAGAATCCGGCGATGAACCGGCTTCAGCCCGTCACGGGCATCCGGCAGCGCGCGAGAGACTATCACGCTCATCGCATAACTCAAGTAGCTCTCTTCCATCTCAGTCACGATCGGCCTCGGCTGGATATTGCCGGCCGGATTGAGAGGGGTCTGCGCTTCCTTCTGCGGTTCTTTCGGCATAGTAAAAATGAGTAAACCAGTAGCCATGAGAGACTACCAGAAAGAAGGGAAAATGGAAGACACAAGCATGTCGTTCGCGAACGACGTTTCAAGCGAAATGGGCAGTCTGCTTTTCATTTGCAAAAAAAGCCGTCCTTCGCTTTTGCTGGCTTGCCAACCGTAGTCAGGAGGTCCTGCGTGAAAAGTCCACCTTCGCTCGCTGCGGCGAGGCTACAGTGGACAACCTCCTGCGGAGGTTGGAGGTGCCGGTGGGAATTGCACCCGCGTATGGGGGTTTTGCAGACCCCTGCCTTGCTACTTGGCTACGGCACCAACGACAATCAGCCTACCAGAACTAATAATCTGCGAAAGTCTTCCAGACCCGAAGCATCGCATAACGCGCCCCGCTTCGCGGGGCGCTCCCTTGAGTGGAAGAAATTTTTTCAACACGGGAGCAGGTCTTAAGACCTGCGTAATTATTTCTTCTCCTTCGCCGCCGTCGGGTCGGTGAACGACACGCTCTTGAGAATGAAACTCACCTGATCCGCCTCGCTGTCCTGAATGCTCAACGGGAAGGAACCGGTGAAGGCGTACCCGGTCTTCTCCTTGACCGCCGAGAGCTGGTAGTAGCGGCGGATGGGCTGATCGGGCGCGGGGCGCGCGCTGAAGATATGGAGCGCCGACTCCTTGCCGTCGATATACACAGTGACCTTGTCGATCAGCTTGTAATCGGACAGCGCGGAAACGGCGAGGATATTGGCCTGGCTGTACTCGGTCATCGTCATGTCCTGCGAGAGAGGCTCACGCGTCACGGTGACGGTATCCAGCTGTCCCGCGCGCGGCGTCTCGTACTGGAAGGCGGCCACGGTCTCCTCCGGCACCCCGAGCGTCCGGAGGGATTCCTCGGACAGGACCCGCCATCCCTTGGGGAGGCACGCGGCGATCGTGCCGTTCCAGAACTGCTGGTCGCAGGTGACTTTCCCTATTGGCTTGCTCCCCGAACTGCATCCCGCGAGAAGGAGGATGAGGGAGAGAGTAACGAGCGCGCGTTTCTTCATGGGGACTATCGTAGCACGGCACAAGCAGAAACCGAAGAAATCGAGGATAAGGAAAACAAGGATTACAAGGAAGACAAGGAGTACTGCGTTTTCTCTTCTCTACCAGACAAATATCCCTATCATACGTCAACCAATGAGTTTGGAGGCATCCGCACATCGGGTCGAACTCCCGGCATTATCAAAGGAAACGATTGCCGGGGGCCTGCTGGTAAATGGCCGGAAAGTAATCGGTCTTACGAAAACCGAAAGGTACCACCTGCGCGTGGCCATAGAAGAGCTAGTTGCCAACGGCCACAACTTAAACGACATCCTCCATGTTTGCGAAACAACCCGCGAGTTCTATTTCTGCCAGATCGATACGATCCGGGAATTGCCACCGGGAAACAAGAATCAACCGG
>JBBAAJ010000096.1:0-5448 GCA_041658365.1 Candidatus Peribacteraceae bacterium | reverse complement strand
AGCGGCCGTCCCGGCCGCGGCGAATGAAGAATTGCTGCGTTGTCCATCACGCAAACACCGCGGCTTGGAAAGCCGCTGCTGTTATGTTGTTTATCGCAAGTAATGGCATTAATCAGAGCTTCCCTAACTACCAGCTACCAGCTACCAACTACTAACTCACATACCAAAAAACCCCCGAGAATGGCTCGGGGGTTCTGGGTTGATATCGGAATGGCCGATGATCAGACGTTCAGTTCATTAGCCGTTGTAGCTCGTGCCGTTGACGCTGGTCTCACCGTACTCAAGCCAGCGGAAGCGCGTGATCGTGGAGCTGTTCTCCTTGTCCAGCCAGTCGAGGTGACTCCCCGCACTGGCGAAGGTGGCACCCTGTGCATCGTTGAAGCCCTGGAGCGACACCTGGAGAGTCGAGGTCGAGCTGTTGCTGATCTTGGCGTTCGTCACGCTTGCCTCGAGGACGAAGGTGGCGTCGCTTCCCGGGTCGATCTCGGTGTTGACCGAGGAACGAGTCGGAAGCGCACCACAAGTGACCACGAGCGCACCGGAAGATCCAATGCCGGAAATGGCAGTTGCGGCGGAGGTGCAGGTGGCTTTCGTCGTCGAATCACCTTTGTTGTAAAGCTTGAAGGTGGACGTGGCGAGAGCGGTGTTGGAAGCCGTACCAAGCTCGACGTTCGTGGCGTTCACGTTGAAGATCACGCCAGAGAGCGTCCACTTGTTCACGCCGTTCTTCAGGTTGTTCGCGGCGGCCGTGGAGAACTTGAACTGTCCAATCGGGCGCTGCGTGCCGGTCGGGATGGCTGTCCCGTTGGCGTTCGGGTCGGCGTTCGTGATGGACGTGACCTTGGAAAGCACCATCTGGTTGACGTTCGAGCGGACGTGCGCGTTCGCAGCGGCAGAGCTCACGCCGACGAAGACTTCACCCTCTGGGGTAGAGTCGGCGTCATTAATACCAAGCGTGTTGCTGCTGAGCAGTCCACGCGCGCGGACGGAACCGGTCGTGGTGCTCGGCGTGATGTCGAGGCGGTACGCCACGACGTCAGCGGTCGTCGCACCATCCGTGTCCGTGCGCGTTCTCGGGCGGATCAGGACGTTCGTGTTGGAGCCCTTCGTCACGACGAACTCCTGGTTCTTCATCTTGGCGCACATCGAATTGCTGGCCACGGTGTCGCTGCCGCAACCGGCGACGGTCGCAACGGCGAACGGCGTGGTGGCGCCGACTTTGTAGAGCTCGAGGCGGTCAATGTCCGACGCATGCGTGGAAGCGTTGGCGCCGGAAGCCGTGAAGACGAGGTCCGTCACGTCAATGTCCTCGTACTCCGAGTGGAACTGCAGGCGAAGGATCTCATCGGCAAGCGTGCCGCCGAGGAGCTGGCGCGAGCGGACCGGCGTCGAAGACTTCGTGACGTAGAGGTCACCCTGTCCCCGCAGCGTGTAGCGCGTCGCGAACTGCGTCAGCACCTGGATGTCGGCCGTGGAGCCGCCGGCAGTGAAGCTGCCGTTGCTGGCAACCACCGTGCCATCCGGGCTCTTGGCCTGGATGCCGGAAAGCGAGCTGCCATCCGAAACCTGCTCGGCCTGGATGAAGGTCGCACCCGTGTCGAAGCGGATCGACAGGAC
Organism: Candidatus Peribacteraceae bacterium; assembly: GCA_041658365.1. Taxonomy (GTDB): domain Bacteria; phylum Patescibacteriota; class Gracilibacteria; order Peribacterales; family Peribacteraceae; genus 2-02-FULL-51-10. The sequence goes on along the minus strand of JBBAAJ010000096.1, from coordinate 3,831 downwards.
TGGGTTCGTGCCGGTGAGCGAGGCGGAGACGTCTCCGTGGACCTCGAACACGATGGACTTCTGCTTCGGGATGACGTAGCCGCCACCCGTGATCTTGTCGAAGGTGATCTGGCTGCTCTGCGAGGAGACGCCCTTCTGGAGGATGGTGTCGACGACTCCGTCGTCGTTCGTGTCCACCCAGAGCGCGTAGTTGCTCGCGTTGTAAAGGCTGGAATCGGACGCGGCCTCGAAGATCATATCCGTGAGGAGGACGTCCGCGGCCTCGGAAGCGCGACCCTCGAAGCGGAAGAGCGCGATGTTCTTGGCGTTCGAGACCGATGTGTCGGTGGTCGCCGTGGCCTTGCCAGTGACAGTGAGGCCTGCGGTCTTGATCTCCTGGTAGTTCCCGGTGACCGTGCCGCCCGGCCGGTAGTCGCCGACGCGGTCATTCGTCGAGATGCCCTTGATCTTCATCTGGTAGCTTCCGGTCGTGGTCGTGTAGAAGCCGCCCAGCGAGCATTTCGTCGTGTTGGAGACGAGGTTATTCCCCGTGTCCAGCTTGTGCGTCGCCTCGCCGCAGATGTGGATGCGGAACTTGTCGCCATTGGCCGGAGCGGCGAGCGTGTTGATGCCGCTGTTGTCAATGAAGTTCACGCGGAATTCGTACTTCTCCTTGCCCTTCACGATGAAGTCATCGAAGCGGTAAACCTGGTAGGCGCCCGTGCCCGTGCCGAGGGTGCCCTGCGTGGCGAAGTCAGACGAACCCGTGAGACGGACAGCGGAGATGGTGCGGCCCGTCGTGGTGTTCCTAAGCTCGACGCTCTCGAGCACTTCGTTGAGCGCGTCGGCAGCCGTCGGGGTGTTGCGGCCCTGCTTGAAGGCGGCACCCGTGGAGGTCGTGCCCTGGATGAGAATGTAGAGGTCCTCGATATCCACATCCTCGCCGCCGGTCTCGAACCAGACGTTCGCGAGGACGGCATTCTTGTCCTTGCGCGTGAACTGCTGGGTCACCGGGCCGTCAATAGAGATCGTGAACTGGCCTGCGTCAATCGTGACGGAGGACGGCAGGGAGGTCGTCTCGGTCGGCAGCTGGACGTTGGAACCGTAGAGCTGGCCGTTGACGCCGTACCCGTAGAGCGAGCCGACCGCGAAGAGGTCGCCGGTCTCATCGAAGTGAATCTTGATGTTCTTCGCTGCGCCGCCCTTGACGTCTCCGACGACGCTCATCGTGATCCTGTCACCCTCAAGAATCGTGAAGGGAGGATCGAACACGAGCGTCGCGTAGTCGCCGACGGTAGAAGCAACGGTCTTCGTGAGCACCGTTCCGTCGGAGCGCTTCATGGCGATGTTGATGATATCCCCGTCACTGGCCGTTCCATCGTTCTGGATGGTCATCGAGTAGATGGTCTGGTCCTCAACGGAGTTGATTGCGAGCTCCCACTTTCCGATCGTGGCGGCCTTGTCGCCGACCTTGATGTTACTCGGCGTGACCGTGCGGTAGGCAATCGACACGGAACCCGCCGACACCGCGGCGACCTTGAAGGACTTGCCCTTGAGCGGGAAGTTGCCCTTCACAGCTTTCGCGTTGGTGACGAAGTCCGTCGGCAGCTCGACCGAGAGCGCGTGCTCACCGGCCGTCGTGGCGCTGGTGGTGAGGTCGCCTGCGATCTGCAGGGTGACCGTCTTGCCGGCGGCAATGGCGAGCGGCTTGGTGAAGCGGAGCGTCGAGGTGGAGCTCTGCGCGTCAATCGTGCGCTTGCGGGTCACGCGGGCGCCGTCAACGATGGCGTACACGCCGGAGAAGTCTACGCTCTCACCGAAGCCCTCATGGAGGACGGTGAGGTTCTCGAGCGTCACATCATCGCTGGTGGCGGTGACATCAACGCTGGTGAACACCACGCCCTGGGCACCGGCCGGAATCGTGTCACCGACAGGGTTCCTGGCGGACAGCGTGGCCTCCAGCGTCCCATTCCCCAGCACGAGCGTTGTGTAGCCCGCGAAGGTCTTGGAATCGTTGAACTTCGTGCCGTCCGTCGTGAGCATGTCGACGACCGTGAGCGTGTAGGTTTTACTGGCCTCCATGGCGGAAGCCAGGGTGACTTCCACCGTGTCCCTGCTGGTCAGTTTGACAGAGTCCACGGGGATCTCCGGCGAACCGGTGACCGTGTAGCGGCTCTTGTCTTTCGCAGCGGTCTCATCCACCGCGACGTTGAAGGTGACCTCAACGACTGTGGCGGACGTCGCTACGACGTCTTTCACCTTCGGGGTGGAGACTGAGGTTGCGCCGCAGTCCTTCCCGTAGGTGAGGCCCTGGTCCACACGATTCAACATGACGACCATTTCGGCGCGGTTCATGTTGTCATTCGGGCGGACGCGGCCTGTGGAATCGTCGCCCTGGAGGACGCAGTGGTCAGCAGCGGTCTGAATGTCCGCCGTGTACCACTTGCCCGCCGGGTTGTCGACGAACTGAGGAGCGGAGCCGCTGGACTCGAGACCGAACGCGCGAGCGATGATCGCCGCAGCTTCCGCGCGGTTGATGTTCGCGTTCGGGCGAGCGAAGCACGGGCGCTTGCCGAAGCAGCTCCCGTCACCACGAACCCAGCCCTCCTTGCCGGCCTCCTCGAAGTACTGGTAGTACCAGGCGCCGGTGGCTACGTCATCGAAACTCGGGACTGCCGGAGCAGAGCTGATGACGCCGCCGTTGAGCTCGACAACGAGCTTGATGAATTCCGCGCGGTTGGCGTTGTCCGTGCCGCGGAATTTCGTCTGGGTGGCATCGAGGTAGCCGTTCTCAACGAACGTGTTGACGGCGCTCTCGTACCACACTCCCGCAGGAACGTCGGAGTAGGCAGCCAATGCAGTCGCAACCTGCGACAGCATGATCGCTGCAGCCGACACACCTGCGAACACTTTCTTCATGCGAGAAATGTTCATATAGTAGAGGTGTAAAAGGAAAGAGATAAAAGAAGAAGCAATTGTTTGCCTTGCCAGTACGCACCCCGTTCTTTCCGAAGAAAGCGCGGGATGCAGCTGTCGTCGTATTATGGTGTTCTCCCACATTGGGGAGGACGTCTCCTTAATCTTAAAGAGTGCATACGTCACGACAACGTTCAACGTACTTGTCTTTCAGTGAAACAGCACGACTTGTCCTCCCTCTTTTCGGAGGGAGAAACGCATGTGAATACCCCATACAGCGAGGAAAGCCCCGCAGGGGGGAGCCGGTACGTGAAGGAGCGTGCACGGACCAGTGTCTTGCGACCGCCACCTCGCCTTTTCTTCGGGCAGCGATGGCCTGATCGGGGAGATCCTAGCGGCGAAACCTCTCTCGAGGCAAGGCCGCCCGACCTCTATTCATGCAAAGAGGGAAACGTACCTTTCCTCCTGTTGTTACAGGGGAAACCATCTCCATTATGCCGCTTTTGGATGCCGTTTCTTCTGTATCCTGAGCCGAATATTTGCCCTGCATCCGCTCACGAATCTCCGCTGCAAATACACGAATTCTGTTGATCTAAGATGTTGATCATGGTCTGCATATATATGCCTTCGTCAATCCGGACAGCGGAAAGGGATGGATAAATTGTCTTCTTGACAGAAGATTCATCCTTTTTCAGTATTTTTTGGCTTATATAAGCCAAATTCTTTCGAACCATTATTCTCGTCAATCTGCAAGTGCTTTCCTTGGAACTGCGCACTGACTCTGTAGCCTACCGTCCTCACTCCGCCCCGCTGCGCGGGGCACCTTGTATGTTGAAAGACATGGTTGATCTACGATCATTGCCGGAGCGTCCGCTGGAGGCACCTTCATCGTCAGAAAGTTTCTGATGGATGTCGAGAGAGTTCCGGAGTTTCCGG
>JBBAAJ010000095.1:0-5494 GCA_041658365.1 Candidatus Peribacteraceae bacterium | reverse complement strand
AGACCGGCACACAGGAAGGGATGGTGACCTTCGAGAAGGATCTGAAGCGGTTGATGAAGGAGGGGGTGGTGGAGGGGTGAGGGGGGTTTCTTCAAACAGGCGGGGTGCAAGGCGGCTCCATCCGCTTCGAGAGCACCGAGGGGAAGGGGACGACGTTCTTCGTGGAACTTCCGCTGATCAGGAAGGGGGAGGAGGGGCCGAAGGTGAAGGCTGGCTAGGCAGAGTGGATATTTAGGTAAGCGTGCGGACAGAGAGTAGTCATCCATCGAAAATTAAATCTGTTTTATGCCTTGTAAAGGCCATTAGACAGGTTCCGAGGGAGAGCGAAACGGAGGGAGAGCAATTGTTCAGGGGGAACCTTGCTGAATGTATTTTGCAGCAAAATCCCGGAGCATTTCTGTTTGTGTTCTAGTAGGTGTTCGTTTTGGTGAAGAGCGAATCTCTCGCACCCGATTAAGTACTGCGTTGGGAATTACCATACAGACTCTAATGTCTTGTTTTAAACATAACTTCCTAACAGGTTCAGCATGCGCAAGCCCCATCCAAGCCATTGGAATTACTACAGGTGGAACCTCGGTAAAACGTTTTACTATCTCCTGTTCCCGAAGTTCGGCGATTTTTCGGATACCTTCTTGATAACGTCGATATGCTTCGTTCCCGGCATCACATTCACTTACGACCATCTTAGGATCTCTTAGGACTCCGTTGAATAAAATCTTTATTTTCCCATCCACCTTCACAGCTTGAGGCGGTCCTTCAAATTTACCCGAAGGATAATATGCAATGGCGGAAGCACGGAGTAGCTGCATCTCATTCTCTAAGAACTGTTGTACTTCTGCAACAACTGCAGGATCATGAGATCCTTGAATGTATTCGTAGCAAGTGAAATCTGAAAAGTTTAATACACAACCCCTTCTTTGGGGATTTGCAACTTTCATAAAATAATTAGGATCTTCAAAAAGAACGGCTTGTCCATCTCGAGAATATATAGATACTGGAGCATCTGCTAAAACTGTGTAGGGCAACCGATTTGGTTTAGACCCTACTTCAAGTCCTTCAATAAATAATGGAGAGCTCAAATTATTCTTTTGTAAAAGATAAGAAAAAGCAAACATTTGATATTGTGAAAGAGCTGTCGCCTTTTCTATTTCGGCATTCTGAAATCTTCCAAAGATGTCATCCTCAGTCCAGTGATATGATGGCAAAATAAGGCATTCTTTATCTGAGGGATCTCCAAATTGTTCCAACGTAATAAGATTGAGGCTAATAGCCTCGTCCAATGCTGACTGGAGTCTCTGGCGTTCTGCGGCAAGTTCACGCATTTCTTTACTCTGGTGCATTTGCCCAGGTAAATTGTGCTCTTGTAAAGAAACTTCAGTATTTAACTCTAAAAGCCATGCATCAAACAATTCCTGCTGTGCGGTGATATTGGGGAAGAGATTGGAAACAGCGGCAGGATCGAGCTGCAGGCCATTCTGCTCGGCCCAGACCAGCAGGGCCTTTCGGGATTTACCAAGTACCGAGAGAGGAACTTTTGTGCCTTCTTTCCCGATCGGAGCATCTACCACGTTATCCGGCGTTGCTCGAAGCAGTCTTTGCATTAGCGTTCGTTTGAACTCTCTGTACTCCTGGATTCGCACTGCAAGCGACGATGCTCCATCGTTTTGACGTGTGATTTCTGCTTGAGATTGGATGCTCATCCTCAGCCATTGCGCCTGCTCATTTGGTGAAGGGATCCACACATGCTCGTTGCCGTTCGCATCCATCTCATTGGTTGCCCTCTTGTCCAACGTGAGATGTTCCGGGAACTTGGATTTGGACATAGAAAACTACTATATAATAGAAAACAGATATGTCAAACAAAAGTTCGCATTAAGGAACACTTTCATGGAGCCGCAGAGCCGGAGCCGCGGTACTTCACTTTCAGCTCACAGACCTTCCTGAGCTTGTCGTCGCGTATCGGGGAGCATTGCGAAGCATCTTTCAGCTTATAGGCATGCCATCGCTGGCATTCCTCTCTCAGAATAAGGGGATCGGCGGGAATCTTGTCGCAGTCATAAACGCCCGCGAGCGTTCGTGTCCGTTCTCCATAGCACCAGTATTTCAGATCCGCCTCCTTATACTTTTTGCAATCATCAACGCCAATGTTTCTTCCACGCACCCCCGACGAACAGTAGATTTCTCCTGATGCGTAGCTCGAACAGCCGAATCCGGTATTGAGCAAGCTCGCGACTGTCCCCAGACAGTCCCAACCGTAATTGCTCGGCATTAGTAGCTCGCACGCTGTGGGATCCTGGGTAATTTCCGCATATTTACGAATACACATCCTACGTACTTCACCGCTTGGTGGTCCAAATAATCCATAACTGATGATTCTGTCACACTCTGCCACTTTATGTTTTTCTGCTCCAATTTTTGCAGTTTCTGTTACGCTTGCATTCACTTTGTAGCCAAGCAAAGTCAGGAGAATAGGCGTTGCGAAGAAGATACACACAGCCGCCATACATATCATGGCGGCTGCTTTCGCGAACCTTATACTGGAGGCTAGAAGATCTTTAGCAATCGAGATAAGGAAAGAAAACATAAGAGATTAGAGAATCAGGAAATAGTCTCATCGAGTGGGATTATTCTACGAATATCATCGGTTTGTTGTCCTTGCGGCCTTGTTTGAATCCACACAGGCAGAGCCTCGAGATATGGGTTGCCATGAGCGTCAATAGCATTGCGTGTATTTATTCTAATGATGCCTTCGTAGTAGTCCCTAAATACATTTTGCTGGAGTTTGATTTCCTGCCGATCTGCGGCAGTGAGCATATTTTGCATGCGAAGAGACGGTGGCAACTGCGAAGGCATTATCCTACCGATTGCAAGGAGTTTAGCAAATGTTCCTTCCGGAAGACTGTGCTCCGTCCAAGGTGCGATTGTTGATGCAGAATCAACTTGGAAAGCAATGTCAGCTGTTGCTGCAAGTGCATTGTTTCCTGCCCCCAGACTCCCCTCAATGGCTAGTGAATTTCTGGATACCTGTGCAAAATCCATGCTTCCAACCGTGAAACCGCTGAGTGCCGGGACATTCCCTGCAGGATCCAGCGCAATGAGTGCGTTAATCTGTGCGCCGTCTTTGAGACGCATGACTTCACTTGCCAGTGCGAATGCAGCATAAGTGCCATGGCTGGGGCCTACGATATTGATTTGGCTGGGATTAAAGCCTGCTGCAATCAATTGTCTGGCCACCCATTCACCTACAGCCTTTGTCCAGGGCGCATCATTACCCGACTTCAGAATCGCTTGTGCAGCCTGTTCCCAGTTGATTGTTACGACTTGCATTCCAGGATACTGAGTAAGTTCTCTTGCGATATTCTCGATACCGCCCTGTTCGTTGCTATCCATTCCATGAATCCCCACCCACACGGGCTTGGAGGGGTCGAGTTGCGGAATTTTTGACAGGTCATTTTCGCGTTCTCCATTACTCTTAAATGTCGCCACCCCCATACTCACGGGCATCGTCACGTCTCTCCCCGGGATGCTCATCCTTCCCTCGATTCTTTGAGTCTTGTAGGGCTTGATGTTGATGCCCACATCCACTCCGGGCAAGCGGAGCGAATTGACTTCGTCCGCATTCCTCGATGCCGTTGTGTAATCCGTATAATCCCGAACCAGAAGCGTATAGGTACCGGCAGGGAGAGAAAGGCTTACGGATTCCCCGGCATCCGGCTTGCCCACCTTATTCGATGTGTATTCAGTTCCATTCAGTCCGGTTCCGCCGATAGAAAGAGCTATGTCCGGCTGAGCTCGACCCTGTGAAAGCGGCGCGGTAAGGACCCCCAGGCTTCCCGTATCCACCCAGAAATTGACCATCGATTTCTCGTTGAGGGTAAAGGTTATGGCGGATACACCGTTATGGAGAGGATGAACCGTTTCCGTCCCCGGCCATTTTCCGTCGATTGTTTCCAGGTTATGAGTATCGATTGCCGAACGAATGCCGAGACCCTCGATATCATTTAAACCTGCAACCCGCACTGGATTATCTTTTGGTCCCATATCCGCGTACAGCACCCCGCCTCTCCCCTCTACCGTAACCCCGTCCTCCCCATACATCGGCTCTACCGCATATTTCGCCTTCAGTTGATCGATGAAGCTCTGCCTCGCCGCGCCGATCACCTGCGTGGGGTTGCTCGCCTCCCCGCTCCCCGCGAATGAATTCCCCGGATTGTTGAACTTCTTCTCCTCTCCCTGAACCCTCGCTTCCGACGCTCTCTGCTGCACTACGAGCTCCGCCGCACTGTTCTCCAATATGGCCTCCGCCGCCTCCAGGATCACCCAGCGATCCGGAAGCTTGATCCTGAGGAGAGAGAGCCTGTCCATCACCACTCCGTACTCCGCCGGGATGCCGTCCAGTTGCTTCAAATGCGGTGCCGCATCTCCACCTGCCCGTGCAGTGAGGATCGCGTTCATCCCCGCCTCCAGCATCCTTCCCACAGCCTCGTTGTACCCATCGATGAACTTCCGGTAGTAATCGAACTCCGCTCCCCGGTAGTAGTAGAAGTTACTCTCCGACAAATTCATCTGCTTCATCGTCTGAGTCTTGTTCTCCTCTCTCCAACCCGGCAACACTTCCAAAAACTTCACCCACAACTTGTCGGGATCGAGCGAGAACTGAAACCTCTCATCCGCCTGTGCCGCGAGCGCCATCAGATTCCCTCTCTGTGTAGCTTCGATCGCCTTCGCCGGCGCGCCATCCAGTGTCCCACTTTTGATCACCGACGCACCTCCCACCTGCGCCTTCTTCTGCTGCGTCTCGATTGCCCGATCCACTGCCATCACCTGCGCCACCTCTTCACTGAGCGCTCCGAACACCGCTTGGAAACCACGAGTCGAATCGAGTGGATCAGTACTCCTCAGTGCCCCGCTTGCCCTTACCGAAGCCTTCGGTACGAACGCCTGAAGCGGTTCTGAGGCACTCAGCTTCTTCCCCTCCTTGTCCCACACGACCCTAACCCTCTGGAGAATCGTCCCGTTCGGCCGATCCAGAAGCAGCACTTCATACGTTCCGCTCGGTTTCGTCCCGTCCATCGTGAGTGTTGGGGTCGAGAATCCCTCCTTCAGTACCTTTTTCCCCAGGAACCCTCCCCCCGTGAGCTCCAGAATCGCTCCTGCCATGGGGCTCTCCACCGCCAGCGTCACATTGGCTCTCTCCGTCAGAAGCACCTGCATGCCCGGCTCCGTCTCCCATTCCCTCGCTTCCGTCCTCTGTTCCGTGAGGAGCGCGAAGCTTCCGTTCCCTCTGTCTCCCTCGAACACCAGACGATCCAGCATCACGGTCATCTCCTCATCCGCATACAACACGAACTCCAGCCTGGGATGAGCAGCCAGATCCCAATTCACGATTGCGCCGTCACTCAAAATCCTCCCGAACCCCACCTTGTTCTGCGTCCCCCCCGGATGATCGAGCTTGATGACGCCCAGGGGGGTTACAAGGAACGACTGGTCGTAC
>JBBAAJ010000094.1:0-5582 GCA_041658365.1 Candidatus Peribacteraceae bacterium | reverse complement strand
CGCGACCCCCTTCCCGGAATAATTGACCGTGACGTTGAAGGTCTTTACAAAATCGATTGCGCCCTGGATCGCCTCTTCCGTGCCCGTGACGTCCAGCACAAGGTACCCTTCCTCTTCCGGCGTCACCTTTGCTCGATAGACATTGACGATGAGATGATAATCTTTAACCAGGTGGTAAATGATCGGCTTGTCACATTCGCATTTGGGAAAGTAGAACATCAATTTTTTGGTCACGGAATTGTCGTTCATCGGGTCTTCCCCCTCTTTACAAGCGGCTTCATTTTTGTGTCTTTACGCAGAGGGGCAAGCGGAGCGGCAAGCTGGAAATCTCCCCGCCGGATTTCATCCGCCAGCAGATTCGCAACCTCCAATGTCTTAGGGTAGGAAGACAACGAACCGACTTCTATCGTCTTGCCGTCGACCTGAATCTGGCCGGTACGCAATTGCTCGTAGCTGACGTGACCGATGACGTTGCCCGTATTTTGTGGATAATCGACGCCGTAATCAACCACCGGGGCCAGAATGTCCCGGTCGCGCACGCAGGTTCGCCTCAAGACCTCTTCATTGAGGATGGGAATGGGGATTCCGATCCCCAGCGCAAGCGAAACCCCATATCCGCTGAAGCTGACACCCCGCACGAACTCCTTGCGCATCTGCTTCATGTCGCCGGTCAGCGCCAGCGTTCCCGCTCCGCCCATCGGCACACCGTCCGGCGTTCTGGCGACGCCGCCGGCATGTTGCGTTCCCTCCGCGTACACATGTCCGTGGGCGCCGGCCAACCAGACGCGCGTGCCTACGCCGATCGCTTCATAGAAGGGATCGTTGAGCAGAGGCGACAGCTGGCCCGCAGAACAGTAGTTTCCGTTTTTCTGATCGGGTTCGAGTTTGCCCATGTAGGTGTATATCGTTCGGTCGGAACGGTTTATAGCCACATTATAGTTCTGGTAGCAGTTTCGGGGATTGACCATGATCGCCTGATTCAGGTCCTGGATGGAGAAGTAGGTGCGGATCTCCCTCAGTGGATAACAGTCCGTGCCGTAGGAAAGGGCGAAGAGCTGGAGCGTTTTCCCCGCCACGAGATCCTCGATCACGTGACCGCCGCCATACCGGAACTCACCGGGCGGATACATGTTGGCCGGGTCTCCGTGGCGAAGCTGTGTGCACCCCAGGTAGACATCCACGGCGGCGAGGCCCGTGTAAACCAGAACATCGGCGACCCATGCCTCGGACATCCGAATCTTCGGCTTGGAATGTCCGAAGTTCAAAAAGCAGCCTGACGAACACATCGGGCCGAATGTGGCCGTTGTGACGACATCCACTTCTTTGGCCGCGGCCTTGAGCCCCTTTTTGTCCACGTAATCCATGATCTCATCGGCCGTCAGCACAACGGCTTTCCCGGATTCGATGCGATCGTTGATCTGTTCATAGGTTTTCATGATTTCATTTCCTATTCGGAGATCAGCTACGTTCCAGCAATTCAATCCGAACATTTTCAGGACCGCGGATAAAGGAGATCTTGAGGCCGGGCCGTTTCATGAAGGGCTCCACCACAAATTCCGCTCCCCGCCGCTTCAACTCGGCAGCCGCCTCATCCAGATTGTCTACCCGCAGCCCGAAGTGATCGAGGCCGACGTAACGCCCGGCGGGACTGGCCGGGAGGTTTTCCTCGGGGCCGACCAGGAAAATGAAGATGAGCAGGCCATTCATCTCCACGTCGATCCTTGGTTTTCCGTCAGGCTCAACGGCTTCGATGATTTTTGCATCGAACATTTTGTGGAAATACTGGGCGGTAGCCTTCGGATCTCTGCTCAGGATATGAACATGTTCAAAGTGATAGATTGGCGTCATGGGTTCTCCTTTGATGATTGTATTTTTTAGGCGGGATGAATGTACGAAATGCGAAGCTGCATGTCAAGCAATACCGGGAAACATCGCAATAAATAATTGACACCCCACCCGATATTACCTATGGTTACCGCGAATCGATTTGAAAGGCTTGTACGCATGAACATCATTGTTTCCGGATCACTGGCATATGACCGAATTATGGTTTTCCCGGGATACTTCTCCGATCACATCCTGCCCGACAAAATCCATGCTTTAAACGTCTGTTTCCAGGTAACCGGCATGAAGGAAAAATACGGCGGCACGGCGGGCAATATTGCCTATGCGCTCACGCTGATGGGCGAAAAACCCGTCATCTCCGCCACGATCGGCCATGATTATCAAAGGTACTTCGAATGGCTGACGAAAAACGGGATCTCCACGGAAAACGTCAAAATCATCGATGAAGAATTCACGGCTGGCGCCTATATCACCACCGACCGGGCCGACAACCAGATCACCGGATTCAACCCCGGGGCCATGAAATATTCCTCTGCATTGGACTTCGACAAGCTCCCGCCCAAAGAAACCATTGTGATCGTCTCTCCCGGAAATCTTGAAGACATGATGAATTACCCAAATGCCTGTAAAGCCAAAGGAATCGATTACATATTTGACCCCGGGCAATCGCTGCCCATCTGGGAGGCAAAAGAACTGGTCCGGGCCATGGAGGGGTGCAAGATCCTCATCGTCAATGATTACGAGTTGAACCTGATCATCAGCAAGACCGGCTTGAACAAGGAAGCCCTGCTGGGGCTGGCCGGGACGATCATCACGACCCTCGGAGAGCTGGGTTCACAGGTTTCCATGCCGGACTCTGAAATCGGCATTTTCCCCGTCAAGGCAAAAAAGGTAGAGGACCCGACAGGCGCCGGCGATTCCTACAGGGGTGGCCTGATCAGCGGCCTTGTCCAGGGCAAGGACATTGAGCAATGCGCCCGAATGGGCAGTGTATGCGCTTCCTTTGCCGTCGAGTGCTACGGTACTCAGGAATACCGTTTTACCCCTGATGAATTCCGCGAGAGGCTGAACGGGTGACCATCAAAATCAGTTATGAGCGGAGGCCTTCTTACCCGTCAGTAACGAGCCGATTGGATTGCCTTGTTGGCTCTTTTCTAATAAATATTAAAGGGTAATCTCGGCCCATTCCGCGGCTTCCTTTTCCCGCCTCTTGTCCTTGGCCATTTCAGCGTAGGCCGTATCGAGGTTTGGGCGCACTACGTGTGGGCGGACTATTTCCTGGACAAATCTGCTTATTTTTCGGGGGCCGATGGTCTTGTGGAGCCCCTCATAAACCTCTTCATCAATAGTTATGGTCAATTTCTTCTGCATGGCATACCTCCTCTATACGTGTACTATACGTGTAGCCGCTCGGCACGTCAACGGCAAAAGCCAGACGTGTTGTCAGACGTTAGCCACGAATGAATGGTTCTATTTTATGGGGCCAACGGGCTGGTAAGCGGCGGCGGTGCTTTTCCGCCGTCCGCTTGACCGCCGTGTTATGCCTTTGACAGCGAAGGCTCAAACATGAATCGCCTGCGCCACCAGCCGCACCCCCAGCGCCCCGCAAACCTTTGCGATGGTGTCGTAGCGCGGTTTCGCATTGGGCCTGAGCGCCTTGTACAAGGCTTCGCGGCTGAGACCAGATGCCTTGGCGATCTCGTTCATGCCGCGCGCCCGGGCGATGTCGCCCAATGCGGCCGCCAGCAAGGCCGGATCATTCGCCTTCAGAATGTCCGTCAGATAGGCCGCAATCGCCGCCTTGCTGTCGAGATACGGCGCTGCGTCGAACTCGGGCAGGTCTGCCACCTTGATGCGTTGGGTCATTGTTGTCTCCTTCAATCAATCCAGCCGCGCAGCCAGTGCCTTGGCGCGCTTGATGTCGGTTTTCTGGGTACGCTTGGATCCGCCCGCGAGCAACACGATCACCTGCGCGCCGCGCTGCACGAAATACACGCGCCAGCCTGCGCCCACATGAATACGAAGCTCCAACACGCCCCCGCCAACCGGTTCCACGTCCCCCATCAAGCCGCGCTCCAGACGCTTATGCGCGCCACCACCACCCCGCGCACCGCCACATCGGACAGGCCGTCCAGCCATTCGGTGAATTCGGGCAAAGGCTTAATCGAGAACATTGCAGAAGTGTAATCGTTCGATTACATATTGTCAAGCAGGATTCACCGCGATTTGACTCCCCGCACCGCCTTCGGCACGGGGGGGCATAACGGCGCTGCGGATCAGCGGCTGACGTACACGCGAGCTTGCTCGCGGGGACGGCTGCCCGCTGCAGCCGCTTGATGGACTGGCGCGAAGCGCCAGGACAAAAGCGGATGGCAATCAGCCGCGCCGATGGCTCGGCGCGAAGCGTCCGAGCCATCGGCACGCTTCACCGGCGTTTTTGCCGCCCCGGCAAAAACGTACGGTGGAAGCGATGGTTCGCCAGAATGTTAGTTACTTCAATGGGTTTTTCCACTTGATCCCAGGAAAGCGTGAGAAATCGGTATCGGTGGAGATCAACTCACAGCCGTGTTCACTAGCCAGAGCGGCCAGGTGCGCGTCGGTCACAAGGTTTGCGACGGCCTGGCCTTCGGTCAACATTTTTTGAAAGACGATCCAGTGCCGGTCGGTAGGATGAATAATGCGCGTGCAGGGTTGATCCAACCAGCTTTGCACACGAGAGAGCGCCTGATCGAGAGACAGGGGGTGCTCAAAGACACGCGGATTCGTGCCGATACGGATGAACGCACCAAGGACGGTCCAGCAAAGGCACACTGGCGAGACCCCAGACAACTGAGCATCCCACCATTCGCGTGCCATCACATGGTGAGGACTATGTTGGTCTTCGGCATACAAGAGGACATTGGCATCCACGAGGATCACCGGTGATCTTCCCCCTCGATCTGAGATAGGAGCGCCTGGATGTTGTCCAGATTCCTCCCGGCTTTCAGCCCCATCTTGTGGGGACGGGTGTGATAGGATCGAGTTCGCGGCGGCGTATCTTCAACTATCTGCAATCCGGTGCGTAGCGCCTCATTAACCACGCGCCGAAAGGGCGCACGGAGCTTTGCCGCAACGGCTTTCGCTTTGTCCAGGACATCGTCGTCTATGATAAGTGTTGTTCTCATAATGTCATAATAGCATCATGCAGCGTGATGTCAAGGCATCATTTTGGTCGGGCGAACGTTTGAGTTGAGGGGCGCCGCGCTTTTTTGCGGCGTCCCTCTCGAACGATTTGTTAGGTTGCATCGCCGTACTTTCGATTGAGATATGCTTGATGCTCAACATCCGTTTGGCCGGAAATGAGTTTACGATGGCACTCCATGCGGCCAACACAGAACTGAAGTCTATTCTCGGTTAGGACCTCGCTGGTGAATTGCCTTATGTGCTGCACTAAGCCCGTGACGTCAAAGACTCCTGTAGGCCGCTCGGTTTTGAACTTAGCATCACCGGTAAACGCGACCAGAGAATGAATGTGCTCGGATGGAACGAAGTCCAAAACCTGCTGAATGGCCTTGATGTGCTTGTAGTTCTGGCGTAGCGGATTCTGAAACTTGTACTTTTGCTTGAAGGTAACCTGAGTCCAAGTGGGCGAGGAAGGGTTTGCGAAGATCCAACCACTGTAATGCTTCGATTCGACCACAAATATGCCGCTCTTGGAGACCAGAACATGATCAATTTGCGTTGTGCCACCGTCGAAC
>JBBAAJ010000093.1:0-5696 GCA_041658365.1 Candidatus Peribacteraceae bacterium | reverse complement strand
CGCCGGACCGGTTTCTCCATGGCGAATTTCGACGTCCGGCGGGCCTTCGGCCAGGTCGGCTCATGGTTCAAGAATCTCCTCCCGTAACCCCCCGTTTCCCCCTTTTCCCATGTCCGACACGCTGCGCTCCCTCTTTTCCGGCTCGCGGGGCTCCTCCTCGGGCTCGAATGGCGGTCTCTTCAGTTCCAAGAGTTCCCAAGCCTCTTCTTCTTCGTCCAAGAGCGGTGACGATGACGCGGGTCCCTCCACGGGGTATCAGGAGGTGCGTCCGGACATGGCTCCGAGCGCCGTCATCCGTGTGCTCGGCATCGGCGGCGGCGGCTCCAATGCCGTTGCGCGCATGATCACGAGCAAGGTGAACGGCGTGGAGTTCATCGCCGTGAATACGGATGCGCAGGCACTGTTCCACAGCCCGGCGTCGACGAAGGTCAATATCGGCCGCGGCACGACGCGGGGGCTCGGCGCGGGCGCGAACCCGGACATCGGTCTCCAGGCGGCGAAAGAGAGCTCCGAGGAACTCAAGAAGGTCATCGAGGGTGCGGATCTGGTCTTCATCACGGCGGGTCTGGGCGGAGGCACGGGATCGGGCTCGGCTCCCTACATCGCGGAGCTCGCGCGCAGCATGGGCGTCCTCACGGTCGGCGTGGTCACGAAGCCGTTCAGCTTCGAGGGGCTCCGCAGACGCAAGCAGGCGGAGGAGTCGCTCGACGCTCTCCGCGGGAAGGTGGACACGCTCATCACGATTCCGAACGACAAGATTCTCTCCCTCATCGACAAGACGACGCCGCTCACGGAGGCATTCCAGATCGTGGACGAAATCCTCCGCCACGGCATCGAGGGCATCGCGAACCTCATCACCGAGCACGGGCTCGTGAACGTGGACTTCGCGGACGTCCGCTCGGTCATGCAGGACGCCGGTTCCGCGCTCATGGGCATCGGCTACGGCACGGGTGATAGCCGTGCGGCCGAGGCGGCGCGCGCGGCCATCGACAGCCCGCTCCTGGAGCTCTCTATCAGCGGCGCGAAGGGCATCCTCTTCAACATCACCGGCGGCAACGACCTCAGCATGTTCGAGGTGGACGAGGCCGCGCGCATCATCACCGAGGCGGCGGATCCGGAGGCGAACATCATCTTCGGCGCCGTCATTGATGACGCGTTCACCGGCCAGGTGAAGTGCACGGTGATCGCCACCGGTTTCGACGAGAAGAAGGACGCGATGTCCCTGTCATCTGCGACACCGATACTCAAGACGCTGCCGTCCTTCAGGAGGACCTCATCCGACGCGGCCGCCAAGGCGGAACGCACGGACGAAGCTGTCATCAGGCTCGCCGGGCAGCAGTTGAACGAGGAGGAGCTCGAGGTGCCGACGTTCATGAGGAAGAAAATTGGTAAATGATCGCGAATCGGTCATTTACTGCATTGTTACATTGTTACATTGTTTCATTGTTCGCAAGCGAGACGTATGGTTGTAGAAGCAACAATTGCGGCTGATGAGAAGAGCTTTCTACAGCTGAATGACATCAGTGCATACAAAACGGTGTTTCATCTTTCGAACTATGTTTGGGACATTGTCGTGCGGTGGAACTATTTTGAACGGGATACTGTCGGAAAACAGTTTGTACGTGCAGTCGATTCTATCTCGGCAAATCTTGCCGAAGGGTTCGGAAGATATACAAAGAAAGAGAAAATTCAGTTTTATCGTTATAGTTATGGATCTATTAAAGAATCACTTGATTGGAATGAGAAAGCAAAAATGCGTAAGTTGCTTTCCATGAAACAATACGCCTTTATTTTTTCAGAACTTCAAAAATTGCCGAGGGATATTCATAGTTTAATGAGATTTACCAATAGCAGGTTAACAATGTAACAATGAAACAATGTAACAATGACCACATGCGTGTTCAGATTCAACGGATCGATTCGGCCCTACCATTGCCCCAGTACCACACTGCCGGCTCTGCCGCATTTGATCTGATTACCCGTGAAACGACGATCATAGCTCCCAAGTCCTTCGGCCTCGTTCCGGGGAATGTGATCGTGAAGGTTCCCGAGGGCTTCGCGCTCTTGATTCTCCCCCGGTCGTCCATGCCGAGAAAGAAGGGGCTGATTTGTCCGCATTCACTGGGACTCATTGACCACGATTATCATGGTCCGAAAGACGAAATATTCGTCCAGGTTCAAAACGTTACGGAGAGTCCGGTCACGGTCGAAAGAGGGGAGCGCATCGCACAGGGGTTGTTTGTCAAAATCGAGCGCGCGGAGTGGCAGGAGGTGGATGAACATGGCGCGAAAACCCGCGGCGGGTTCGGGAGCACGGGGTGAGCCTATGCCCAGTCTTTCGCGATTTTTTTGATGTTGTTGTAGAGGAATCCTTCGCCCGTTTCCGGTTTGCACCTCTCCGGGCGGAATGTTCCTTCCGCGAACTGTGCGAGGAAGGCCATAGCATCCATTGGGTCATGTGTCAGCGCCTGAGAAAGTCTGGATCCCAGTTCTCCCGGCGTTGCTTTTTCACCGAGTTTCTTTTGGACGGTTTCATCTTTTATCTCGGCCATGCTTGCATCATCTTTCCGATGTACGCCGATTACTTTGTCGATTTCTATGTCATTGACTGAACTGATGTTTGCTTTGTGGGCAAGTTTGGAGGCAAATTGGATGACATTGTTCCGATACACACTCGTTGGTTTGTCTCCGGATACGGGTTCCGCATTGTTCATCGCGTCCCAGCTCAGTGTTGGTCTCCCGATCGTTGCCCCGGCATTTGTTGAAGCCGTGACGATGTTGTCGTAGTGGACAAAGGCGGCGAGAAGGATGGCGAGTTTATTCAGTTCCGCACGTGTCAGCGGTTTTGCTCCGGGCACTCCCTCGAGGTACATTCTCGCGCGCGTCGCGTAGTACTGGAAAACGGTGTTGTATCCCACATAGCCGTTCTTTAATGCTGGCGGAGAAACCTTCCAGGTGGTACCGGAGTAGAAGCTAACGAGATTCTCCACGTTGTTGTAGTCGAGTGCGCTCAAAAGCATCGGAATATCCTCGTGGTCAATGTTCTGCACGAATTTGAGCGCCTTCTCCATGCGGTCCTGTGCCGACTTGGTCTGCGTGACCTCCTGGTAGAGGAAGTAGGTTGTCCTGTAGTCGGGCTCGATCTGGCCGGGTGTGCCGATGCGACTTGCGATTTTCTCGATCTCCGGGAGTGTGTTGTTCTTGTTCGAGAAGTAATCAATGAATGGGAAAGAGTTGAGTACCTCTCCCTGCTCGCCGGTGAAACCGCGCAGCCGGTCCACGTTCATGATGCCGTGCGCGATTCCCTGTATCAGGTAGAAGAATTTCTGTTCCATGTTCATTTTGCCGTTCTTCATGGCGTAGTTGAGCACCTTCTCGTAGAGGTGCGGGTTTACCTCTGCCTCCTTCGAGAGTTCGCTGCCTTTCTGCTCCTTGATGTGGTTTTCGAGGAGCTGTCGGAGCTTTCCCGCGAGCCCGCCGCTCACGCTCGAGAGGTCGTCGCATGTCGCCTGGAAGCTGTCCTTTCCTGTCTTGATTCCGCCGTCGTTCGTGGTCTTCCAGTGCTCGAAGATGTCCTTCTCTCCCCAGATGTCGGTGATGAGCTTCTGGAGGTAGGTGTTCCGTAGCAGGTTGTCGCGCCTGCAGGGGCCGTGCGGCATCGAGTAGCGCGAGAGGCGCTCGAGCGTCGTCCAGAAAGGCTTGTAGTCGAAATTCATGCGTCCGCGCTTCGTGAGAAGGTTTACGGTGGCTCTCACCTGGTCCTTGCTGTCCGTCTTGCCGAGCATCATGAGCAACTTCTCGTCGTCAATTTTTTCGTATCGTTTCTCCCACACTCCGATCTCCTCCTGCTCGGAAGCCTTCTCGCGTCCGCGGAAATCGTGCTTCAGCCAGCCGAAGTAGGGGATGACCTCCGGGATGAGGCCGGTGATGCGCTCGCCCATCCGGCTGCGCGCGGCCTGGCTCCTGCGGTTCCACATGCGGCTGATGTCCTCCTTCATGTCGCGGAACATCGCGATGATGTCGGAGATGCTCATCCACTCGACGTTCCTGGTAAACCGCATCCACAGCGACGCCGCGGTACTCCGCGGTACGCGCGTGAGGTCCATGCGGTCGAGGTCGATATCCCTGATTTCCTTGTCGAAATCCTCCGCAAGCTTCCTCGTCCACTGAAGTTTCTCGTTGAAGCCCGGGGCGGTATGTCTCCCTGCGGCGAATTTCCCCTTGCAGCTCTCGTACCCTCTCTGAAGCTGCGGAAACCACTCCGTGATCGTCGGATCGTTCTTGTACTGCGGATAGGCCTTGAGGAACGATTCGATTCTCCCGATGATCCACTCGATATTCTTCAGTTCCTGCGCCGGATCCAAACCAGCCTCTTTTTCTTCCGCTGTCTGGGGTCTTTGACCCTCTTCCGTCTCTCCTCCTGCCTCGAGTTCGTCTATCCCTAAGTCACCCGGTTGGTGGAGCTTGAAATCCGGACCATGTCCTGTTCCTGCTCCGCTTTCTTCTTCCCCCTTGCCTTGGAGAAGCGAGAAAAGACGGCGTTCATCCGGAGTCGCTCTTTGCTTGCGGCCCGTGCGCCAGTCACTGTAGTGGCTCAGGAGCTCATGCATGAATACATCCCGCCCCATGTCACCTTCCGGAGCTTCCTTTGGGATCATCCACGCGTCTTTCAGGCGCTGCTCCAAATCCTCCACCTGGATGCCCTGCGCTCTGGCTGTCTCGGTGAGTGCTCTATGGCTTGCTACGAGGAGGCCGGCGAATACTCCGGTTCTCCGCGTCAATATGTCCAGGATCGCATGACCTCGTTCGTGTAGAAGCACGTTTTCCTCCTTCGTGCCGGTTTCTGCGAGCTTCTCGGAATTGATGACGATGGCGCCGCTCGAAAAATCATAGTGGCCGTTCGAGTCATATCCTCCGGTGGCGGTCTTGTACTCATCGCTAGACGGTATCCTTCGGGTGAGCTCCGGATCGGTCCAGAGGCTTCGGAGGAGTGCGAGCGCTTTCTCGAGTTCGCTCACTTCGATGGCTGCGCTCCGGAAGGCTCTGCTCCCTCTTTCCTCGATCCTGTGTTCGTCGGCTACAGCGATGAGGTTTCGTACATCGAACTGTCTCTGACGGAGGCGATCTAAGAGTCCGAGTGTCGTGCAGACCGTGTGCTGAAGGTACTGCGGCAATTCCTGCATGACGCTCTCGAGGCGTTCCTGCAATGTCTTGTACGTGTGCTCGGTGTTCTCCATGGAGCCGGCGCCTTCGATGGCTTCCCGCATGCGTGCGGCAAGAGACGGTATGGCCTCGAGTGACGCGATCTGCTGCGCGTCACTCTCCAATGTTTTCATGCCCATCGACCGTACTTTCCAGCGGTGACGCTGCGAGATTTTTCCCTTGAGGTATGGCAGGTACATCTCCCGCATTCGGTTGAGGTCATTCATCTTCTTGTCGGGATCCAGGCGCTGGATTCGCTCTGCGAGGGAACGCGCGAATTCATCGATGGCTTCGGCGTCTTTTCGTGCGGCGTCCAGATCCGGTTCCAGCGACTTCGTTCTCTCGAGTGTCAGGAGCGCTTCCTCGGCGCACATCATGTACTCGGGGCTCCCGGGGGGTGGGAGAGAGGTAGCCTTTTTCTCATGCTGTGTCCGGATAAATTCGCGAAGTCTCTTGAGATACATTTCCAGGACTTCCTCTTCCATGACGCCCCA
>JBBAAJ010000092.1:0-5788 GCA_041658365.1 Candidatus Peribacteraceae bacterium | reverse complement strand
TTCAGATACGGGCCGAAGCGGCCGAGATGGAGCTCGATGGAGCTGCCGGCATCGTTCCTCCCGAGCGTCCGCGGGAACGAGAGGAGCGCCTTGGCTTCCTCCAGCGTCACGGTGTCGGGCTTCATGCCCTTCATGAGCGAGACGGCCTTGGGTTTCGCCTTCTTCCCCTTCTCCTTGTCCCAGAGTCCGAGCTGCACATACGCGCCGAAGCGTCCGGTGCGCACGACGATCGGCAGGCCGCTCACGTCATCCTTCCCGAGCTCACGGTCTTTCATGATGTCCTGTTTCCGGATTTCCTTCGTCTTCTCCGCGACGAGCGCCGAGAACGGCTCGTAGAAGGATCGCATGAAGGGGACCCATTCTTCCGTTCCCTCGGCGATGTCATCGAGACGTTGTTCCATTTTGGCTGTGAACTGCAGATCAACGATGTCCTTGAAATGTGCAGCGAGGAGATCGGTTACCGTGAGAGCGACGTCCTCCGGCGCCAGTTGCTTGCCTTCTTTCCTGATGTAACCCCTTTGCTGGATGGTGGAGATCGTCGGGGCGTAGGTGCTCGGCCGGCCGATCCCCTCCTCCTCGAGCTTCTTCACGAGGCTCGCTTCGGTGTACCGCGGGGGCGGCTTCGTGAAGTGCTGCTGCGGTGTCAGGGAGTCGCACGTCAGCGGCTCGCCTTCGCTCAGGGGCGGGAGGAGTTTCTCTCCCTCCGTCTCTCCGGCGAGGCGTTCGCGTTCCAGCTGGTCCTCATCTTTGTCTTCGTAGTAGAGGCGGAGGAAGCCGTCGAAGAGGATCGTCTGGCCAGTGGCCCGGAACGTATATCGGTGGGCTTCCCCGGCGACCGCGATGTTCGCTCCGACGCGCCGGATCTCCGCGGTGGCCATCTGGGAGGCGAGGGTGCGGTTCCAGATGAGGGTGTAGAGCTTGAGCTGCTGGTCATCGAGAGTGTCGGCGAGGGAAGCCGGCGTGCGGCTCAGGTCGGTCGGTCGGATGGCCTCGTGCGCCTCCTGCGCGCCCTTGGACTTCGTTTTGTACGTGCGGGGAGAAGCGAGTATGTACTCGCGGCCGTAGAGCTTCTCGATGGCCATCCGCGCCTCCGAGAGCGCCTTGTCGCTCAAGTGGACGGAGTCCGTGCGCATGTACGTGATGAGGCCGTGAATCCCGGCTCCTTTCCCCAAATGCACGCCTTCATAGAGCTGCTGCGCCACCACCATCGTCTGCTTCACGGAGAAGCCGAGCTTCCTCGCAGCCTCCTGCTGGAGAGTGGAAGTCGTGAAGGGCGGTGGCGGCGTCTTCTTGATCTCCTTCGTCTCGACGGATTCCACGCTGAAAGGACGTTCGTGGATATCGCGGAGCAGGTCGTTCGTTTCCCGCTCGGAGGAGGGGACGAACGGCTTCACATCGCGTTCCTTGAGTTCGGCGGTGAATTCTTCCCCTGCCTGCCCCTCCGTAGCTCCGGCCTGCCCACCGAAGCCTTGCTTGCCGGCCGAAGCCTCGGCGAAGGCTGGGCGAAGGTGGGAGGAGCGAAGGGGGGTGTTCTTCTTCAGCGCCGCCGTGATGCTCCAGTACTCCTGTGCTTTGAACGCCTGGATCTCGCGCTCGCGATCCACGATCAACCGCACGGTGACGGACTGCACGCGCCCCGCGGAGAGGCCGCGGTACACCTTCTTCCAGAGGAACGGGGAGAGCGTGTAGCCGACCAGCCGGTCCAGAACGCGCCGCGCCTGCTGCGCATGCACGAGCTTCATGTCGACGGTCCGGGGATGCGCGATAGCCTCGCGGATCGCTTCCTCGGTGATCTCGTGGAACACGATGCGCTTCACCTTCTCCGGGTGCTTCACGTTCAGCGCGGCGAGGAGGTGCCATCCGATCGCCTCTCCCTCGCGGTCCTCGTCAGTTGCGATCCAGAGATCCCCGGTTTCCTTGAGCGCCGCTTTGAGGTTCTTCACTACCGTAGCCTTCTCCTTCGGGATGATGTACGTCGGCTTGAAATCGTGTTCTGTGTCGATGCCGAGTTCGCTGGTCGGCAAATCGCGGATGTGTCCCATGCTCGACTCCACGGCGTAATCCTTCCCGAGGAACCGCTTGATGGTTTTGGCCTTGGTGGGGCTTTCGACAATGACTAAATGTTTTGGCATGAGGTCTCGCATAGGGTTGATGAAGCGGCGTGGTTTGTCAAAGGGGAACTGAAAAAATGTTAAATTGCTAAATTGTTAAATTGCTTGCATGCATCCCACATGCGTTTCGCTTGCGAACAATTTAGCCATTTAACAATTTAGCCATTTACTGCGATCTTCCAATAGCATTGACTAATCTTTGGGAATATTCTTAAAATGCACCCTGTTTTTTCCGCATTGTTCTCAGGATGTGTTCACGTTTTTTGGCTTAAATAAGCCAATTCATTTTCCGAATCACGTTCAAAACAAATTTGCAAGAGATTTTTGGCTTGCACTAGCCAATCTGCCTTGTAAACTGGTCTTGTTTTCTATTTTTTCCCCCAATCCCAATGTCCAAGCAGGACCTCATTGCTGCGATTGCGGATGCTGCAGGCATCACCAAGCGCGCCGCCTCCGATGCCCTCGAGGCACTGATCTCCACGGTCACGAAGGAGCTCAAGAAGGGCCACAATGTCACCATAACCGGCTTCGGCACGTTCCGAATTTCGAAGAGGCAGGCCCGCACGGGCGTGAACCCGAGGAATCCGACCCAGAAGATCCAGATCCCGGCGATGAAAGTTCCGTCCTTCAAGGCCGGCAAGACTCTCAAGGACGCCGTTCGCGTGTGACCTCGAACGAAGCTGAGAGGTTAAGACTGTCATGATCAACAAAGAGAGGCCTCCGTAAGAGGGCCTCTTTTTATGAATTACGAATTACGAAGTATGAATTATGAAGGCTGCTTATGGTTATCACAGACCAAAATCTCATACTTCATAATTCTTCATTCATCATTCGTTCGTTTGTGCGCTCTTTCCCGTCGCCAACGTTCCCGCTATCCTTCCCCGGCATGGAAGCATTGATCACCCTGACCCTCGGCCGGCTCCTCACGGCGCTCGCCATTCCCTTCGAGGAGGTGAAGGTCCGGCAGGATGGCGATGTCACGCGCGTGGACATCGTCTGCCCGGAGCCCAGCCGCCTCATCGGCTGGCACGGCGAAACTTTGAATGCCGTCCAACACCTTCTGAAGTCGATGCTCCGTACCGCCAAAAATCTCGAGCGCGCGCCGTTCCTCGTGCTCGACGTGGACGGCTACCGCCTTATGCAGGAGGAGAAGGTGAAGAAGATCGCGGAGGCGAAAGCGGACTTCGTGCGGCGCACAGGGGCAAGGGTCACGCTCTCGCCCATGAGCCCGTACTTCCGCCGCATCGTGCACATGCATGTGGCGAATACGCCGGAGCTCGCCGATCTCGCGACCGAGAGTGTGGGAGAGGGCGACTATCGCCAGGTGGTTATCCGGCTCAAGGAAGAGGACAAGCTCGCTGAGGGTCAGGAGCTCTCTCCGGTCATTGATCAGGTAGTGGACGACGGGCTGGAGAATCTGGATGTGTAAATCCAGCTTTTAGCTGTTAGGTGTCAGCTGTTAGGGCTTTGCCATTGGCCAAAACCTAACACCTAAAACCTAACAGCTTCTCAGATGGCTCTCATGCCACCGGAAGCGTTACCCGCCTATTCTCTTTAATTCCTCAAGCAGCTCCCTCTCACGTCTCGATAGCTTCGTCGGGATTTCGACATTCACCGTGACGTAGTGGTCGCCGAAACGGCTCGTATTGAGGACAGGCATCCCCTTCCCCTTGAGCCGGAGGATTTGTCCGGGTTGCGTGCCAGCGGGGATCGTCGTTTCCATCGTTCCGTGAACAGTGAGGACGGAGAGACGCCCGCCCAGCACCGCGTCGGTGATCGGGGCCTTCACGGTCGAGCGGATATCGTCGCCCTCGCGGAGGAATCGGCTATCCGGCTCCACACGGATGTGCACGAGGAGGTCACCGCTTGCGCCCCCCTGTCTCCCCGCCTCGCCCTCGCCGGTGATACGGAGGGTCTGGCCGTCATCAATCCCCTTGAGGATGCGGACAGTCAGTGTTTTGCGTTCCATGGTGCGGCCTTCCCCGCTGCAGCGCTTGCAGGAACGCTCCGGGACCTTCCCGCTTCCGCGGCACGAGGGACAGAGCACGCTCTGCCGGATCATGCCGAAGAGCGACGAGCTCGTGCGGGTGACGGCTCCTGCCCCGCCGCACTCGCTGCAGGTCTGGAGCTTGCTTCCCTTCTCGCCCCCGCTGCCGCTGCAGTCTGCGCAGGTCACGTGTGTCCTGAGGGTGACTTCGCGTTCCATTCCCGTGACGGCATCGGCGAAGGAAATAGTGAGTTCGACTTCCACTGCGCGCCCGCGGTTATCGGTTTCCCTGCGGCGCCGGCCGGCTCCTCCGCCGAAGAAAGACTCGAAGAGATCCGCGAAATCGCCTCCGGCGAACGCGCTGGGATCGAAGCCGGAGAAGCCCGAGAATCCGGAGAAACCTTGTCCGCCGCCGAACCCGGCGGCGTCGGCGGTGCCGAACTGATCGTACGCCTGTCGTTTCTTCGGGTCGGAGAGAACGTCGTACGCCTCGTTCACCTCCTTGAACTTCGCTTCCTTCTCTTTGCCCGCCCGGACCGATGCCGGATCGGACGGGTCGCCCTTGTGCTTGTCCGGGTGCAGCTCGCGGCTCAGGCGGCGGTAGGCCTGCTTGAGGTCCGCTTCCGTTGCGGTTTTCTGGACGCCGAGAATCGCGTAGTAGTCCTTTGCCATGTGCGCTATAGAGTAGAACGGACGGGCGGATGCGGGAAGCGGTACCAGTAGTTGGTAGCTGGTAGCTGGTAGCTGGGAACAAATTTTTCCCTAACTACTAACTACCGGATCAATGCCAAATTGTGTGGAGAAACTTTAATCCAAGCATGTGAGACAAGAAAAATATAAATGATACAGAGCAGGTATCTACCTGCGGTCGGCAAGATTAAGCCATTATCGTCAACCGCGGGTAGATACCCGCTCCAGTGGTAGAAGAGTCTTTTTATTTATCAAAATTATATTCCACACAATTTGGTTATGATCCGCTAACAGCTAACAGCTAAAAGCTTTTTAGGTTACCTAAGGCCTTTCCCCAATTTCGTTCTCGTGGTACAATACTTCGATGCGTCCCCACCCGTACCTCGTCACGGGGTTCAAGTACGCGACCCTGACACTCCTCATCGTGTCGGGAGTCATCGTGGGTGCGGCGATCTTCCGCCAGACGAAAGGCCCATCACTCACCGGCCGCCTGGTTTCGCCGCAGCAGAGCGGCGTCATCCCAACGATGCGCTTCGAGGCGGATCGCGCGGTAGACGGATTTTCCCTCCCGGCGGACACGCACGTGATCTTCTCGGTGCCGGAAGGACTCACCAGAATCACGCGGATCACGTTCTTCGGCGGGCAGGATACGGACAAGTTGCGCTACTGGGGGTACTGCTACTCCGGGCGCGAGGCATCGAATAAGGCGAATGGGAAAGTCGGAAAGGAGATGTACGACGGACAATTTTTCTACTCCCTCGGCGAGCGCGCTGCACAGGGAGATCGTCCCGCGCCGGCCGACAACGACATTCTGGGGATTTTCCGCAGCACGAACCAGGCAGAACCGGAAGTGGATGCGTCGATCGCGGAGATCTTCCGTGGCGGCGACACCTGCTACGTGATGAGCGACACCATTCTCCCCGCCGCGATCGACAGCGACAACGATGACCTCAACAACATGCGCGAGCGCATGATCGGGACGAATCCCAACGACCCGGAC
>JBBAAJ010000091.1:0-5874 GCA_041658365.1 Candidatus Peribacteraceae bacterium | reverse complement strand
TGCACATTGATACGGTGTTCAGCCCGGTCGAGCGCGTGCGCTTCGAGGTGGAATCCACTCGCGTCGGCCAGCGGACGAATTTGGAGAAGCTCATCATCGAGGTCGTCACGAACGGCTCACTTACGGCGGATGAAGCGGTGCGTTTCGCCAGCCAGCTCCTCAGCAACTACTTCAATTTCTTCTCCCTCGATCAGGAAACGGTGGAGAAGGAGTTCGTCGCCGACTTCACGCGGACGAGCCAGGTGTCGCCGGAAACGGACCGCCAGGTCGTGAAAGAGAGCTATACGCCGATCGAGATCCTCAACCTCTCCCCGAGGACCCTGAATTCGCTCATCAATGCGGGAGTGGGGTCCATCGAGCAACTGGTGAAGTGCACGCCGGCAACCCTCAGTAACTTCCGCGGTTTCGGCACGAAAGCTCTGGACGAGGTGAGGCAGACGCTCGCGACCCGCGGTTTGAAGCTCACGGAAGAATAATCTCTTACAGTTTTCACGGAGTTCCCTATACTCCATCGCCCATGCGCCATCGCAACCACAGCAAACGGCTCGCGCGAAAACCACACCAGGCGCGGTCCCTCCTGAAGAACCTCGTCACGTCGGTCATTCTCTACGAGAAGGTCCGGACGACGCAGAAACGCGCCCAGGTGGCGAAAGCGCTGGTCGATCGGGTCATCACGGTCGGCAAGCGCGAGAGGACGGATCTCGCGATCCGGAAGATGAACCGGATCCTGACGGACAGGAACGCATGCAGGAAAGTTCTGGAAGTCCTGAAGAAGCGCTATGCATCCCGTTCCTCCGGCTTCACCCGTTTGGTGCCGGTGGGCATGCGGAAGGGCGACGGCGCGAAGCTCGTGGATTTCATCCTCATGGATGCGGTGATGCCCATGGTAGGCAAAGCCAAGAAAGCTTCCTGATGCTCATTCTCCGATGAAAACCTCCTTCCCCAAACCGGCCCAGCCACAGTGGTACGTCGTGGATGCCCGGAACCAGGTTCTCGGCCGCCTCTGCGCGAAGATCGCCATAGTCCTGCGCGGGCGGCATCGGCCGTCCTTCGTCCCGCACTGGCGGTGCGGCGACCACGTGATCGTGCTCAACGCGGACAAGGTGACAGTGACGGGAGCCAAGGCTGAGCAGAAGGCATACTTCCGCCATGCGGGATACCTGGGGAATTTGCGTGAGACGCCGATGAAACGTCTCCTGAAGGATCAGCCCGGGAAAGTGATCGAGCTCGCCGTGAAGGGCATGCTCCCCAAGAACCCGACCCGCCAGCACACGCTGAAGCAGCTCCACGTCTTTACAGGATCCGCCCATGAACATGAAGCCCAGAAACCCCTCCCCTTCCCGCTCTCCATCGTATGACCGCGCATCGATCATTTTTCTACGGCCTCGGCAAGCGCAAGACTGCCATTGCACGCGTTCGGCTGTTCCAGGACGGCGAGGGGAAAGTCACGGTGAATGACGAGCCGCTTGCGAAGTACTTCTTCTCGACGCTCGGGGAGAATGCGCTCGCGCCGCTCGTACTCACCGAGCAGCAGAAGAAGGTCGATGTCCAGGCGTTCGTCCAGGGCGGGGGGAAGGTCGCACAGAGCGGTGCCATCCGCCTCGGGATCAGCCGCGCATTGATGTTGATGGATCCGGCGATGCGCGCGGTCCTCAAGCAGGCGGGGTTCCTGAGGCGCGACAGCCGCATCAAAGAGCGCAAGAAGCCGGGTCTCAAGCGCGCCAGACGGGCACCGCAGTTCTCGAAACGGTAGTTTGTTGTATTTTCCGCAGCTGCGACGCCGCGTCGCAGACGCCCCGCGGATGCGGGGCGGACCACCGACCGGGACGCTGCGTCCCGGCTGCGGGTTTTTTTATCCGGCTAGGCTCAGCTTCATGTAGTACACGCTCGTTCCTTCGGCGTTGTCGGCGATGAATCTCGCTTCGATGGTGGAGAGCTGCAGGATCGTGCGGCACATCTTGAGGAGCATTTCCGGCGGAAGATTCACCCCTGCCCGCAGGCACGTGATGCACAGGCCGGCGGCGTCTTTTGCCTTGATGTAGGGTTCCCCGATGGTCTTGATGGTCTTCACCAGGGTGTCCTGAAGGCTCTGAATGTAGTGTTCGATGTGGTTCTCGAGCTGCTCGAGGGGGAGCTCATAGACTTCCGGCAGTGCCTCGAGAATATCGAGGTCCTTGTGGATGGCGTGCGCGATGCAGGCTTCGATTGACATGGGATTGGTGTTTGTGTGGCGCAAGAACTGTCTCGCGAAATCTCACTATTATACCAAAAAATCGCCACTTTTGCATACGGTGAGACTTGCTTGGAGCAGAGGGAAGTGGTCTGAAGAATGTTCCGCTTTTTCTTATCATGGCCGACGCGCAGGGTTATTCACTCCGCCAGTTTGGCACGTAGATCCAGTACGTACCCACACGGGCCAGCTTCGTGAAGGAGCGCTGGAGCGACGGAGGGAAGTCATACGGCGTCACAAGGTAATCCAGTCGGTACTTTGTAAGCGCTTTTGCAACCAGTCGGGAGTCCGGCGTCGAGTAAAAATTCTCGAGGAGACGACGTTTGTTCTGGTCGGGGATGAAGTCGGCGATGGTGGCAGAGAAAGGCACGTGGAACAGAGTGAGAAGCTGGTGGATGCGCTTGTTCTTGGAATAGGTGCTTCCCGGGAAGTTGCCGAACACCGGCTGCACGCCGGTATCGATGGGTTCTTTGTCCTGCGGGAAGAAAGTGATCTGCACGAGGTATCGCTCCAGTAATTCCTGATCGCTGACGAAGAACGACCGTGCGGCGTAGTTCATGAAGGAGTAGTCATCCGTGAGCACGGGGACGAGCGAGGAGACAGAGAAGGGCGCGAGGATGACGCTGTCCTTCGGGGTCGAGGATGCGAGCCAGTCGAAGACCTGCTGCTTCCCCGATGCCTTCCAGATCCGATGGTCATCGATGGCCCGGTTCACGAGCATGGGGAGGGAAACGGCGGCATGGAGTCCGATGATGGCGGTCAATCCGACGATGATCCATCGCTTCCACACACTCGGGAGAAATGTACCCATGCAGAGGAAGAGCGCGGTCCACGTGAAGAGCCGGATCACTCTGCCGTAGTGTCCCTCGAACTCCGCCTCGCGCCCCGTGATGATATTGGAATTGACCGCGAGGAAGCCCGCGATGAGCAGGAGCAGGAGCAGGAGGCTCTGTTTCCCCCGGAGCAAGCCCGTGAGGCGCAGTGTTCCGAGGGCGGCGATCCAGGAGACGGTCGTGAACTGGAGCAGCGGCGCCGTCGGCAGATGCGTTCCGATCATGCCGAACCGCCGCCAGGCCTCGGCTGCGACCATATTCCCCTGGAGTGTGAGGAGCCTCCCGCCGTACGGGAGGGCAATGAGGAGGAGCGGGACCCATATCCACGCCCCTTGTAGTACCATTTCGCGAAAGGTCCGGCGTTCGATGATGAGCGCGTGGAGCAAGAGGAGGCCTTCGAAGACGAAGAGCAGCGTCCAGTGATAGTGGTAGCTGTACATCATGAGGCCGATGAGGACTCCGCGGAGCACCTTCTGGGCGCGCCCCTCCTCCATGCAGAAGAGGATGGTGAGATAGAGGCTCGGGAGGAGCATGGTCACTTTCGGGCTCGATTCCCGGAGGAGCCCCGTCGTGCCGAAGACCGCAAACCACACGGTGATCAGAGCGGTGAGGGCGAGGAGTTTGGAGCGGAGGATGCGCTCCATCCAGAGGTAGGTGAGTGCGAGGATCAGGAAGGGGAAGAGCACATTCGTGAGCAGTACCGCGCCATTGAGCTTCAGCCCCGTGACCCTCATGAAGGCCGCCGTGACGGTTTCGATGAAGCCGTTGGGGGACACATCGAAGCGGTGCTCATAGAGCGCCGAATTGCCGATGAGCCAGTGGCCTTCGGACGCCTCCTTGATGCGCGAGAGGTAGTACGCGCGATCCTCCTCGATGTTCCCCATATGGAGCGTCGAATATCCCGGTATGGTCAGAAATGCGGCGAACGACGGAACGTTCATGTACAGGGTCAGCGCGCCCGCGAGAAGCAGGCCGAGGATCGGGGAGAGGAACCTGCGACTGGTCGTCATGCTTTCTTCAGGGGGAGGTACAGGAAATCACAATCCTGAAGCAGTGCCCCGTAGGGCGGATGGTAGCTGGGTATTCCGATTCTGAAGAGTTTCAGCGGTTCGATGATGGCGATGATTTCTTCGGTCGAGCGGGTATATTTTCCATGGTCAATTGCCCTGAAAAATCGCTGCCACCAGCGGTCAGTTGGCTTGTAGACCGGATCAAAAAGATGGACTACCCCGCCGGGTTTCAGGCAATGGTGGAGTTCGGTGAGAAGCTCGCGCATCAGGGAGTCGGTCAGATGGTGGACAGTTGCGGCGAAAAGAATTTCATCGAAGAAGTCTGTGGCGAACGGGCGGGTGCGCAAGTCTGCGGCGATGAAGTGCATGTTCTGTCTCCCTTTGAACCGCTCCCGGGCAGAGGCGATGGCATGGGGATCAAGGTCGACTCCGTAGTAATCGAAGTCGAGGAAGGCGTCGGCCAGATGGCCGCTCGCGCATCCGAAATCCAGAAGGCGGCTGCCCGGATGGAGCTTGGAACGATAGAGTTCCCGCTTGAACGTCGGCGCGCCCAGCACGACCTGCACACCGTTCCAGAGCCGGGGGATCGAGACGAGGCTGGTGAAGGGATTTTTCATGAGAAAAAAAGATATAAGACATAAGATGGAAGATGTAAGTCAGGCACTTATGTCTTCTGTCTTACATCTTATATGAAATTCAAATAGTTGTTGTATTTTCCGCAGCTGCGACGCCGCGTCGCAGACGCCCCGCGGATGCGGGGCGAACCACCGGGACGCGGCGTCCCGGCTGCGGGGAAAATGTGGCATGTTTTTGAATTTCTTACATCTAAATTTCTATCATTTCTCTTTAAGAACCGAAAGAATGCGCCCAGCGATACATTCTGGCGTCAGGCCCGCTCTTGCCCGGAAGAACTGCTGCGAACCTGTGGTATCCGCGAAGCGGTCAGGTGCGGAGCAGAGGAGGTGCAGGGGGCGGCGGGGGGAGAAAGCGAGTGCTTCGGCGACGGCACTGCCGAGACCTCCGACCGGGACATGTTCCTCCACGGTCACGATGAGGGGGGTTTCCCTCGCGGCCTCAAGAAGCGCGTCCCGGTCAATGGGCTTCACGGTGTGCATGCTGAGGAGCCGGGGACTCACGTTTCTCTCTCTGAGAATCGTTGCGGCTTGTAGCGCCGTCTCGAGCATGTTGCTTGTCGCGATGATCGTCACAGAGTTCCCGTGCAACATTTCAATCGCCTTGCCGAGTGTGAAGGAGAACTTCTCCGGGTCATGCAGGCGGGATTCTCCGGCCTTCCCGAGACGCAGGTAGCAGGGGCCGGGGTGCTTCACGATTGCCCGGACGGCGCCTTCCACTTCGAGCGGATCGCCGGGGCAGACGACGGTCATGTTTGGCAGGCTTCTCATCGCAGCGATATCTTCGAGGGCATGATGGGTTGAACCCATGTGGCCGTAGCTGTAGCCGCCGCCGACGCCGACGATGCAGACCGGGAGCTCGTGGTAGCAGACGTCGTTGCGGATGTGTTCGAAGCACCGGAAGGTCGCGAAGGGGACGATGGAGTAAACGAAGACGCGCTTGCCCGTCATGGCAAGGCCCGCGGCGACGCCGACCATGTTCTGCTCGGCGACTCCGGCATTGAGGTATTGCTCCGGCAGCTCGTCGCGGAACCGTTCGAGGACCGTGAAGCCCAGATCGCCGGTGAGGAGCCAGATCGATGGATCCTCTTTCGCGAGCGCCGTCAGTGTGTTCACGAACGTCGTGCGCATGATCAGCGGAGTTCTAAAAGGGCCTGCTTCAGGTGTGC
>JBBAAJ010000090.1:0-5931 GCA_041658365.1 Candidatus Peribacteraceae bacterium | reverse complement strand
GGAAACGGGCCAGGGCTGGCGGTCGGCGGTGGTGCCGGGTCGTTTCTTGACGAGGCGACCTCATTCCTCGCGTTCCGCCCGTTTTACTTCCTTGACCTTGAGGCCTTGGACTTGGAGCTTGGGCTCCGATACGAGGTCGCGGCCGAGGATTGGGCCGAGGACCCGGATGTCCACGCCTTTCAGGGGTCAGTTCGACTGCTAGGGGCGGTGGACTGGCTCCACCTGTTCGTGGAGGTGGACGCCGGGATGGAGGCCATGACCCGCCACATCTGGATGGTGCAGGACAACGTGGAGGGAGACCTCCACGCCACGTCCGTCCGTCCGGCAGACAATCGTTTTTCGCTCAGGGTGATGGCTGGAGTCGCCATCCCCCTGCGCTTCTGACATTCCCCGGACCTTGGAGGAGGTCTGGGCCTTGGTGGATCGTGCTCTACACGCGATCCACCTTCCAACTTTGAGCGTTAGATTTATCTAGCGCGCAAAGTTGGAGGATGTACATTACAATACAATGTAACGTGTAACGTGTAACAGTGTGAATTGTTACATGTTACAGATAGGGAAGAGTTTTCTGTACGGACAGATGGGATGAGTATAATCTACCCGCCTTTAGGCGGGGTTTAGGAGCTTTAGCTCCTATCGTTGCGGCTAAAGCCGCCGAGACCCCCGCTAAAGCGGGGTAGATTAGCGATTAGCTTTCATCTCTTCTGTCCGTGCAGGAAGCAATTCCTGTAAACGGGTAACTTCGTTTCCGCCGGATTCCCCGGTGGAGATTTTCTTCAACCGCCTTAATATAGGAGGAACTACCTTGAGGCGGAACAGCAAGGCCCTGCTCGCGGGCCTCATCGTGAGCGCGTGTTGTTTTTCGTTCGTTCTTCTTTTCTCGGCCGCCTGCGGCGGTGACGCCCCGCTCCCGGAGCAGACGTTTGCTCCCACCACGGTCCAGCCCGACGCGGGCGCTTCGCCCGAGACGGATGCTGGTCGCCTGCCCCCACTTGACAACGTGGGTCCCCGGACCCCGCTGTTCCAGTTGTTGGACCCCGAGTCCGGCAGCAACACCGAGACACTCTCCCAGAGTGTTGAGGTGTTGATCAACGACGACGGCGACGCGGTCGGCTGGTACCTCACCGAGTCCACCGAGGCCCCGATCGTGGACGACCCGCGCTGGCTCACCTCGAGCCCGACCACGTTCAATCTGTCGGCTGGCTTCGGTCAGAAGACGGTACGGATGTGGACGCGGGATGTGGCATGGAACCTGTGCGCAACGCCGGGTTTCGCCACCATCCGACTGCTTTCGGAGCAGGAGGATGAGTGCCGCGATGCCATCGTCGACGTCTTCGTCGGCCTCTACTTTCCGACCCCGCTTGACGGGGACGGGGACGGGGAGACCACGGTGACGCGGGCGCAGGCCGAGAGTGACTTCGCGAGGATTTGCGAAGATGCTCAGAGCCGGTTGTCGGACGATGCGCAGTGCTTGGGGGTGGATGTAGAGGCCGAGTGCCTTGACCTCATCCCCTTGGCCTTCACGGCTTCACGCGATTGCATGGATAGCACCGAGCGCGATCCGGTGCAGTGCAGGGAACTCTACGACGGCGATGGGCCTTCCATTGAGGAGTGCTTGGTCAACCTGACTCGGTACTCCACGTGCGCGGCGTGTATTACGTCGCGTATGCCGGTGGAAACCTGCGACGGCTTTGACAACGACTGCGACGGCAACACCGACGAAGGCATGTTGAACGTCTGCGGTGAGTGCGGGCCGGTACCCGACGAGATCTGCTTCGATGGTGTCGACAACGACTGCGACGAAGAGATCGACGAGGAGTGTTGTCCTGACCTCGACGACGACGGCTTCACTGACGAGGCCTGCGGCGGGCAGGACTGCGACGACGACAACGAGAACGTCAACCCCGGCGAAACCGAGGTTTGCGACCCGCTCAACGTTGATGAGGACTGCTCGGGTACGGCCGAGGACGTAACGTTGCCGCAGGGCGCGATCTTCTTCCCGGACGGGGATGAAGACACCTACGGCACCACCGTGGGTGCGGTTGTGGCGTGCGAGGCCCCTGCGGGCTTTGTGAGCCGCGATGCGGACTGCGACGACGATGACCCCGCTGTCAACCCTGACGCGGTTGAGGTCTGCGATGGCGTGGACAACGACTGCGACGACGAGGTGGACGTGGACGACGCGGGTGACCTGGTCACCCAGGCCTGCTATGAAGGCCTGCCTCCCGAGACGGAAGGTATCGGCGTCTGCCGCGGCGGCATAGAGACCTGTCAGGCCGGCGGGACTTTCGGACCTTGCCTCGGCCAGGTGATCCCGAGCGATGAGCTCGCGGGGAACTTGGTGGACGAGGATTGCGACGGCCTATTAGACGGACTTGATCCGTCGTGCGTCAACTGCTGCACCGAGGCCGAGGGACCGCGGGATTGCTCGGATCTTGATCTCGCTTGCGAGGTTGGGGTCTGTGATGTCGTTTCTGGCATCTGCACGACCGAGTGGTCGGATCTCTGCTGCACGGATGCGGATGGTCCGGACACGCAGTGTACCGAGATGTTCCCGGATGCGAACCCCGATGTCCCCGACTACCTGTGGGGATGCGAGATCGGAGCTACCGAGGACAACCCCGGTTTCTGCACCACCTGTCGTGACTCGGACGGGCTCTGGGATTGTGGCGTAGAGGTTTGCGCCAACGACCTGGACGAGGACGGCGACGGCGAAGTCGATGAGGCCGGGTGCGTGGAGTGCACCAGCACGAGCGACTGCCTCGCGGGCGAGGTGTGCAACCTCGTGACCAACGTCTGCGAGGTGCCGGCGGATTGCACCTTTGACACCGACTGCGTCGATGTGCCGGCGGCGGTCTGCGACGGCGACGACAATGTCATCACCTTCCGTGGGCTTTGCGGGGCTGATGGCTCCTGCACCTACCCCGAGAGCACCACCCGGATGGTTTGCGATTTCGGCTGTGCCTTGGGCGAGTGCCTGCCCGAGTGTGATGCCGCCTCGGACTGTAACGACGGACTGTTCTGCACCGGCACGGAAACGTGTAACGCAGGAGGTTTGTGCGTCGCGGGCGGCGGCAACCCTTGCCTCGTCGGGACACCGTACTGCGTGGAGGCCAGCGACTCCTGCGTGGAGTGCACGGCTGACGCGCATTGCGGTGCGGACGAGTTCTGCTCGGCAGGCGTCTGCACCCCGACCATCGGGGCGACCGAGCTTCGGGTAACGTGGACCAACGCGTCCACACCCGAGGCGCCTGTTGGCACCACTCTCCGGCTCCAAATGGCGTGCTTCAACGCTACCGGAGGGAGCGTGATCTCGTGGGGTGTTTATGCCACGGGGCCGCGCGACGCCGCAAGTATCACCGCCGTGGTGGATTTCAACGGCGCCGCCTGGTGCAAGGTCAACATCGTCGCCGTGAACGCTTTCGGAGTCGGGGTCTGGTGGGCGGCCCAGGCCGACGCGCTGGGTGCTCCGGACATCTCCGGAGTGCTCTCGTACCTGCTCGGTACGCGTGCTGTCACCTCGGTGACGACGCGTCCGAACAGCGAGACCTGCAGCTCTGGCGGGTATGACTGGGCTTTCTGGCCCGGCACTGACTCGGATGGCGACAAGGTCTGCGACGGCGCTGCCCCCGCCGCTCCGCCGTTCTGCACCCCCGCCGCTCCGCCGTTCTGCGCCGCAGGGCCCGACCCCACGCCGAACGGGTAGCCCACTATCGTTCTTTTCCTTCCCCCAAAGGCAGATTCGTCTGCTTGCGGGGGAACGGCTTTTCAGTGGCACGGATGTCTTCCCAGACGTTCGTGCCACTGCCTACTACCTTCCTGATGTAGATCGGGGCGGTTGAGGCAGTAAGACTTTCGCGTTTGTCATTCCGAGTCCCGATTCGCATCGGGACGAGGAATCCCTTAACGCGTGTAGTAAAGGAATGACATTAACGTCAAACGCATAAGTCCTAATGATGTTCCAAAAATAACAAAATAAAACCCCATCAGAGGGTTTTATTTGTTTGGTTTTTTTTGTTATACTACGCAACGTCGTTCCGGTAGTCCGTCAACCCTACCTCCTGTCCTCCTCCCCTTAAAAAGGGGAAGAGGGACGAGTTAAAAAAGTTTAATTTAAATTCTATCGGTCGTTAGCCCCTTTCCCTTTTTAAGGGAAAGGGGTTGGTCCGACGTAAAGTACGGACTCCGTATCGCTGGCGCATCGGAGGGATAGGGTTGTCGGACCACCGCGAAATGCGTATGATCTCATTTTATGAAAGTATCGCTTAATTTTTTAGCTAGCTCCAGAGAAAAACTTTTAACTAAAAAAGATATTTTAAGTTATCTGGGCATCGGGATATTGTTTATTTTAATTTTCCAATTTTCCATTAAATTAACCGTCTTGTTAGCCATCGGGGCAGTTATCTTATTTTTTACCGCCAAACTGAATTGGGGCGTTTATCTCTTGGCCGCCACTTCTTTTTTAATCGGCTGGACCATAGATTTTTCTCGATATGAATGGGCGAGAGAGGTAGTTTACTTGCGCGCGGTCAACGCGCCGGTGGTTGATTTTGTAGCGCTTTTGCTGATGGCGAGCATTGGCGCGGGATTGTTTTTTCGCCTGTGGCCGGAGAGGACAAAACATTTATTCCGATATGCTTTACCGGGAATACATTGGTATGGTTTATTTATTTTAGTTGGCATCATATCATTATTGTCAGCTTATGAATTTTATTATCTGGACAGCTTCAAGTTTTTATTGCGTTCTATAATTTTTGTTTACATTGCTTTTGTAACTATTCCCCAAATTATTATTCAAGATAAGCGGACTTTATTGATAATTTTTGAAATTTGGTTCGCGGCAGGAGTGATGATTGCCTTATTTGGTTTTTCCTCGCTTTTTTTTGCCTCTCAAGAGGCTTGGTATAGAATCGCGCCTTACGCTGTCAAAGGTTTTGCGCCATTGGGGTATAATCATAATGTTTTGGCAGAGTCATTGGTTGCCATCATTCCTTTGGGTATTTATTTTTTTACTGTTTCCAAAAGCCGCGATAAAAGTTTATGGTATGCCATTGGCGCCGGCCTGATGATTTTGGCAATGCTCTTGACTTTATCGCGGGCCGCCTGGCTAGCCTTTGCGACGCAGGTTATTGTTCTTCTTTTGTGCTCGCGCCGCCAGTTTATTTCCGATATCAAACGTTATCAAATACATTGGATTGCTTTAGCATTATTGATTCCAGTTATTTTGTATATGATTTCTTTTTTAGGAACGCCGACAGTGATTAGTTCCAATATTACCCGCATGGAAGCAACTAAGGTAGCGCTTTTTTATAGCAGCCGCGCGCCGCTCATTGGCTATGGCCCGGGTATGTTTATTCCGATATTGGCCGACACAACCATTTTTACGCTTGATTTTGGAGATCCGCAAGACTCGCATGGTTTTGTCCAGAAAATATTGCTGGAAGAAGGGATAATTGGCTTATTCTTTTTTATCGGTTTTTTATTTTGGGTATTGCGGGTATTATGGAAAACACATCAGGAAACACGGGACAGTACCAGTCTTTTTGTTTATCTTTTTGCCATGGTTTTGGGAGCGATGGTGTTTCAGCTTTTCAATACCTCGTATTTTAATAGCCATCTGTGGTTGCCGATCGGGTTGTCTTTGGTAGCGGCGCGTTTATACAGCGACAAATTGTTTTATGAGCCAAAAAAATAAAAAAATTCACGTAACGCATATTATTCCGGCTTTGCCGTTCGGCGGAGCGGAACGTTTTTTGGTGGATTTGATCAATGCGTCATCCGACAGATTTAGACATTCAATTATTATTTTCAGGGATGAGCAGCCAATCGCGGTTGAATTTGCCCGTGAAGTATCAATCCGTATTGTGCCTAAACGAGGCAAGATCAGCCTTGGGTTAATTAAGGATCTGGCTTTGACGTTCAAGCAAGAAA
>JBBAAJ010000089.1:0-6008 GCA_041658365.1 Candidatus Peribacteraceae bacterium | reverse complement strand
CGCATCCACCGTCCCTGCGGTCGCCACCGTCGTCCCCAGCACCCCTCCGTACCCGATGATCGTTTTCCCGTCTAAGCCATACATCGGCTCGACCGCATATTTCGCTTTCAGCTGATCGATGAAGCTCTGCCTCGCCGCGCTCATCACCTGTGTGGGGCTTGCTCCGCCGCCTCCGGCATAGGCCGGATTATTGTTGAAATTCCATTCTGCCCGCTCGGTCGCGAGCCGGGCGGCCATCTCCGATTGGATCAGGGCTTGAGCCTTCCGTTCGATTACCGACGCGGAGGCGCCCAGGATCTGTCCGCTGTCCGGGAGAGGGATAAAGATCTCTTTGAGCCTGCCCTCCCCGAAGTCCGCATAGATATTCCGGAGTTCCGCGAAGTACGGCTCCGGGTCACCTCCCGCTCTGGCGGCCCCCACGGCTCTGATTCCCTGCTCCATCAATCTCCCAACGGCGGCGTTGTAGTAATCAAGGTGCTTCCTGTAGTAATCGAACTCCGCTCCCCTGTAGTAGTAGAAGTTGTCCCCCGACAAATTCATCTGCTTCATCGTCTGATACCAACTTGCATTGAAAACGCGACTAATCGGTTTCGTATAACAGCATCCTCTCGTACCGCGCTTGCCCTTCCGAAGCTCTTTGAGAGCGAAGGAGGGTAGCGTTTCCCCAAGACAAGAATGCCTTCTGCCCAGCAAGACTGATTCATAGCGTTTTAAACGCGAAGTGGTATGGGCTTTGTTTTCCTCCCTCGCCTCGTCCGCTTCGAGCCTTATCCGCATGGCCACGACAAAGACTCTGACGTGGCGCTGAGTTCGGCGGGAGGACGTGGGGCGCATCGTCATTCAGAGGAAAACACTTTCACGGAACCGCAGAGCCGGAGCCGCGGTACTTCACCGACAGGGAGACGTACGTCATGCAGAACTCCCGTCGTTTCCCATCCTTCACCGAGCTGCAGAGCAGGGGATCCTTCATCTTGATCGCATAGTTGTATTCGCAGAAGTCACGCACAACATCGCGTGTGATGTTCTGGCAGTCGTGTGCCCCGTCTAACAGTTCTGTGCGCGCATCGTAACACCACTCCCGGAGGTCTTTGCGTTTGTACTGAGAGCAATCCTCGATCTGCGGCCGATCAATGGTTAATTCTCCTTCGCTCTCACGATTGCAGTAGACCACCGGATGATCGAGCGCGCCACTTCTGGTGCAGAGGCGACCGGAGAACAATTTTTCCTCCACCGCCCCCAAGCACGACCACCCATAATCACTCGGCAGCAGCAGCTCGCAGGCGGAGGGGTCTTGAGAAAATTTCGCAACTTTATAAACGCACAACCGCCTCAGCTCACCGGTCGTTGGTCTATCAATGGGGATGAAATCCGGCAGTCCTGGCTGCAACTTCAAACAGAGCTTCGGATCGCGGTGTCCTTCTATGATCCACCTCGCAGCCTTATCAGGATCTGCGTAGGGTGGGATGCCAAAAATAAACTGCACGATTTTTCCCCCGAAAACGAGAATCAACAGGAATGTACATATAGTGACCAGGAGCCAGTGACGATAGAGCGATATTCTCATACGAAGCTGCTAAGGAGCAGTCAAGTATTCTATCCGCGCCACCTTTGCCTTCCACAAGCTGAAACCAAAGCTTGTGACTACTGAAGTTA
This sequence comes from Candidatus Peribacteraceae bacterium, assembly GCA_041658365.1. Taxonomy (GTDB): domain Bacteria; phylum Patescibacteriota; class Gracilibacteria; order Peribacterales; family Peribacteraceae; genus 2-02-FULL-51-10. The sequence continues at coordinate 4,355 of JBBAAJ010000089.1, read as the reverse complement.
CTTCAGAGATAAGTCATTGATTCTCCGGGATCTCCTGCAACTCGACTCCGGGCGGAAGAGAAACCACAGGCAAAGCCTGAGCTCTGCGCTCCTCGGCATATAAGAGACATTCCTTGCGAAATTCCCGCAAACACCAAAGAAACCAGCTCCTTGTTTCTTCAACGCCACTGAATGCACGATTGGAAAGCCCCATTATGCGCTCGGCTGGAAACTCTGGAAGCGAAAGAATACCGAGGCTATGCGCAAGAATCGTTCGACATTCGATCAACACGTCCTCTTGTCCCAATCGAGCAAACCGACGAACAACCTGCTCATCCGAGCCTCCTGCGTCCTTTACTGCTTCGGGCAAAAAGGCAAGAACAAAACTAGTGAGCCGAAACCAAGGCCCGTTCTCAGGAAAGAGTTGCCGAAGGATTGAATCGAAGCTAATCACTTCCATATCAGAAATTAAGGTAGGGAATAGGGTATCCAGTGTAAAGATGAAGTGCACCATCGGTCCCCTTATAGAAGACCATCCGACCAACAGACCAATTTTGAACATCCGCAACGCTTGTTGCTCCTTTTAGAACTCCTCGACCTACCGTACGGCCGAAATCGATATCAAATTTTATAGTTTCTCCAGCTCTTGCCGTGCTTAACCAGCTTCGGCTCTCTGCACCGAATTGCTTTTCTATAGCATTCAGCACATCCGCTGTAATGGCGCTATCGGAATATGAAGACACTCCTTTCAATCCGGATTCCACTGAACGTGCAAATATTTCAGCATCTGTCCTTCCGATGTGTTCAAGCATTAGATGGCTCTGCAATGATTCCTCCATAACAATCCGCCTGACGCCTCCCATCCTTTCTCCCATAGTTTCGATCAGCCCTACTTGCGGCTTCCCCGCCAAGCGCATTGCATTGAGTTCTGCATTGACTACTTCATCCGCAGCCAGCAAACCTCTGGTTCGTAATGCCTGCAGAACCGGCTCGATGAACGGAGAGGCAAGAGATGCCCCCTTCGAAATGATGATGCCGATGGTGCGGGCGATAGTCGGCGCTGCTCCCTCGATACTTGCAATGGCGAAAACCCCTACCGGTGTCTGAGGCGTGATCATCTGAGCGCCATCGACCAGGCTCTGCGCGGACTTGAGAAAAGCAAAGGCAGCCAAATGCCCATCACGTTCGACCGGATTCCGAAAGGAAAGAAGTGCTGCCAGCCGCTCGGCCTCGGCGCGGGCGGCGAGGAACTCCTGCACGCCTTGCAGCGCTCCGTGCACGTCATCAATCATTCCCTGCCAATCCTGCCAGATGTCACCGGGAGTCGCTTTGACAATATCGATGAGCTTTTGGAGGGCGCTCGAAGGGATGGCGTAGAAATCGACTTCCGGAGAAACGGTTGTGCCGGATCCCAGATTAAGAACCGTGCTGCCCTGGCCGGTGAGCGCCTGCAATTGAGTACTCAGCGACTCAATTTCATCGCGTCTTTGGAGCGCTTCCCACAAGCCGAGATTCTCCTGTATTCCCGCTGCCTCATGCATCCCTGCAATCTCCACCCCTCCCACCGTTCCCGCATCCACCGTCCCCGCCTTCGCAATCACATCCACCGAAGAAACGAGATCTCCACCATACGCCTTCAGATGCCCAGCGATCCTCTGCGATACCGTCCCTGTTCCCTCACTATTCATGATGACATCGATAGTACGCCTGAATGACGCCTGTTCCTCCGCCGCGCGGTTGCTTGGTGCGCTCGCCTCCCCATTCCCCGCGAACGCATTCCCCGGATTGTTGAACTTCTTCTCCTCCCCCTGAACCCTCGCCTCCGCCGCTCTCTGCTGCGCTACAAGCTCCGCCGCGCTGTTCTCCAGGATCGCCTCCGCCGCCTCCAGGATCACCCAGCGATCCGGAAGCTTGATCCTGAGGAGAGAGAGCCTGTCCATCACCACTCCGTACTCCGCCGGGATGCCGTCCAGCTGCTTCAAATGCGGGGCTGCGTCTCCTCCTGCCCGCGCAGTCAGGATCGCGTTCATCCCCGCCTCCAGCATCCTCCCCACGGCCTCGTTGTATCCATCGAGGAACTTCCTGTAGTAATCGAACTCCGCCCCGCGATAGTAGTAGAAGTTGTCCCCCGACAGATTCATCTGCTTCATCTCCCCAGCCTCATCCGGCCCGATCTCCATGGCCATGGCAAAGACCTTGGCGTGGCGTGAAGTGCGGCGGGAGGGCATAGTTGGATCAGTGGGACATTACCCATCAAGGTGCATCGTTGTTCTGCTTAGAAAATGACCAACCATTGGAATATTTCTGCCAAGCATCGATCTCAGTCTCACAGAGTGTGCGCCGTTTCACGTTCGATATTTCTGCACAGAGAGCGGGATTTTTCAGCTTGAAGGCATAGCGCCTCTGGCACGCCTCGCGCAAACCGGGGGGATCTGGAGAGATCTCGTCACACTCGTAAACATCCTTGAGAGTGGCAGTGCGTTCTTCGTGGCACCAATCGCGCAGTACGCGCTTCCCGTATATGGTGCAATCGCTGATGCCGAGATTCTTGGAAAAAACGTCATATGCCCCGCAGTTGATATTTTCCTTGGTGCTCCCGCAGCCGAGCCCCTTCCATAACTCACTTTTAACAGCTCCCAGGCACGACCACCCATATTCACTCGGCATCAACAGCTCGCAGGCGGTGGGGTCTTGGGTGAGCCTCGCAAAATCATAAACACATGAATCCCCTTGGTCGTCTGTAGGCGGGCTCAAGATATTCCAGGGAGTAGTGAAAATTCTTCTGCAAACACTGACAGGTTTACCTCTTTCTACTGCGATTTTTGCTACATACCAACCGGGTTCATCGATGTAGATTCCGAAGGCACGTGAAACCAGTGGCAGCCAAAGCGGCAAAAATACAAGTATCGCAAGCGAAAAGAAGATGATTGTTGCCGTTCGAGAGGAGATTTTCATACGAGTTGGTCAAAGAATAAATATTCTTCTAGGAATTCCTAATTTCAGTCATGGATGATGTTTGGAATAGAATCATGACAAGTCCTGCCAAGAAAACGATGATGTATGAAGCAAAAAATGAAAAGAAAAGAACTACAAGTATCAAGGGTGCAGAACTGGCACAAATCTCCTGTCTCCCTAAAAATCTTGTGAAAATTGCGATGATAAACGTATAAGAACCCTCTCTGTCGCCGCAATCACCTATATTGAAAATCGTGGCTCCGATCTGAAGGCAGAAAACTAGTTTCATCCAGTTGGTATTGATGAATAACGAGCCTTTTCCTTTGAGGATTCGCCTTAGCAGAAGGCCGACAATGAATACGACGAATACTATGGTGATTCCAATAATGCCAAGTGAGTAATAACCTACGGCGTACCAACCACCAGAGGTTGCAATGAATGTTCCGTAGCAAAGGAGAAGATAGAGAAACAGAAGAACACAGGCCGAGATCGGTCGGAGATGAATCGCATCGAGCTCTTTCGATTGGTGATGAGAGAGAGGACCCATAGTTTGTCTAGTGAGAGATTACTTCTACACGTCTTTTTATAAAAGAATAAATATCGTCATCAACGTGGTCGTCGATTGTCGTGTGCGATAGTACATCCCCGTTCGCATCAAAATCATGTTGCCAGAATTCCTTAAGATCTCCCGCAGGATTATCAATGGAATCTCCATGCAGGGCTAAGGGGTCATCTCTGGTCATTGAGGCTTGTGATTGATAAAGATTGAGCATCGCTTCTGTACCGGGTGGGAGTCTGTTTTCTGGTTTATAGGTAAGAAGAGTCGTGGATGGGTTCTTGATAGCATCAACATAGACAGTGCCAGCAATCTTGAGATTCGAACCATTTTCGTTAGTTATCCAGTCGGCGATTTGATAGACGTCTTCACCTCCCCAGCTGTAGCCAACGAGCATAACGAATTGCAGATTTGGATTCTCTCTCGCTCTGGTAGCTATCAGCTCTTCTGCATATTCCAACTGTGTTCCGACTTGCACATGCAATCCAGGAAAGAAACCGCGTGCGCCAACGCTGGGATTCTCACCGGATATAACTGGCCATACCTCAAGGTAATCTTTCCTCAAGCTGAGTACGAGATTGTCAAAACCCTCTGTCTTGCCATCAATATTCTGTTCTGGAAATTGGTTTGAACCATATATAAACAATATCATCGTATTCTTGGAATTCGGTGTTTCTTTTATCTGATCCGGGTTGGCGCTGTATGTTTTTATGTCCACTCCGGTGATCGGGACATCAGTGATCCCTCTCGTCGCATCCGCCACCGTCGTCCCCAGCACCCCTCCGTACCCGATGATCGTTTTCCCGTCTAAGCCATACATCGGCTCGACCGCATATTTCGCTTTCAGCTGATCGATGAAGCTCTG
>JBBAAJ010000088.1:0-6104 GCA_041658365.1 Candidatus Peribacteraceae bacterium | reverse complement strand
GTCGGCACAGGGCGAGAGGCTTACGCAACCAAGAGTGGAAACTCTCGCGAAGAAGCACCGGTGGTTGATTCTTCTCTGCGGCCACTACGAAGGCATCGATCAGCGCGTGATCGACGGCTGGATCGACGAGGAGATTTCGATCGGTGACTATGTGCTCACCGGCGGCGAGCTTCCGGCGATGGTCCTCGTGGATGCCGTCGCGCGGCAGATTCCGGGCGTACTCGGGAAGGGGGAATCGGCCGAGGAAGAAAGTTTTTCCAAGTCGCTCGACCGAAAAAGGGAATATCCCCATTACACGCGTCCGGAAATTTTCCGCGGAAAACGCGTTCCGAAAGTGCTCCTCTCCGGCAATCACCGGGAGATCGAGGCGTGGAGGAGGAAGAAGCTCAGGTGACGCCGTTGGCCATGGCGGTTCTCGCAGCAAGTCGCGTCTTGCCTCTGACATATTCGGCAGTTGCTTGGGCGATCGTTCCATCGAGGGGACTTTCCCATTTTGCTCCGCCATCCTGCAGTGCACCGTGGCTGTAGAGGTAGTGAGCTAGTCTCTGTCTGAGTCCTGCCAATTCCCCTCCCGCAGCACTCTCTTTTGGACGGGAGCCATTTTCATTCAGGAGCAAATCGCGAAGCGCCCCGAGAGTTCTTGGGATGACTGCGCCTACAGCGACTCCTGCCTCTATTGCTGTGCCAGTGAGCACCGGTGAAGTTCCCTTTAGTTCTGCATCAACGGCGGCGGTGAAAATTTCAATCAGCCGTTTTGCTTGTTTCTGCGTTGAGGCATCCAGCGTTTCTTCTCTGGGTCTTGTCCCTCCGGCAGCTTGTAGCTGTTTGAGCAATTGCGCATATTCAGTGGTATCTGGGGAGCGCAACCGCACGTTGATTCTGCCGCACGAGTGCCTACAGACGCTCACAAGCAAATTCCAGAGCTCACCTACTGTTGTGGGGGTTTTCGCCTGAAAAGGCCTGAGTGGTTCGAGCACATAGTCTCCTGCTTCGGTAGCCTGTTTGGTTTTTTGCATGTGCGGAGCCTAGTGCATACGATAGTGTTTTCAAGAGAGGGAAAATGCACAGATCTTTTATTGTAATTTTTTTCAACAACACAACAACCCGCTCGCGAAGCACATCACTTTTTTTCACGTGGTTCTTCCGTTCATTTTTTCTACGACGATATTGGCTTGCATCTGAGGAATTTTATGACGCTCCTTTTCCGTACTCTGCGATAGCATCCGCGTGTGATCGATCATCTCGTCAAAGCCCTGCATGTGCGGGGGGAACTGCGGCTCACGGTGCGCGTGCGGCCCTCCGCGAAGCGAACATGTATCAAGCGCCTCGGTGAGGACGGCGTACTTCGCGTGGACGTCGCGGCGCAACCGGAAGGGAACAGGGCGAATACTGAGCTTGTTCGTTACCTCGCGGAGGCGTTCGGTATCCCTCGAACGAATATTGATTTCATTTCTGGGGGCACGTCGAGGACGAAGACTGTTCGCCTGCGCATGGTATGAAGTATGAAGTATGAATTATGAATGAAGAATCGCTGTTACAAGAATAGCAACGTTCATAATTCGGATCATAACCAAATTGTGTGGAGAAAATAATTTTGATAAAAAAAAGACTCTTCCACCACTGGAGCGGGTATCTACCCGCGGTTGACGATGATGGCTTAACCTTGCCGACCGCAGGTAGATACCTGCTCCATATTATTTATTTTTTTTCTTGCCTCATATACTTGGATGTAAGTTTCTCCACACAATTTGGTATTGATCCCATAATTCTTCATTCGTAATTCATAATTCGATTACCTATGAAACTGCTGATGGATCTCCCTGAGCCGCTTGTTCGTGATGTGTGTGTAGATCTGCGTCGTTGTGATGCTTGCATGGCCGAGCATTTCCTGCACGGAACGGATGTCCGCGCCGTTCTTGAGTAGTTCGGTCGCGAAGGTATGGCGGAGCGTGTGCGGCGTCACCTTCTTCACGATGCCCGCCCGGGTCGCCGTCTCCCGCACGATCCGCTCGATCGCCTGCGGCTCGAGCCGTCGGTCTTCGCCGAGCAGTGTGTCCTTTCGCGAGCGGTTGGAATTGCTGGCGAAGAGGGGAATCCAATTGTCGCTGCGGGAGTCGAGATAGCGTTTGACGTGGTCGGCGGCGGTTTCGGAGAGGAAGACGATGCGCGCCTTTCGTCCCTTGCCCACCACGCGGAACTCCCGCGAGTCCAGATTCACGTCTTTGCGATTCAAATTACTGAGTTCGCTTACGCGCAGACCCGTGGAAAAGAGAAGGTGCAGGACCGCCAGATTCCGTAGCCCGTTCCGTTTGGTTACATCGACGCTATCGAACATCTGCCTGAGTTCCTCGCGTGCCAGCACTTCGACCTGCCGTTCTGGGACTTTCGGCAGCTCGATCTTCTCCGGCGAGAGAGTGTGGATGTCGTGTTTGTGGAGATGCTTCAGGAGAGCCCGGAGCGCGATGAGATGGTACTGCTGTGTCTTGATGTCCAGTGTCACGCCTTGGCCGGCGATGTGCGTGCGGTGCAGATGGAGGCGGTAGTCACGCACCATTTCCGTGGAGATTGCGCTCACATCCGTCCTGGGTTTCGCGAAGCGCTCGAATCGCTTGAGGTAGTGGTGATAGTTCTCCACCGTCTTCCTGCTCTGGTACTTGCCCACCTCACAGTGGGTGAGGAAGTCGTGGATGGCGTCCTTCAGCTGCATATGGCTAGCATACTCCATCTTGGCCGATCTTCATTCCGTGATACCTCGCAGCCGGGGCATCGTGCCCCGGAACACGGGCACGATGCCCGTGCTACGTGGCAAAGAGAGCGGGGCAAAGAGAGCGGAAGGCCGAGGCAAGGCACCTTATCGTGGCCGAGGCGCAGGGTAATTCACTGTTTGATCGGAGGTTCCTAAGGTTTCATTGCCGCCTCAATCGTCCGCTTCAGCTCTTCCCGTGTGAGGAGCCCCAGCCATGTCTTCTCTCGGAGCGTGAAGGTCGGGACGCGCTTAATTCCTGCTTCCTCTGCGCGCGCCTTCTGCGCCTCGAGGAGCCGGATCGTTGTTTCCGCGCTCACGCATTTCGTGAATTCCTTCGTCTGCTTTACGCCCGCACTCTTCAGGGTCGCCCAGAGTTGCTTGTCGGAGATGAGGGGAGTGGAGGCAAATCGGGCGTCCAGCTCGCGGAAATGGTTCTGATCCGCGGCACAGAGGGCAGCCCGTGCCATCAGATCCCCTGCGGAGCTCATGGGGACGAACAGACGTTCCACTCTTAACTTCCCCGGCTCCACGTATGTCCGTTCGAGCCAGGGGAGATCCTCCACCATGAACTGTCGGCAGTAGGGACAGTCGTAGTCGGAGTAGAGGGTGAGGGTAGCCGGGGCCTGCGGACTACCGATGAAGAGCGATGCCCCGCTCCGGACGATCATGAGCTTCGCCCCCGTGTTCACCCGGCTCACCTCCAGGCTCTCCGGAGTTTTAGGGGTCCGCTCATTCGTGAAATCCATGATTTCTCCGGACGCTTCCCGTGAAGCTGCGACGCTTCCGGAGAACCGAAGAAGCGGTTGACGGAACGTTTCCGGCGGCCCGGAAGCTCTGCAGCCACTCAGGGCGATCGCGGCGATCGCGCTCATACCGAGGAGCAGTGGGCGATATTTCATGCGCATCGGGTTTCATTGTGCTTGTTTTTTCACGATAATGGAACCCTCATCCATGCTACAGCGGATCTCCATCCTCGGCGTTCCCATCGACAGAGTCACCCGGGAGCAGACGCTTCTCGAGATTGCGTCCTTTCTCTCGTCCGGCGGTCAGCATCACGTGATGACTCCCAATCCGGAAATGCTCGTGGAAGCCGGGAAGAATCCCGCATTCCGGGACGTGCTCTCGCGCTCGGCTCTGAACGTTCCCGACGGAGTGGGTCTCCTCTGGGCTTCGCGGTGGCTCGGCACGCCGATAGCGGAACGTGTGGCGGGAGTCGATCTCTTCCAGGATCTCTGTCTGTCTCCCTCTTTGCCGTCTGTCTATCTCCTGGGCGCCGCGCCGGGAGTCGCTGAGCGCGTGGGCGAACATTTCTCTCAGAGGAATCCTTCCCTTCGTATTGTCGGCACGGAGTCGGGCTCTCCTGATCCGGCGAAAGAAACAGGCATCATTCAGCGCATCAATGCTTCCTGCGCTCAGGTGCTCTTCGTCGCATTCGGGGCTCCCGGGCAGGACATGTGGATCGCGCGGAATCTCCCGAAGATGCCCGGCGTGCGCCTCGCGATGGGTGTGGGCGGGTCGTTCGACTTCGTTGCCGGCGTCCGGAAACGCGCCCCGGCGTGGCTTCGTTCAGCGGGTCTGGAGTGGTTCTGGCGTCTGATCCGGGAGCCGCGCCGCTTCAGGCGCATCGTCAGCGCAGTGCTGGTGTTTCCCCTTCTGGTGCTGCGTGGAGGGTCTCGAGGCGCGTGACTTCCCATTGCCCGATTTCCCTGTTGAAGTAAAGGCGGAGGAAGTAGTTGCTCCTGTCCGACGTTTCGACGTGATAGGCGTATGTGGGTTTCGCGCCATTCGGGTCAGGTTCTTTTCGCAGGAAATTGATCGCGATGATTTTCACGTCAGCCGGGAGCTTCGGTTCCATGAGCGCGATCACCGTGATGTCCGTCGGCTCTTCGAGCACGAGGGCGGCTTTGAGGTTCAGGGTTCCGCGGCCGAGGAATGCGGCGATCGTGACCACGATCCCCGAGAGGACGATGGCCACCCAGATGGAGACCCTGTAATTCTGATGTGAGATTTTCTCGAGATCCATCAGGACATTATACGCTTTTTATCGCCTTTACTGAAGGGGTTTGATTACAAGGAAAACAAGGATTACAAAGAGGGGTCATAACCAAATTGCAGAGAGAAAAATAATTTCGGTGAAAAAGTGAGCCTTTCCAATTGAGAGCGGGTATCTACCCGCGGTTGTTATAGAATTGCAGCATGTCCCAGCGCCACCCGGCACAGAACCAGAACATGATGCTCGTGACCACGGTGACCCTCAAGCGTGCACCGATCTTCGCCGACCCTGTTTGTGCGCGTGAAGCAGTCGAAGCATTGTATTTTACCCGGCAAAGACATCCGTTTTTTATTTACGGATTCGTCATCATGCCCGATCACTGCCATCTGCTTTTGAATGTATGCGAAGAATCGAGTATCTCAAACGTCATGCGGGATTACAAAAGACGCGTGTCATTTCAAATCGCCAGTGGCCCGGTCTGGCAACCGCGATTCAATCTGGTGATTCCGAAAGATCCAGGTCTGGCTCTCTCATATATTCATCAAAATCCGGTTCGCAAGAAACTGTGCGATAACCCGGAGGAATATATTTGGAGTTCAGCTTCCGGCAGATGGGACACCAAGGAATGGGAATGCTGGTAAAGTCCGCGGGTAGATACCCGCTCTCGAGGGAATATGTTTTTCTTGATTCACAGACGTGGATGAAGGTTTCTCCACACATATTGGAGTTGATCCACAAAGAGTACAAAGAGTACAAAGAAAGAGCTGCCACACTTGTCGGCGTTCCTTGTACTCCTTGTCTTCTTTGATTTCCTTGTTTTTGCCTCAAGGCATACGTGCTGTACGCTACAGTGAGTCCCCCCTCTTCATCTATGCGCCGATTCCTCTTTGCCTCGATTGCTCTCACGCTACTCTTCCCCGCGCAGGTTGGCGCTGCGGAACTTTCCGCATCGAAGCTCCTCACCCTGCCCTTCGTGGAACCGAAGCCCGTGAATTTCTCCCTTGCCGTCACCGAGGACATTGATGGTGTCTCGTCGAAGCTTGCGGTCGCCGGCGCCAGGGAAGGGAGCGGCGCCGTGCCCGACAAATTCTGGGCAACGGTTGACCTGCAGCGTCAGATGATCGACGGATCCATGCGTGTGGTGTTCGAGCTCCGCATCGTACACGGCACGGCGTACATGCGCATTGCGAGCGCTCAGGGAAGCGATCCGTTCATTGACATTGCCTCTCTCCAATCTCTTGGTCAGGGATGGGTTTCTTTCCCCGCGGGGTTGGTTTCTCTCGATGAGTGGACGATGCCGCCGCTTGATCCATCGCAACTCACATCCGCGTTCTCCGTCCAGCACACACGTTTCTTCAGCGGGAG
>JBBAAJ010000087.1:0-6172 GCA_041658365.1 Candidatus Peribacteraceae bacterium | reverse complement strand
CATCTTCATTGTCAGACGCGCGGGAGTGGAATGGACAGAGGGGAAGAAGACGAACAGCAGCAGAGCCGCCATCACGAGCTGAAGGGGAATGAAGACGCCGGGGAGGAGCCGGCGGCGCTGCAGCAGGATAAAGACGCCTCCGACGAGGAGCGGAGTGAAGAGAATGGCATAGTACCCCTGACTCGAGATCGCGAGGAACGAAGTGAGGAAGAAGCCTGTGAGGAGCAGATCCTTCCTGCCGCTCACGAGGAGTCCCCATGTCCCGAGGATGCTCGAGGTACCGCTGCCGGCGATGATCCATACCCAGCCGATGTTCCGGAGATGTTCCGCGATCTGGAGCGCGCTGTCCTGACGGGAGACCGTGAACATGCTGGCGATGGCGAGCGGATTCCCGAGGGAGTAGAGAGCGAGGAGAACGAGGGGAACACCCACATAGAAAACAGTCATTCTGATCGATGCACGCCCGCGCCGGAGCGCCGACGCTGCGAGCGGCAGGTAGAGTATCGCGTGGTACGCGCTGAAGAGACTGAGGAGCCAGAGGAGACCGATGAACGGGATGGAGCGGGGAGAGGGGTCGGTAGGCGTGAGAGCGAGAGAGAGGAAGAGGAGCCCGAAGACAGCGGTGACCGGAGCGAGCATCACAGTCCCCGCCTGCAGGATCACGGCGCTGCTGAGGAGCCAGCTGACCGCCAGTGCCGTCCGACGCAGAGGAGAGAGAACCACGCCGATATTCCACACGAACCAGACACACTGCACGACCAGCGTCGCGAGGAGAAACCGGATCACCCCCTCATGAAACGGCAGGAAAGCCAGCTGCCGGAAGAGTGCGCGCATGGCCGGCGGGTGCGGATAGGGAATGCTGAGGAGATACTTCGCCTCGTCGGTCCTGACCCCGCCGGGGAGGACGAGGAGGACAAGGAAGAGCGCGTAGAACTCGAGGAGGACTATGGCTGTGAGAGTGCGTCGCATGTGAGAGTGCGTTGAGCGAGAATGATCGTGCAGCGTTCCCGGGGCTGCGCGGTCCGGAGATGATCCTGATGGATGATGGAAAGAGTCTGAGGCGTCACAGAGACAAGGGAAATATCCGAGAGAAGCCACCCCTCCCTCCGGGCGACGGTCTCGAGCGCCGTCTTCACGTTCGCGCGCAGCTGCGCATCAGTGTAGAGGAGCTTCAGTGACCACGCGCGCGGCAGGAGTGTGAGCGCGAGGAGGAGCGTGACCAATCCGAAGAGCAAGGATCCGATCCGCACGAGCCGCTTGGAAAGAAGCCGGAGAATCTGGCAGAGGAACGCCACATGGACACAGAACGACAGCTTGCTCTCGCCATGAAGCCGCATCCGGAAAATGAGCGGCACCTCCGCGATACGCGTGGTCGGCGGGACGTGCGAGAGCACTTCGAGGAGGATTTTGAAACCCGTGGGTTTGAGGAGGGATCGCGCTTCCCGGTAGAGACTTGCACGCAGCATGAAGAAGCCCGAGAGAGGATCCGTGACGGGAACCCGCGAGAGATTGCGGGCGAGGAGCGTCCCCGCCCGGCTGATAATGCGACGATCCGTCACCCAGTCCCCCACGCTCCCCCCTTCGATGTAGCGCGATCCGATCACGAGATCGGATCCCTGATTGATCGCGCGGAGCATGGTGAGGAGCAGCACCGCATCGTGCTGGCCGTCGGCATCCATCACGGCGAGGACATCGCCTCGCGCCATACCGAACCCCTCTGTGACAGCCGAACTTAAGCCCCGCTTGCCGACTCTCCGGTAAACGCGCAGGTGCGGGAACTGCGCCGTGAGCCCCTTCGCGACCCTCCACGTCTGATCCGGCGAATCGTCGTCCACGAGAATGACTTCATGCGGCGTGAACTGAAGCACGGCATCAATCCCCTCGAGAAGGGAGCGGATATTCGCCGCTTCGTTGTAGGTGGGGAGAACGAGGGAAAGCACGACAACTAGCTTAAAGCTTAAAGCTTAAAGCTTAAAGCTGATCCTGCTACACTGCACCTGATGAAGATTCTCGTCACGGGTTCATCCGGAACCATCGGCACACGTCTCTGCGAGCGGCTCCTGACGCTCGGTCACTCGGTGATCGGCCTCGACTGGCAGCACAACAAGTGGCAGCCGAGTATTGAAAAGCTGACAACAATCCTCGATCTTCGTGATGAAAAAAAGCTAAAAGCTAAAAGCTATAACCTAAAAGCTGATCTCATCGTCCACCTCGCCGCAAATGCTCGCGTGTATGAGCTCGTAGAGAACCCAGACCGCGCTCGGGACAATATGCTCACGACCTTCAACATGCTCGAGTTCGCCAGAACAAACGGGATCAAACGTTTCATCTTCGCCTCCTCACGGGAGAGTTACGGCAACACGGGCGCAAAGAAGTACACGGAAGACCTGGTGCGCATCGGCAACTGTGAGAGTCCCTACACCGCAAGCAAGATCGCCGGCGAAGCGCTGAGCGAAGCCTACCGACGATGCTATGCCTTAGACCATGTCACCTTCCGGTTTTCCAACGTGTACGGCATGTACGACGACTCGATCCGCGTCGTGCCACTCTTCATCCGTCTGGCCCGCAGCAACGAACCGCTGACCGTCTTCGGCAGGGACAAGTGCCTGGATTTCACCTACATCGACGACGCTGTTTCGGGGATCATCCAAGGAATAGAAAAATTCGATTCGGCGAAAAACGACACCTATAATCTGGCCTACGGCGAAGGCACGACGATCGTGCATCTCGCGCAGGAGGTGAAGCGTCTGCTGAAAAGCTCTTCAGAAATAAAGATCGGAAAGTCCAGAACCGGCGAAGTGATCCGGTATGTCGCAGATATTTCCAAGGCACAGAAAAAACTGGGGTACGCTCCGAAAACGCCCTTCAGTGAGGGGATTGAGAAGACGGTGGAGTGGTATTTGAAGAATTCCTAAAACAGTAAGATCTTGCCGGGATCCTGATTATTTGGGAATCAACGGCTCTTGTATAAATTCCGCTTTGGCCAAATTTCCCTGAGGGTCCACTACACAACGCACGCGAATCGGTCGGCAGCCGCGGAATCCGCCGCCCACTGCATCAGGTTCATGAAGATCAAGACTGCCCCGACAAGTGTATTCCATTGTGCCGTCATCAAGAACAACAACACTCGCCGCCTTCTCCAGCCAAAGCCTGCCACTCTTACAGGGTATTTCATGTTCCGAATAACACCGAGAGATAAAATCTTGAACACACTGTGGCAATTTGGATCTTTCAATTTGTTCTGGAAATAATCTCCTTGCTACATTTCTAGAATGCTTTCGTGCCATCGCAATGGGGCCGGTCACCAAAGCTCCCACGCCTCTAAGGGCTTGCATAAGCGCTTCTCTTGGTTTCATAATGCTATTTTAGCATAAATTCCAAATTATGGCAACTGCTTGAATAAAATCAACTCTTCTCCTCGTGGTATTCCGCCTCGAGGTTCACTTCCCAGAGGTTCGATTTGTCGGTCCGGCCGGCAACGATGTTGTCCACGGCCATCATCGCCGTGAGCATGCTGTGGTCCTGGTTGTTGTAGCGGTGCATGCCGTTTCGGCCGATGAGGAAGAGATTCGGAATGCCCGAGACGAAGTCGCGGATCACCTTAAGCTGCGCGTAGCTCCCGATGTACGACGGGTACGCTTTCGGCATGCGGACGACGCAGCCGTCGAGAACGTCCTCCGGGCGGATCATCCCCACCTGTTCCATCTCCCGTATGCCGAGCCGGATGAGCTCTTTGTCCTCCATCACCCACAGGTCCCCTCCCTCGTTCACGAAGTACTCGAGGCCGATCCAGACGGTGCTGCGAAAATCCTTCACGAGATACGGGCTCCAGTTGTTGAAGATCTGCACGCGCCCCATGCGGACGTCCCCCTCCTGCATGTAGATCCAGTTGTCCGGCGCTGTCTGAGCGGGAGGCTTGCCCCGCTCCCGGATATGGAGCTTCTTGAGAAGGAGTCCGACCGTGAGGAAATCGCGGTAGCAGAGTCCTTCGGCCACCTCCACGACACGGCTCGGCGGATGGGGAGTCATCATGCCGATGAGATGCTTGATGGGCATCGTCGAGAAGAAGAAATCGCAGGAGACTCTCTGAAGCGCGCCGGTCTTCCTGTCCTCGAGCGTCACGGCGGCGATGCGTCCGTCTTCCACATGTACTCCGGAAACGCGGCACCCTGTGCGCACATCTCCGCCACATGCCCGTACCTGGGCGGCGACGGTTTCCCACATCTGGCCCGGACCGAACTTGGGATAGTAAAAACGAGTGATGAGACTCGTCTCGCGCTCCTGCTGATGTTTCTTGAAGTCGCTGCTGAGGAGATCTTTTACGGCGTGCGCGACGGCGCGCTTGAGCGAGAGACCCTTCACGCGCTGCGCGCCCCAGTCCGAGGGAAGCCGGCTTGCCGGGACTCCCCAGACTTTCTCGGTGTAGGCTTGAAAGAACGTGCTGTAGAGACGATCACCGAAACGGTTGCGGTAGAACGCGTCGAGATACCGCTCGTCCTTCAGGGGGAAAATCTGGCGCCAGATGTAGCTCATCCCGATCAGGAACGTATTGAGGAACCCGAGCCGCCGGGCAACCATCAGCGTGATGCCGATGGGATAGGGGAAGAAGTTCCGCTTGAAGAAAATACGCGAGACGCGCGGGCGGTGGAGCAGGACATGATCCTCTTTCTCCGGATCGGGGGCGGGGAGGCAAACCCTCACCCCCATCCCCTCTCCCGTCGGGAGAGGGGTGTCCGAGCGGAGCGAGGACGGGGTGAGGGAAGCAGGCATACATTCCTTGCACAAATACTCGAGAACGACTTCCGCGGGATAGTCCACATCATGCTGCTTTTCGATGTCATCCACGGCAGGCGCCCCCTGCCTGGGGAGGACAGAGAACCACCACTGCATCACGCGGGCGACCTTGGAGAAGAACCGATGACCGCCGATGTCGATGCGGTTCCCCCGATAATTGTAGGTCTGTGCGATCCCGCCGATTGCTTCCGTCTCCTCGCAGACGATCGGCTGGATGTCCGTGCGCTTGAGGAGCTCGTACGCAGCGGTGAGGCCCGCGGGTCCGGCGCCGGCGATGAGGGCAATTCTCCTGCTCATAGGTTCCAGCCAAGAGTAGCAAAAAACTGGGATTGAGGGTTAGGGTTAGGGTTTGGGTTAGGGGACCTTTTCCCAACCCTAACCCCAACCCCTCAAATAAATCCCGCCACCTCCGCTTCCACAGGTACGACCTTCCTTCTGAAGATGAAGTAGTGGGAAAAGAAGTAATTCCAAATCGCCGTGATGCCGATGGCAACGACTTTGGCGCCGTAGGCGATGTGGTCATGCTGGAACGTATAGCCGGCGTAAGTCGCGCCGAGGAGGTAGTGCGACCCGACGGTGTAGAACGTCGCTGAGAGCGCGTAGTTCAGGACGAATGCTGTGGCGTAAACCGCGATGAAACGGCCCGTCTGATCCGCCATCCTGTCCCCCGTGCTCCTGAACGTCACGTACCTGTTGAAGAAGAACACGAACACCGCTGGAATGCCTGCGGAGAAGATGTAGGCAATGAACGGCGTGATGTTGAGCCGCCCGACGAGAACGGCGAGAATCGAGAACTCCATCGCCGCGCCGAGGAGCCCGCAGACGATGAACTTCGAGCCCTGTTTGAGGTGCAGCCGGAGATGCGGGTCTTGGAACAGACGAAACATAGCGGCGGGATTGTATGGCAAAAAAAGAGAATCAGGAATCAAGAATCAGGAATCAAGTAAGAAATGGCTCAGACACAAGTGCCTGAGCCGTGGTAAGTGGGGGCCCGGGGATTCGAACGCAATCCGTCTCTCAGACATTAAGCCTGATGGCATTGAGAGGGATCTCCCGTCCTTTCTCCGTAGCGGAGAACGTGCACCATGACACCAGGCCTCCAAAATCTGACCTAGCATATAGAATATCTTTTTTGAAGACTTGTCAAAATTTTTGATTCGACTTGGATTTTGGAAATTAAAACAGAGCGCCCCTTCGGGGGCACGGCCAAACCCCAACCCCAACCCCAACCCTAACCCTAACCCCAACCCTATTTCCCCTTCTCCTTCCATCCCTTGTACGTGCGTTTGAGCCCTTCCTCCAGCGGCGTCCACGGAAATTCCTTGAGACAGGGGTGCGGCGGGAGGACCGCGAGACTGCGGCTCCCCTCGGGCTTCGT
>JBBAAJ010000086.1:0-6242 GCA_041658365.1 Candidatus Peribacteraceae bacterium | reverse complement strand
CAGACAACCTGGAAGAAATTCTTTCGCTGCTAAAGAAACATCTGCCGGCATCGGCATACCAAAAACCATCCATCCTGGGCGACCTGGTGAAGCCGGGCGATCTCGTGGTGCTCTGCATGCCGATCGATGCAGAGGCGCCGGAGGGGCGCATCATCCTCCCGCAGGTCCAGGCAGTGCGCGACTGCCTCGATAACAATTGCATCGCGGCCGTGCTGCAGGTACAGGAGCTCGCCGGATTTCTCGCGCGCTGTTCGATTGCGCCGAGGCTCGTGGTCACGGACAGCCAGGCCTTCCGCGCAGTGAGCGCAGCCGTTCCACCGGGTGTAGCACTCACGAGCTTCAGCATCCTCTTCGCGCGGCTCAAGGGCGATTTCGAGCGATTCATGAAGGGCACTCCGCACATATCCTCCCTGCGCGACGGCGACCGGGTGCTCATCCTCGAGTCATGCACGCATCATGTGGTGAAGGACGACATCGGCCGCGAGAAGATTCCACGCTGGCTCTCGGAGCACACCGGCAAGGGGCTGAAATTCGATGTGGTGGCCGGCACAGACGCGCCGCCTCAGCCTATCACGGAGTACAGCCTCGTAGTGCAGTGCGGCGGATGCATGCTCACTGCAAAGCAGGTGCGGATGAGGCTCAGGACTGCCATCGAGGGCGGCGTGCCGGTGACGAACTACGGCATGGCGATAGCATATTGCATGGGCATCTACGAGCGCGCGATCGCGCCATTTGCAGGCGGAAACAGCGATTTTACGCGCTTAATTTGACCCAATTATTTATTGCACACCACGATTATGAATGTTAAAGGGTGCAAACTTTTTTTACAAAGGAGATAAAAAATGTGCAGGTTCACCAGATGTTTTTTTCAGTTCGCGTTGATAGCCGTACTTATCGTACCCGCCATCGCTCGTGCGGATAGCATACAGACGGACGTTCCGGAGAAGATCAGCCTCTCCACCAAGGTTCCGGTCAGCCTCTACGGTTTCATCCTTGCTGAATTTCTCTACTCCGATTCGCAGCTCTCGAGCTTTGGAACGCTCAACAATACGCCGGCGAACTACAACACAAACATCACGGGCTTCAACCGCGTCCAGGATGAGACCGTGCAGGGGATGAACGACGCCTTCATATCCGCAACCCCGCAGAACACCCGCTTCGGCTTCATGCTCGCGCCGTATGACTTCAACGGGAAGAACTTCAAGGTAGATGCAGACCTCGAAATGGATTTCTTCAGCACCGCCAACCTCGGCGCTGGATCGATAGCACCCAGGCTCCGCAGGGCCTATGCGGGAATCGGCCAGGAGCGCTGGCATGTCCTCATCGGGCAGGAGTGGGAACTTTTTTCGCCGCTCAACACCGATACGTTCAACATAGGCTCCAACCTCTGGAATCAGGGCAACCTGGGTAACCGCCGTCCCCAGATTCAATTTACGTTCAAGCAGCCTTTCGGCGAGAAGAGCGGAGTTGAGGCCGCCGCCAGCGTCAGCCTGCCGTCCAACTCGCTCTCCTCTAACGACACCGCGAACACGACGGGCATACCGATGGGACAGGGAAGGCTGGGAGTATGGCATGATATGTCGGAAGGCAAGTTCTGGGCATACATCTCCGCTGCATACTACCGCAACAGGAACGCTGCGGCCGGCGGGGCCGACATCAACAACTGGGGCATTGCCGCCAGCATCACGGCCCCGGTGCACAAGTTCTTCAAGCCCTCCGTTGAATTCCAGTACGGATACAGCATGGGAACGCTCTTCGCGATCAGCTCCAACACCGCGAGACAGCGAGAGATCGCAGGATGGGGTCAGGTTAAGAGCCAGTGGGCGAGCTGGTTCGAGACGAACGTAGGATACGGCGGCGACTTCCTCAAGAGCTCGCAGGTTGCGGCCGGCTCCGTCAAGAACAACCAGATTGTCTTCGCAAACCTGCGCTTCAAACCGATCAAGGATTTCATCATCGGGCCTGAATACAACTTCATGAGCACGAACTATCAGGGTTCGGGCGCATCCAAGGCGAACGTAGTCTTCCTGAATGCGATGTACTACTTCTAAGCCTCAAACAGCCTGGATTTGCGACGGCCGCGCCTTACGCGCGGCCGTCTTTTTTGCCCTTGCTGAGCCTATTTGCCCATGTTAGCCACGCCTTTCCCATGCTCTTCGACGCCTTCCAGAGAAAGATCACCTACCTCAGGCTCTCCGTGACCGACAAGTGCAACCTGCGCTGCACGTACTGCCGGCCTGCAGAGGGAGTAACGCTTGTAAAGCATCAGGATATCCTGTCGCTCGAGGAGATGTACGAAGTAGCCGCTTATGCGGTCGGCATGGGCGTCAACAAAATCAGACTTACGGGCGGCGAGCCCCTCGTCAAAAAAAACATAGAATTCCTCGTCGAGATGATAGGGAGGCTGCCCGGAGTGAAGGATTTTGGAATGACGACCAACGGCGCCCTCCTGCCCGCTTATGCGCAGAAGCTCAAGTCTTGCGGACTTCACCGCGTCAACATAAGCCTGGACTCCTTGGACCACGACAGATACAGGGAGATCACTCGGGGAGGAGAACTTGCCTGCGCGCTCGACGGGATCAAGGCTGCGAAGGCGGCCGGTCTCACCCCCATCAAGCTGAACGTTGTCATCATTCCCGACCTCAACGAGGACGAGCGGGAATCCTTTCTGAAGTTCGGGGAGAGAAACGAAATCGAAGTCCGGTTCATACGGCGGATGGACCTGAGAAGCGGAGAGCGCTACGGGATCGAAAGCGATACCACGGTGGGACGGTGCGACGCGTGCAACCGCCTCCGGCTTACATGCACCGGCGAGCTCATGCCATGCCTCTTCTCGGAATACAGCATCAACATAAGGGAGCTGGGAATTGAGCGGGCCTTCGAACTCGCCTTGCGCAACAAACCCGAGTTCGGCGGAACGAACCAGAGGGATCTCATGCATGAGATAGGAGGATAACATGGGGTTCACGCATCTCGATGAGAGCGGAGAAGCAAGGATGGTCGACGTCTCCAGCAAACCCGATGAGATCCGAGTTGCCATAGCGTCGGGACTGATCTCGCTCTCAAAGGAAACCATGCTCATGATCGAAGAGAAGAAGATCGCAAAAGGAAACGTGCTCACGACTGCAAAGATCGCCGGAATTCAAGCCGCAAAGAGGACGAGCGAACTGATTCCTCTATGCCATAACATTGCCCTTTCGCATGTCGGCATGGACTTCGAGATGGGCCGGGACGGAATCACCGCGGTTGCCGAGGTGAAATCAATCGGCAAGACCGGCGCCGAGATGGAGGCGCTGACTGCCGTCTCCGCGGCGCTGCTTACGATCTACGACATGTGCAAGGCCGTGGACAAGAAGATGATGCTTGGCGAGATCAGGCTCGTGAGCAAGGAGAAGCTGGATTTTACATTCCCTCCCTTTGTAAGGGAGGGTTAGGGAGGGTAGATCAAGATCTACCCCCTCCATCTCCCCCTTACAAAGGGGGAGGGAAAAGAGTGGATCATGAGTTCATTCACAATCGTATCCATCAACATCAGCGCAAGGAAAGGCGAGAAAAAGAGACCCGTTCCGAGCGTGGAGCTGCGCGAGAAAATGGGCATTGTCGGAGATGCGCACGCCGGATTCGCGCACAGACAGGTGAGCCTGCTGGCCATGGAGAGCATAGAGAAGATGCGCGCGAAAGGACTCGCTGTCGGTCCCGGTGACTTTGCGGAGAACATCACCACAGAGGGAATCGATCTCATTTCGCTGCCTGTCGGAGCGCGTCTCTGCCTCGGCCCCGATGTCGAGGTGGAGATCACGCAGATAGGCAAAGAGTGCCACAGCAGGTGCGAGATCTACAGACAGGCGGGCGATTGCGTGATGCCGCGCGAAGGCGTGTTTGCGCGCGTCTTGCGCGGGGGGATGCTCCGCGCCGGCGATTCCGGAAAAGTAGCGGTCCTCCCCCTTTGTAAGGGGGAGATGGAGGGGGTAGATCTTGATCTACCTCCCCTTCCCCCTCCCCGCCTGCCGGCCGGCGGGCAGGCTTACAAAGGAGGGGAATCTGTAAAAAATAACAAGGCGATAAATATTGCGATCATCACGGTGAGCGACCGCGCATCAGCGAGTATATATAATGATGAGAGCGGGCCTGCAGCAAAAGAGGTCCTCTTGAAAATCCTAAAAGATCACGGCCCGAAATTCGAACTCACAATCATCCCGGACGAACCTGCGAAATTGCGAGCCACTCTCAACAATTATATCAAGCAGAAATTCGATTTCATCTTCACAACAGGCGGCACAGGTATCAGCCCGCGCGACACCACGCCGGAGGTCACGCGCGAGGTGATCGACAAAGAAGTGCCGGGAATCGCTGAAGCAATGCGTGCATTTTCCATTGGGATCACAAAGAATGCCATGCTCTCGCGCGCAACGGCCGGCGTTGCAGGCAAGACGCTGATCATCAACCTTCCCGGAAGCCCGAAGGCAGTAAAGGAGATCGTGGTTTTTCTGGGCGGGATACTAACGCATGCCCATGCCATGATGCATGGGATCGATAGTCATTAAAGTGCAATGACCAGGATTTGATCATCAATATACTGCCCTCGCACAAGATGACACAGCAAGGGGGCAGTATATGGAAGCGATAAATTTGTGCCACACCATGAGCGCTTGTTGAATTGTTAGATATTGTCGCGAATCTACAAACGTGATTTAAAACTCTTATGAAGGCAGTCAAATTCAGCTTATGGTTATTGGCGTTATTTTTGGTGGTAATATACTTGCCTCCCAAGTCCTACAGTCAACAGCCCAGAATACCTACAAGTGACATTCTTCAAATATGGGAACATAGCTGCGTAAAGCACATTGAAAAAGGGGAATTGAACAGGGCTGTTCAAAATCTCAATGTTATGAACTGGCAGTGTGATAACAAAAAATGGCTGAATCTATCCGGCGATGCAGATATGGCAGTAGCGCTAAAGGCGTTGGAAGATGCAAAGCGGGCAAGACAAAATTATCTATCAATAAATAAGCAGTGGATTTGCTTTCCTAAAGCGGCAATCCAGAATCAAAAGAAGCAACAATTTTACAAAACTCTTGGCAGACAAATATTTCAGTATTTGAAAAATAAGGGGATAAATGAAGACGTTGCATATGTCATAATAAGTCAGGCTGCCTTGGAAACATCTTGGGGAACCAGGGTGCGTGGCAATAATCTATTCAACATCAAGGGAACATATAATGGAGAATCCGTATCGTTCGTAACACACGAACAGCTGCGAAATGGGCAATGGGTTCAGCTTACGGATTCTTTTCGTAAATATCCCAGCATAGAAGAATCTGTCGGCGATTATTTGGACTTGCTTAAAACCAAATGGAGTAAATCATATTTGGCAACTTCTTCTGGCGGCACAGTGGAGAAATTTATAGAGGGACTTCAGGCTGGCAAAGATGGCGGATACGCAACAGACAAATCATACAGTGACAAACTGCGGTTCCTTTACAAAATGATAAAGGAAGGCCTGTTTCAGTCCGACGTCGTTCCAACGTATCTGAAGTGTCTTGGTAGAGAAAGCGAACTCAACCAAATAATGGAGAGTTTAAATGGGAAAAAATAAAATAATAATTTTCGCTATATTACTAAGCCTTTTCTCAATCTCTTGCGCCAAAGGTGGACTGACTGAAACCGCTTCATTTAGCAAAATCCATAAGTTGCCAGAGGTTCAGTCTTTTATTGAAAAAATTGGTAGAGTTGAAGGCGTTCGTCCTGTTATTCGACAAGAAGAGAGCTCCGCCGAAAATGCCAATTTATTTGAATACTATGTTGGAGAATCATATCCAACCCATAGCGTCCTTTGGAATAGATTTGCTGTAGACAAAAAAACTTCCGAGGTTTTCGTTTTCGATATTGAATCTGGTGACTACATCTCCATTGAAAAATGGAGAGAAAAACAGAAATAAGATCGCTGCAAGCGGGAAGGGCGCGCCGGAATCGTCGCCCTTTACCGTGCAGTAGCTCCATTGTCACAGCATAACCCGAACGAACGCATAGGGATCATGCGAGGCAGCCAGGAAGGGATCGATATCTACGGCCGCTGGAAGGCTGCCGAGAAAGTAGCGGGGCAGGGCATCCGTCGTCCGAAGGTTAAGAAGGGGGCACGGGGACTGGATGCGATAAGAGAGAAACAGGATTTACGTTGAGGAAACACTTGTCCACAACCAATTGATAATTCAGTAGAAATTGACATTTCAAAAAAAAAAAAA
>JBBAAJ010000085.1:0-6340 GCA_041658365.1 Candidatus Peribacteraceae bacterium | reverse complement strand
CAGAAGATGGAACCGGGCATGGCCGCGAGCGCCAGAACGCCGGCCAGAACCGGCGCGCAGCAGGTGGTGGCGATACCCGACAGAATGCCGAGGAAGTACACGGAGGGCGCGTTGTGTCGCTTCAGCGACGGATGCACGAACATCGGCAGCGAAACACGCACTCCGGTGAGCAGCATCACCGCGAGCGCGATGAGGAAAACGCTCCCGACAGACAGGATGATGTTATGGAAACGGTTGAAGTACTGTCCGAGCGCCGCAACGCCGAGACCAAGCGGGAAGTACACCGTCAGCATCCCCAGGAAGAAGATGAACGTCATGAGGAACACCTTCGTTCGCTCGCGGAAAATGGAAGCGAAGTACGACGGCAGCAACACGGTGATGCAGCAGGGGGCGAAGAGTGCCGCCACTCCCGTGATGAACGCCGCAACGATGGATGTTCCGATGAGGAGTTCCATAAAACAAATGGCGAGAGGAGAACATCAGTGACATGGAGGCTGCTCCTTGTCTTTCGTCGGCTGATCGCGGTGTTTCTCATGGTCTCCATGTCCCCCCATCATGAAGACATGCATGAGAGGACAGAGAAGGAAGATGAGGAATGGTGCGTAACCCAGGACCGCTTTCCATTGGAATGCATACGCAAGTCCGACGAACACCGCAACGCCGATGAAGACGAAGATTAGCATGCGCTTGTTCATGCAGCAACCCATATCAAGGATGGAAAAATATACCCGTACCTAGGGTACAGGTACAGGTTCCGGCTGGCAAGACTTTTCACGCCGCGGCTTGAAAAGCCGCTGCTGTTTCAAAAATTACACAACAGCAGCACCCTTTCAGGGCGCGGGGTGCGCGACAATTCAAGTTCATCAATCGGTCACGATGAACTGCCCCGAGTACATACCCATGGAACAGGAGAAACGAATGATGCCCGCTTCCTGCGGCGTGAATTCGATGACGTTCTCCCCAAGGAAGAGGCTCCTCTGAATCCCGAGGGAAGGGACAACGATTGTCGAGCTGCAGGAATAGGCGGTGGTCGAGTCGATGATCCAATGCACAGGGATGCCGCGCTTCACCCGGAAGACATTCGGCGTGTAACTGTTCCTCAGCTGCCGCATCCGCACAACCTGCACACCATCCTCCCGGAGAACCTCCGTTTGATCATCACCGGACACGACACTCCACGCCGGCCAGAATACCGGCCAGCCGGTCAACCGGTAGCCGTTCGTGAAGTTGAAGGCTGCGAGCGCGATGACGATGATCCCCGTCACCTTGAAGAACAGCCTTGCCCCGAAGCCGCGCACGACAGAGGAGAGCCCGCCGATCCCGAGGAGGCCAGGCAGCGTGCCGAGGGCGAACACCCCCATGATGAGCGCCCCCGGGAGGAAACCGCGGGATGCAATGGCAGCGACCTGCATGGCTTGCGTGAATCCGCACGGCAGGAAAAACGTGAGAGCGCCCGCGAGGAACGTGCCGCCGTGGCTGTACCCCTTGGAAGTCCGATGGAAACCGAACATGCGCCCCGCAGACGCGGGGAGCGCGACATGGAACCTGGAGAGACGGGGGGAAATCTCGAGGAGCTGGACTCCGAGGAGAAACATCACCAGCCCGACCGCGATCGTCATGATCCCAAACCAGAGAGGCGTGGGCTGGAAGAATCCTCCCATGGAACCCAGGAGACCGCCGAGAAGGAAGAACGAGACGACACGACCGCCGTTGAAGAAGAGATGGGGACGGAATTTCTGGAGCGCGGTGCTGCGCGGATGCCTCTCTGCATAACGAGCAGAAACCGCAAGCACGAGCCCTCCAACGAGTGCCATGCAGGTGGAAACACCGGCCGTGAGCCCGACGAGGAACACCGTCAGAAAGCCGGTGCCTTGCGCCGACGATGAGAAGAGCCCGCCGAGTCCCGCCGCGCGGACGAGCACAGCGAGCGTGAGTGCCAGGACACCCGCGATCATGAGGAGCGCATACTCGCTCCCATCGGCCACAAGCCACGGAACCTCCGTATGCTCACCGACCTGATACCCTGCCCCCTCGATGGCGGCATGTACCTCCGGGAGATCGATGGCTTCATCCGCATGGATGGATGCCTGGCGTTTCTTCAGGCTCACATGAACGGAACGAACTCCCGGTACTTCTTTGATGGCGGACTCCAGGAGCAGCACGCAAGACTTGCAGTGCATTCTGCGAATCGGGACAACGACGATGGGCATGCGGGCAGAACTCTAGCGCGCCGAATATGCCTGTGTCGAGGTTCAGGAACCTCGATGGAACGGAACCATCGCATCGCAAAAAGGAGGCAACTGCCTCCCCTTGCGTAGGGTGCGCGGCATGGTTAGCAACCGCACTTTCCACCGCCGATCATGGGAAATGGGGAAAGGAAATAGAGAGGGAATGATAACGAAATAAATTAGCACTCGCAAGGGTAGAGTGCCAAATTGACTGGATTTTTCTCTGCATCATTTTAAATCAATGAACCCGGATCATAGCCAAATTGTGTGGAGAAACTTTAATCCAAGCATGTGAGACAAGAAAAATATAAATGATACAGAGCAGGTATCTACCTGCGGTCGGCAAGAATAAGCCATTATCGTTCAACCGCGGGTAGATACCCGCTCTGGTGGATGTAAGCATCTTTTGGACAAAATTATTTTCTCCACACAATTTGGCTATGATCCATGAACCCCCTGCGAATAAATTCCCGATTGTTTTTCAGAGGTTCCCTAGACAAATAGCTACTTCTTGCCAAGTGAATCGCGGTGGTACTTGCCGAACTCGGCAATCTTCCTGCAGAGCTCGTTTTTGACAACCGGACCATCGGTACAAAGGCGAATCCCTAAGGGATCCACGACGCAATTGCCACACAATCCGTATCCACACTTCATGTAACGTTCAAGCGAGAATTGGCTCGGAATTTTCCGGCGGAAGGAGAGCTCGGAAATCGCGACGAGCATCCGCTCGGGACCGCAGGCGAAAATCTGATCAACCGCAGAAGCGGTTGACCCCGAGCGAAGCCCGCCCGGCCGCTGGCCGGATCGGACGGGTCGAGGGGCCGATTTTCCCTTTGCAAGAAATTGCTGCAAAACTCCTACGTTGTACCCCTTGAACCCCTTCGATCCGTCATCCGTCGCAACGTGAACTTTGGTTTTCGGAAGCTTCGTGAATTCCGATATATACAAGAGATGCTCCTGGCTTCGTGCACCGACAAAAACATCAAGTGTGCAACCGTCTTTCACCGCTTCCCTCGCCACGAAATACATCGGCGCCGCCCCGTAGCCACCGGCGACCAGCGCCAGATGCTCACCATGTTCCCACTCGTAAAAAGTGCCGAACGGCCCGCGAATGCCCACCAGATCGCCTTTGCCGAGCTGCGCGAGTTTCCGGGTCGTGTCACCGACTGCGAAAAAAGTCACCTGTAGTTTTTTCCCGTCATCAAGCGCGATACTCATCGGAATCTCATCCACTCCCGGCACCCAGAGCATGACAAATTGTCCAGGCCGTGCACCAAGTGTTACATCGAACGTAAGAGTCCGAACCATCCCGGTTTCCTTTTTCACCTTTGCGATTGGATATGTTTTCGGCAGCCGGCTTTGTAACGGGATAGACATACGTCTTACGTCTTACGTCTTACGTCTTTTCGTTTATGCATTCCTCCCACCAACTCCGAAACTTTCTTTACACCTTCTTTTTCGCACCAGTCAGCCATTTCATCGGCTACAAGCTTGAAAACCTCCCCGCCGCGATACGCGACAGCTGTGCCGATGCCGACCAGGCTCGCTCCGGCGAGCATCAGTTCGATTGCATCCTCGCCGGTCATCACGCCGCCGGTGCCGATGATGGGGAACTTCCCCTCTGTTGCACGGTACACATCCGCGATGCAGCGAACGGCAATCGGCTTTATCGCTGGCCCCGAGAGACCGCCGACTTTGTTGCTGAGAATCGGCATGCGGCTCCGAAGGTCAATCGCCATCCCCGGACCCACCGTGTTGATCACGGTGAAACCGTCGGCACCGGCGGCCGCGCAGGCGTCGGCGATGGCGCCGATGTTCTCCACGTTCGGAGAAAGTTTGATGAACACCGGAGTTTTCCCCGAGACCGCTTTCACGGCTTTGGTCACGTCCGCGGCGCTTCCCGCATCGCAAGCGAACGGCTTGCCGAATTCATCCTCGACATTCGGGCAGCTGATGTTCACTTCCAGAAAATCAGGCTTGAGTTTCACGATTTCCGCAGCTGTCCTTGCGTAATTTGAAACCGTGTCGGCGATGATGTTGGCGATGAGTGGGATAGGGTGATCTCTCATATAATCCCCGATTTCCTCCCGCGCTTTTTCGATCCCGGCATCCGGCACTCCGACTGCATTCAGTGTCCAGTGCTCGGTCGAAATGATCGTCGGATTGGGATGTCCTTTGTGTTCCTTCAACCAAAGTGACTTGGTCGTCACCGCACCGGCGCCGTTTTTTGCCACTCTCCTCCAGCTCGACGCGGTTATCCCCCAGATACCGGAGGCAAGAACAGTGGGGTTCTTGAATTGCACCCCGAGAATTGTCTGGGAACTGCGCACGCTTTCATTGTACGCCATTCCATTTCTTCCGCTACCATACACCCATGTCCGTCCTCGATCTCACGCCGCTCAAAAATGCATTGAAGCAACTCGGGGAAGGTCTCACTGCATCCACATCTGCACCGAAGAACGAAGTCATCCGCGACGGGGTCATCCAGCGCTTCGAATACTCCCACGAACTGGCGCTCAAATTCATCAAACGAATCCTCGAGACCCGCCACGGCGATGCAGTGGATCAAATGTCCTATAACGATCTCCTGCGCACCGCCGCCGAGCGCGGGTACATCCAGAATGTGGAGGAGTGGATGGAGTACCGCAAAGCACGGAACCTAACGTCTCACACATATGACGCAAGCATCGCGGCGCTGGTCTTCTCATCCGCCGGTCCGTTCCTTAGCAACGCAACCATCCTCCTCGAACGTCTTGAACAAGCCAACTCTTGATATCCGGCCAGAGCATCTCGAGATCGTGAAATCGATCCTGCAAACACACGTCCCGACATGCACGGTCTGGGCATTCGGATCACGCGTAACCGGAACTGCAAAACCGGCATCCGACCTCGACCTCGCGATCCAGGCACCCGACGGGCCGCTCGACATGGTAATCATCGGATCGCTCGCTGAAGCCTTCGACGAATCCACGCTGCCCATGAAAGTGGATATTGTTGATTACCGGAATATCAGCCTGTCATTCCAGACAATCATCAATGAGAAGAAAATGCTCATCCAACAAGCAAACATCTAAACTCTTCCACCGGCGCAATCCACGGAAACTGCCAAACCAGAAACCAGAAACTATCAAACCTTCTTCCCCACCGCCGCCTTCATGAACGCCGCGAACAGCGGATGCGGCCGGTGTGGTCGGCTCTTGAACTCCGGATGGAACTGGCTCCCGAGCATGAAGGGATGATCTTTTATTTCCACGATTTCCATCAAGCCGGTCTCGGGCCATTCGCCGGAAAACACCAAACCTTTGTCCTCCAATTTCTTCCGTAAAGAATTGTTGAATTCGTAGCGATGCCGGTGACGTTCGGAAATTTCTCCGACTCCGTAAGCCTCGTAAGCTTTGGTTCCTTTCTTCAGCTTACATTTATACTCTCCCAACCTTAGCGTCCCACCCTTCTCGCGTCCGGCATGCTGGCCGGGGAGGAAATGCACGACATACTTCGATTTCGGAAGTTTGCCGGATTCATCGAACTCCTCGCTCGTGAGCTCGGGATCCTTGAACATTGCGCGCGCAAACTCGATCGTCAGGAGCTGCGCGCCGAGACAGAGACCCAGGTACGGCACCTTCTTCGTTCGCGCGTAATGCGCAGCCAGAATCTTCCCCTCGATCCCGCGCGTCCCGAAGCCGCCGGGCACCA
Organism: Candidatus Peribacteraceae bacterium; assembly: GCA_041658365.1. Classification (GTDB taxonomy): domain Bacteria; phylum Patescibacteriota; class Gracilibacteria; order Peribacterales; family Peribacteraceae; genus 2-02-FULL-51-10. Next base: position 419 of record JBBAAJ010000085.1, on the reverse strand, counting down.
CGAACCCCCGGCAGCTTTCCAGAAGCTTCCAGGTTTCCCTGTCCCTGCTTTCGAGCTTCTCCGAATCCACCCAGACGATCTCGGCTTTGTATCCCCGATGCACCGCTGCGGTTTTGATCGCTTCGATCACGCTCAGATACGCGTCTTCGAGATGCGTGTATTTCCCGACGAGCGCAATGCGCACGATCTTCGTCGCCCGTTCATGCCGTCTCTGCCCGGCTTCCCACTCGCTCATGTCCGGACGCAATTCGCCGAGCTCGAGTTTCCTGCCGATGATCCGGGCAATGTCGTACTTCTGGAAATTGAGCGGGACGTCGTAGATCGAGCTCACCGTCAGAGCCGGAATCACCGCTTCCGGCGGGACATCGCAGAAGCGGCTGATCTTCGAGAGCAACTCTTTCGGGATACGGTAATCCGCC
>JBBAAJ010000084.1:0-6470 GCA_041658365.1 Candidatus Peribacteraceae bacterium | reverse complement strand
GTAGGTTCTCGACCGTCATGCGCATCAAGCGCTTGTCGAGCATTGCGGTCGGCAGTTTCTCGGGAATTGACTTCGTGAATTTCACCTTTTTCTCTGCCGCCTTCGGCCCGATGATTGCGAGGATCTCGGAGAAGAATTCACCGAGATTTAGGTCCGTCCTATCTACCTTCATCTTCCCGAGCTGCAAGCGCGACACATCCAAGATCATGCTGACAAGGTCAGCGAGGGTTCCCGTCACGCCCTGCATGGTCCTAAGCTGCTTCTGCTGCTCCTCCGTTAACTTACCGATGTCTCCATCAAGGAACATCTCGATGTACCACTTCACGGACGTCACCGGTGTACCGAGCTGGTGCGCAACGATGCCTATGAGCTCGTCTTTCTGGCGGTCGAGTTCATGCAAAATATTCACTCTAGATTTCCATATCCGCACAATGGATAAAGTAAGGAATGTAAGAAGCAACAGCAATAGCACGATAAAGAGCATAAATGGCACGAATGTCGCACCAACAATGCGTATGAAATCTGTAACTTCAACATCAATGGTGAGGGAACCAACTGTATGACCATTTTTGTCCTTTATGGGGCCATAAGCAGACAAAAACTTACCCCATTCATCAACTGTTAATTCTGAATCAACGGCATATGAACGGAAAGCTGGTCCTTGTAGGGCTGGCGCCTCAGATGCATCGTATATCTCACCGGGCACCGAAACATCTAAATCATCAACTACACCATCTTCATTATAATCGATTGTCGGCTCGATGCTCATTGCATCCGCATCAACAATGTATATTGGCTTTAGAGGATCTTTTGTTTCACCCATAATATATGCGTACATTATGTCTTTATTTGCAGATCTAATCCTCTGTAGCTTCAAAACATTGTTCTTATATATTTCCGTTCCTACTGATCTAATTCCATCCCTCTTTAAGGATATGATTTCCTCCGGATCGAAAATTAGAGAGCTAGAGGAAACAATTGCAATAAGTCTCTCGTTAAGTCTACTCCTCAATAAATTTTGTGTATGCAAATAAAGAAAATAGGTAATCACCGTCGCAAGGAAGGCACATCCAATAAATGCAATGAGGTAACTATAACGCCCCGCCACCTCATGGAGCCTTACTAAAAGCTGTTTGTTATTGGTCTTGGTTTCGAACACATATATATCATATCAAACAATCTCCTATATGTATATACTAGGGGTTGAGTGTTATGTTCACTGCTAATATAAATTCTGCTGAATCTTCTCAAGAAGAAGGAGATTAATCTTAGCCCTCTCTTTATTGCTTCCTCTTTATTACCCATCTGTTCTGTTGTTCACAAAATCAGCCAGTCTAGGGAGGAGCCAGATACACGGCCAAGGATTGTTTGCAAACCAGTTCATATCGGAAGAGGACGTTATATATATTTGGGAACCTAGTGAGTTCAAGAAAATATTTATATCAGATTTACAATTAATGCCACCCCACGCTAAAGAAAAAATACTGCGATATGCATTCCAAGGCGATATGCATTTTTATCTCGCACCAATAGATTCCAAATCAGATGCTTTCTTCATGAATCATAGTTGCAACCCAAACTGTTGGTACAAAGACGATCATACGATCATCGCCTGCAGGAATATCAAGCCCAATGAAGAACTAACAATGGATTATGCTACATTTATGAGTTCGAGTGGGCTGGAAGATGATATCGTGCTTCGATGCAACTGCAATAGCGAGCTTTGTAGAAAACAAATCAAAAAGGACGACTGCTCGCTCCCAGAGATACAAAAAAGATACGAAAATCATTTTTATTCATTCATTCCTCGTAATTACTTCAGACATTTCTGATGGGCAATTCAACATAGAACTATTCACAAGCATGTTTATAGATCTTTCCAAGATTGATGTTCAAAACCCCAACATTTTATAAAAAGCCCGTTTGTAAAGATTACTAATTTCTACATCAAGCCCGACCACAGCAATCGATTTTCCATTATAAAAAATTGGTGCCGCGCCTGTTACTAATAAACCCCATTGGTCTATTTCGGGTCCACCGAAAGTTGGCCTCTTTATGGCCTCTATCAGCGTGCTGTCAGTTCCATTGTCGTATTGAAAACCAGGCCAAACATTAACATCGGCAGGTGTGAGGGGCTCCTTTTTATTACTATAATCAAGTTCAGAATAGTTGCTGGGCAGATTGAAATTCGCATCAGCATCTGCTACAAACTCAAACATATTTGGCTTGTCTGTAGATCTCATTATGTATGCCCACGTGATTTCCGAATTCTTATCCCTGATCTCATTGAGCTTCCGGAATACCCTCTGGTACGCCTCCGTCTTCATGTCTTTCGCCCAATGTAATTGGTCGAGATCGCGGGGATCGAACTGCGAGGCAGCGGTTGCTGCGATGGACATGAGTCTTTGGCCGGTTTCTTCGAGAACGATATTGAGTGTGTAGCGGTAGAGGCCATACAACATCCCGCCAAGTATGATCAGAACGACAGTGCTCCCGACGAGCACTCGCTTGAGATTCATCGCACGAAACATCTCCTGCATTAGCGGCCTATTTACCGCGGCGAAGCGCACGAGAACGAAGAGGAGGAATAGTCCGACGAAGACGAAGAGCGGCGAGAAAGACTGCGCCGTGAGCTCATCGATACGGCTTGCCAGCATGTCTACGCCAAACACTGCCACTGTAATCCCCTGCCCATTTTTTATCGGAGCCATTCCCGAGATGAAAGTTCCCCATTGATCATTTGTCGGTTCAGTATCAGCGGTTGGCTCCAGGTACGCCTTTTTCGACTCTGGCTGGTCAGAAATATCATAAAGATCTCCGGGTGCAGGATTTTGATCCCTTTCATCTATTACTCCATCACCATTGGTATCCTCAGTGACATAAGGATTGAGAGAATCTGCATCCGCTACAAAAGCAAATTTATTGGGATCATTTGTTCCTCGCCAGATGTAGGCCCATTTTATTCCTTCATTGTTCCTCCGTATCAGGTTGAGCGTGGCGATCAGCTTCGCGTATTCGGGTTTATGAATGTCCGCAGGTGTCCTAACCGCCTCGATATCCTTAGGGTCGAACTGGAGTGCGCCGGTGGCCGCGATGGAGATCGCCTTGTCGCGAATACGCTGGAGGTTGTATTCACGCGCGTTGCGGTAGAGGCCGAAGGTAATGGCGCCCGCAATGAGAGCGAAGACAGCAAATGCCGCGATGCTCTTCTTGCTCAGTATGAACTCGCGGAAGTGCGAGAGGACCCTGGTCTTCACCGGGACAATCGTCGGAATGGGCGGGAACTGCACGTGGATCGGATGCGCTTCGCCGCGCTCCTCTGCAAGTTTCCTCGCCCAGAGGGATTCGAATGCGGCTCTCTCGGCCTCGGCCAGCTCCGGGTAGCGTAGGAAGCAGGCGGTCTGGTCGGTGAAGTTTATGCAGGCGACGGTACCGTCTACGATCGTTTTCTCGAACGAAATGGGGCATTCGGCCCCGGGGACGAGGAGTGTGCGGCGGTACTCGAAGGGATCTCTGGACTGGAAACGTCGGCTCAGTGTCGTATCCGGAGCGATGACTCTTTGAAAAATCTTCCGGTACTGGCGTTTGCGGAAGTAATCCACCTTGAACGCGCGAAGCGGGTCGTCCTCCGCTTTATAGAGAACCGGCGTGACGGTGAGGAGCTCTTCGCCGGATTCCAGAAGCTTCATGTAGGCTTTCTGGATCCCTTCAAGTCCCTTGAAATGCTCCATGTCCGGGCGGTTCCGGTCCATCTTGAGCGAATGGACGAAGGAGGAGAAATCATGATGGCGGCGGTCGAGGGTTTCGTGGCGGCTTTTGACGTCCTTCTCCATCCAGCCGACGATCGCGTCGAGGGAGTGGATGGAGTAGTGAGGTTGTCCGTTGATGAACTCGCGTTTGGCGATGCCCTTGGTGAGGAGCTTCTTCATCGCCTGATCCAGCACGCCGGTACTCTTGCCGGTCTTGAACGCGAGTTCGCGCAGCGTGAGTGCATCTTCTTCAACAAGTTTCTTCAGTGCCTGTATCTCCGTCGGAGCAAACCCCGCCTCTTTGAGTGCGGATTCGATGCCGATGGGGAGGAGGGGGCTCATGGGAAAATAAAATTCAATGTGCGAGCGTGCGCTTCCTTCTACGCAAAAAGCCGATTGCTTCTCTCAGTGTCACAGGATTGAAAGCGGCAAATCGGACAAGGATGAAGAGGAGGAAGAAGCCGAGGAAATAGTAAATAGGGATGAAAGTCTGGCGAGTGAGTTTATATACTTCTTGAAGATCGACATCGACGAATAGAGCTGCCACTGCTTTTCCTTGGGAATCGAAGATAGGAGCCGTTGCATCGAAATACTCCCCCCATTCATCTCTAATAAGTACTGAGAATGGTCTTTTCAATATTTCATTTTGATAGGGATCCGCATGGGGATATTTCTGGCCAGGCATAGTCAATTGTTCCCACTCCTCAATTTTGCCATCACCATTCAAATCTATATCCGGCGTGCCGTAATCAGCATCCGCAACCACTTCCCATGCGGGATTCACCATGCCGGTCGGCCGGTCAATGTAAACCCACTTCACATTTTCATTCTGTGACCTGATAAGCCGGAGATGATCCACGAGCTTCATGAACTCGGGCTTCTTCACGTCTTCCGCCGTGTGAAGCTGGTCTATATCTTTGACATCGAATCCAGGTGCGGCAGTGGCTGCTATGGATATGGCACGCTCACGGATGCGCTGGGTATTCAGATACACGTTCTGGCGGTACAGGCCGAAGGTGATCGCGGCGGCAGCGATGGCGAAGATGCCAAGGAGCGCAAGGCTTTTGCGACTGAGAAAAAACTCACGAAGCGAGGAGAGTGCGCGCGTACCAAGCGGGATATCCGGTGCGACAGTTGGCCGTGCGGCAGTAGGCGGCAGAGAATCGGCGAGTCCTTCTGCGCGGCGCCAGAAAGTCTCGAACGCCGCACGCTCGGCGGCGGCAAGCTCGGGGAAACGGAGGAAACACGCGCGGTTGGCGCCGGGATTGAAACACGCGACTGTGTCCCCGGCAATGATCTTCTCGAAGGTGATCGGAAAAACATCCTCCTCGATGAGCTGGGTTTTGCGGTACTCGAAAGGATCGCGCGACTGTATGCGCCGGCCGAGAGGCGTATTCGGCACCAGTGCCCGCGTGAAGATGCCCCTCCGGTGGCGCTCACGGAAGTACTGCACTTTGAAAGCGTGGAGCGGATCGTCTTCATCGCGCTTCATGGCCGGCCGGTAATGCAGGAATTCCCGCGTCTCCTCTTCGGCGAAGCTCTGAGTTTTCAACAGTCCCAGAAGCTGCACATAAGCCTTCCTGATCCCCTCTTCCCCCTCGAAGTACTCCATATCCGGTCGGCTGCGATCCATCTTCAGCGACGTGATGAACGATTCGAAGTCGTGATGCCGACGGTCCAGCGTTTCATGGCGGGACCGGACATCTTCCTTCATCCAGCCGACGATCGCGTCGAGGGAGTGGATGGAGTAACGGGGCTGGCCGTTGATGACCTCGCGCCTGGCGATGCCCTTGGTGAGGAGCTTCTTCATCGCCTGATCCAGTACGCCGGTAGATTTGCCGGTTTTCGTGGCGAGTTCGCGAATGGTGAGGGCGTCCTCTTCGACGAGCTTCTTCAGTGCCTGTATCTCCGTCGGAGCAAACCCCGCCTCTTTGAGTGCGGACTCGATGCCGATGGGGAGGATGGGGCTCATGGTGAGCGAGTTCAAGCGGAGAACGGCTATTTTATCGCCGAGACAAACTCGCACTCTACACTACTTTTTATGCATGTCAATATGTTTCTTAATGCATGTCAACCTCAAGACCTCATCCCCATCCCAAATCCTAGCCCTCCCTCACCCTAAATCCCTCTCCCGACCTGTCGGCCGTAGCTTCAGCGAAGGCTGATGGGAGAGGGACTCCCTTCTCCCCTCGGGAGAAGGGCTGGGGATGAGGGAGACGGGAGGACCGGGGATGAGGGCGTTCCATCCATCCATGGAACCTCTTTCACCTCTTCCCTGAGCCAAGAAACGATGGTGATGCCTTTTTAATGGTCAGAGAGCTCTACTCTGCCCTCGTAAGTCAGCGTGCAATGGTGGCAACTTTCCAGCCTTCGCTCTGAAGGCTGCCCACCGTAGCTCCGAATTTGGTTCCAAGGATTACATGGCACTCAAGTCAGAGCTTCGGCCGGCAGGCCCCCAGGAGCGGAGGCGGGCCATTACCCCCCTCTTATATGTACAAACCTTCATTACTCGAGGAGCCAGGCCGGATGAGATCCCCCCTGATGCCCGGCAGCATCTGGCATAAAGACAGAGGAATACGTTCATCAACCAGGAACGGTATCAGAGGTCTCAGGTTCGAGAAGCTGGAAGACCGCATGGCACTCTCGGGGGTGGCGGCAACGTACGCCGAGGAACTCCGCCTCGTGGCGCCCCACAACGAAGTGGGGTCGATGGATTATGGG
>JBBAAJ010000083.1:0-6512 GCA_041658365.1 Candidatus Peribacteraceae bacterium | reverse complement strand
CGGAAAATCAATTCTCTGCGAGAAGCCTTTTACTCTGTCTTCAGAGATTGCCGAACACCTGTATAAGGAAGCACGGGCTGCCGGCATCGTTCACGCAGTGGATTTTGAATTTCGCGAACTCCCGGCTCTGAAGCTGATAAAAAAAAGACTGGAAGACGGAACCGTCGGAGAAATAAAAAATGCAAAAATCATCTGGCTTGTTGGTTTTTGGGCTGATCCTGAGAGGCCATGGCGATGGCAATGCGACAGAGATGCCGGTGGTGGGGTTTTAGGCGCGCTCGGAGTGCATCTGTTCGATATGGTCGAATGGTTTTTCGGTCCGGTGAAAAAATTGAGAGCCGAAATGGATATATCCATAAAAAATCGGACGGATGTCTCCGGGACCCTGAGGGAAGTCACCGCAGAAGATCATGCTGACATAGAACTCGTGTGTGAAAACGGGATTTCCGTGAAAATGCTTCTATCCAACGCTGAGCGTTCCGGAGCTGGCCTTTCTATGGATATTCAAGGCCACAGAAACAGCATTTTTCTCCGAAGCACATCCCAGGAATACGGCAGGGGGCTTCAGGTGATGGAAGGGGGGAACGAGAAAGAATCGCGTTTGCTTCAAACCGCAGAAGATATCCCGGTCCAAGTGGATTCCCGTGTCCCGCCTTTTCATGCCCTTGCCGGCCGCCTGGTACATGCGATTTTGAAAAAACACATTTCATTTCATCCTTCGTTTTTCGAAGGCATGCGGGCGCAGATGATCCGGGAGGCGGCGCTCCAGTCGTCATCGGCGGGCGGTTGGGTGGAAATTGCAGAGCGGGTACCTTAGGGAATCTCTGATGGATGCTCTTACTTGTGATAAAAAACATAACAGCAGCGGCTTTTCAAGCCGCGGTGTTTGTGTGATGGATAACGCAGAAATTCTTCATTCGCCGCGGCCCGAAGGGCCGCTGCTGATGTGAAATGTTGTCGGTTAATCAGATGTTCCCTAAAGTGGCTTTAAGAATTTATGAATTCTAAGCGCACACTGGTCACCGGCGGTCTCGGTTTTCTCGGCGCCTCGCTCGTCCGGTCCCTCGTGGAGCGGGGTGAGCGCGTGCGGATTCTCGACAACTCGTCGCGCGGCTCGTCGGAGAAGTTAGGCTCAGTGGCGGGGGACACGGAGATCATCGCCGGAGATATCCGGGACCCGGCCCTCGTGCGGAAGGCCGTTTCCGGAATGGACCGCGTCCTGCATCTCGCATTCGTGAACGGCACCGAGTATTTCTACAAATATCCGGCGTACGTTCTCGATGTCGGCGTGAAGGGAATGGTGAACGTGCTCGACAGCTGCATCCGGGAAGGGGTGAAGGAACTGGTTCTGGCATCCAGTTCCGAGGTGTATCAAACGCCACCCGAAGTTCCGACTCTGGAAACCGTTCCGCTGTCGGTACCGGATCCGAAGAATCCCCGTTATTCCTACGGGGGCGGGAAAATCATCAGCGAGCTCATGGCGCTCCACTATGGGCGTGCCTACTTCGACCGCGTCGTCATTTTCCGTCCGCACAATGTCTACGGTCCGGCGATGGGGTGGGAACACGTCATCCCGCAGTTCGTCGGACGCCTGCAGCAACTCTTGAAACAGTCCATGGAGCGCCCGACCCCGTTCCCCATTCAGGGTTCCGGCTCCCAAACACGTTCCTTCATCTACATTGACGATTTCACCGCCGGTCTCCTCCTCGTCATCGATAAGGGGGAACATCTCGGGATCTACCACATCGGTACCATGGATGAGGTAACTATCGGCTCGGTGGCGATGCAAATTGCGGAGCAGTTGGGGCTCAATATCAACCTTGTGCCCGGCCCGGAAATGCAGGGAGGCACGCCGCGGCGCTGCCCTGATATTCACAAGCTCCTCTCTCTCGGCTTCCAGCCGCGTTTCAAGCTCGCTGATGGTTTGAAACCGACCGTGGAGTGGTACCTCAAACATCCTGCGCCTGCCCACCGCACTTTCACCGATCCCGCTCTTTTCTTCCTCTCATGATCACAGCGTCCCACGGCCCCGTCACCTCCTGCCAGATCTGCGGATGCACGGACCTTCAGTCCGTCATCTTCCTCGCGTTCCTGCCGTCCGTGAACGTGATGTGCCCGCTCACTGCGGCGCATACGCAGGAGCAATGGTTTCCGGCCGAGATGCTGCGCTGCCCGCGTTGCACGCTGGTCCAGCTCGGATTCATCGCCGATCCCGCGCTGGTCTTCCCGCCGGAGTATCCCTACACGAGCGGCACGACCAGGATTCTGCGCGAGAACTTCGCAGACCTCTTCCGCAGCGTCCGTTCTCTCATGGATTTGAGGCCGGAACACTTCGTGATCGACATCGGTTCCAACGATGGCACGCTCCTCAAGAACTTCAAGGAAGGCGGACACAAGGTACTCGGGATCGAGCCTTCGCTGACTGCAAAACTGGCCGAGAAAGCGGGGATCGAAACTCTGATGACCTTCTTCGGGACTCCGGCGACCGATACGGTGCTCAAAACACACGGTCAGGCGGATGTCATCACGGCGGCGAACGTCTTCGCGCATATTCTGGACCCCAATTCCGTCGTTTCGAACATCGGGCGGTTACTCAAAGACGACGGGGTCTTCGTTTCAGAGTCGCACTATCTCCTCGGGTTGATACAGACATTGCAATACGACACCATTTACCATGAACACCTGCGGTACTACTCGCTTCAGAGCATTCAATTCCTTCTCGAAAAACACGGTTTCAACGTGTTCAAAGTACAACGCATTCCCACGCACGGCGGCTCCATCCGTGTGTATGCTCAGCGGGGGAAGCGCTTCGCGTCCGACGGATCGGTGAAGGTTTTGCTTGAGGAGGAGGACCGGGCGGGACTCACGGGGACGTCCTGGACCAGAGCCTTCCGCGAAGGCATCATTCGCTCCAAGCTGGAGCTCTACCGGCTGCTCGCGGATATCCATGCAAAAGGGCAGAAGGTCTACGGCATCAGCGCGCCGTCCCGCGCGAGCACGCTTCTCAATTACGTCGGTCTCGACGACGGGCTCCTCCCATGCGTTCTGGAGATCAAAGGCTCGCAGAAAATCGACAAGTACATGCCGGGCCGGAACATCCCCGTCCTGGAGGAGTCGAAACTCTACGAAGACCAGCCTCCCTTCGCTCTGCTCCTCTCGTGGCACATCGCCGATGAATTGATGGTGAACCTGAAGAAGAGAGGATACAGGGGAGACTTCATCGTCCCTCTGCCGTCTCCGCGGATCGTCCGGAGCAGCGAGGTGGGGTGAAATTCATTATTTGCCGGTAAATTTCTTCGAGTTCAGAGGCGGAATTCCTGATGTCGTGCGCCTCGGCCCATTTGCGGCAGTCGGCTGGAGCAATGGCACCGTCTTCGAGAATACGGCGCAAACGTTCGGCAACCATATCCGGATTATTTGGATCACAGATGTAGCCGCTGACACCCTCTTGTATTGCCTCCGGGCAGCCTCCGGTTGCGGAACCCACTGATGGAACGCCGTTTGCCGCCGCTTCCAAAAATGCGAGGACGAAACCTTCGACGTAGGGTTTTTCAAAAATGGACAGGAGCAAAAAGACGTCAGCGCGGTGATAAGCCGTTTCAAGTTCCGCTTCCGACACGGTGCCCCGGATCGTGACGATATCGGTAAGGCCGAGATGATTGAGCTCATGTTGAAGCGTTTCCGCATAGAAGCGGTCGCTCCGCGCCCCGATGATTTCGTATGTGAAAGCAACCGCGGAAATTTTTCGGAAGGCGGCGAGTGCGCGGAGTGCCTGGAGGTAGCCTTTGCGTGCTTTTACCGCTCCGACGCCGAGAATATGCCTCTGACCGGCTTGCTTCAGCGGGCGCGCTGGCCAGGGTTTCGGGATCGTGATGGCGTTCGGAATCACCCGGATTTTTTCTTCCAGTTTCGCGGTCATGAAGAACTCCGGTTCGGTTTCTTCGACGAAGCGTTTGGTGAAGGAGCTCACCGAAATTATTGTCCGCGCGCGCCGCCAGGCGTTCCGTGTCGCCAGACGGGCGAACAGTCCTGACTGAAAGGGGATCGCGGCGTACGAACCGTGAATGGTGAGACACCACGGCTGCTTTTTTGAAAGAATTCCCATCAGCAGCGCATACGGTTCGGCGATGACATGCACGACATCCGGTTTCAACCGGGACAATATCCGGTGGTACGGCAATAGTTGCGCCAAGCATCCATACCAACTCAGAGAATGGAGCGGAGGCCGAAGAACCGGGTATTGTTCGCACCAGGGAGCGTCTTCGATCGGCTCGGCGACTATTGCGCTCACACGATTTCCGGCAGCCGAAAGCGCTCGGGAAAGATCGCGCGCATAACGACTCCAGCCGTCGCGGCCCTCCAGGTTCTGCGCGACGAGTGCGACGTGCAACGGCGGATGCAGCGTTCGCCTATAGACGGCGTCGACGTTTTCCCGGAAGCGTTCCAGACCGAACAGTCCGGAGACGCGCTGCCGTCCGGCCGCGCCGAAGCGCTCAAGTTCACGGCGGTGGGTCAGGCACCAGACCATGCGTTCCCGCCAGGCATCTTCAGCCAGCGGATCAATGATCCAGCCGGTCGTTCCATCGACAACCATTTCCTTGGCGCCGCCCCAGCTGGTGGCGAGCACCGGCCTGCCCATCGCCATCGCTTCCAGGCAGACCGTTGGCAGGCAGTCGAGACAGCGCGATGGCACCAACACCGCGTCACAAGCGGCGTACAGCAGCCGCATCTGTCCGGCGGACTGGTTCGGAAACGCATAGGTACGGTGCTGTTGCGGTTCGAAGTATGCCCCGAAGCCGTCGCCGGCCAGGATCAACCCGGCGTCTTTTGGAAGCGCAGTGGCGATGAGCGTTGATCCTTTGTCGTATCCCAACCGGCCGGCGAAGAGAAACAGGAACTGATCCTGGGGAAGATTCAATCGTGACCGTGCTTCGGTCCGGGTCAATTGCGGTTGCCAATATGCCGTGTCAATCCCGTTCGGGACCGTCCGGACATCGGTGATCCCGCGACGCTCAAGGTAATCCTTGAGGGCATCGCTCACGGCGAGCAATTGATCGGCATAACTCAGGAAATGCCTGATCAAAATGTGCCGGAGCGGATTCCATGTCCAGCGATAACGCAAAATTTCCCGCCAAATCAAACTCCGTTCATGACCCAGAACCTTGCCATAGGCGACGTGCGAGACATCGTGACAGCTCACCACCAGCTTGACGCCGCGTTCTTTCAGCCGCGCCATCCAGCGGTAACCGCATTGTCGTGAAACGGTGTGGGCGTGGATGAGATCCGGCTTAAACCCGTCAATCGCCGCAAGCACTTCGCGTTCCCTGGAACGGGAAAAAACACAACGATCATGAGCCCAGCGCTCCGGAAGCTTAGGGATGTAAAAAATTTTTACCGGAGTATCAGGCCGTTGGTCGCCGGCGGTTACTATCGCGACCTCACTTCCTGATTTGGCTTGAGAATACGCAAGGTCAGTGACTATCCGTCCGGTTCCTCCCAGGGTTTCCGGCGGTATGCCGTCGGTGACATGTAGGATTTTCATGCCGTGGATTTTTTCGGAGTTTCCTGAAGAAGCCGGGTAAAAATGTAGAGCGTTATCAGAAGCGGGATCACCTGGCCTACGGCGAACGTTATCAGGAAGGTGAAGGCCGGAGGGAAAAACCGTATCAGAACAAAAAAAGTCGAAAGCATTCCGATCCAGGCCAGGACGCCGCCAAGTATGGAAAAATGTGTTTTCCGGTACAGGCGCAGTATCGGGGAATTGGCGAGAGAAAGCCCGCTAAAGAGCATGATCAGAAGCAGCCAGATGGCGAGCGGTATGGATTGCCAGTATTGGGGGCCATAGGAAAAGTATATGAGCGGCGGGAAGGCGATCATCGCGCCCAAAGTCAGAACGGCATGGAAAGCCACGCCGTGCTTGATCAGTTTGGCAGCCCCGCGCCGGACGGCGCCCGGTCCTTCGGCTTTCATCCGGCCGAAGGCTGTGACTGACAAGTCTCCGGCCTGGGGCAGCAGGATGTTCCTCGGGATGCTCGCGAGCTGCACCGCGATCCGGGCGACCCCGACGAACGCGGCGGGAACCGCGAGGCTGAGGGCGAAGAAGAGACCCTGCGGGAAGAAGTTCCCAATCATCTTGTCGAGGGTGATGACCAGTCCCTGCATAAGGAACTGCTTACTCTCGCGCCAGGGGACACTGAGAACCTCACGAACGCCCGGGAGGCGGTGCGTCCGCGCGACCGAGCGGAGGGCGAAGAGCGAGAGCGGCAGGAAGACGATGCTCACGCCGAGTTGCGTGAGGAGAATTCCGCGGATGCCGCCGCCGAGGAAGAGGCTCATGACCGCGAGGCTGAGGTACGAGAGGTTCGCAGCCTGCTCCAGGAACACCTTGAGGCGGATACGGCGGATGGACTGCAGAATGATGAGTGTCATGCTGTTCCAGAGATCGGTGATCTGGAACACCGAGAAGATCCGTCCGTAGTAGCCGATCTCCTTCGCTCCGTACAGGCGCTCTG
>JBBAAJ010000082.1:0-6755 GCA_041658365.1 Candidatus Peribacteraceae bacterium | reverse complement strand
AAATCAGGATCCGGTTTTGGTCGGGACGGTGGGTTCGGATGGCGGCCCGTACTTAAGCTTGTTACAGGGCAAGGGTATTGATACCCGGTATGTTCAGGAATTGAAAAATCACAGCACCGCCACGGCCATTGTCGCGACGGATGACCAGGAGCACCAGATTACCTTCTTTCATCCCGGAGCCGATGCGTACGGGCAATTGCCGACACTCGACGATCAGCGGGATGATCTTGATCTCGCCATTGTCTCGCCCCGCGATCCGGTTCTGATGCTTCGGGCTGCGGCCCAGTGCCAGGAACTGAAAATTCCGTATGTATTCGATCCGGGACAACAGTCGCATATTTTTTCCAAAGATGAATTTCGCCGGGTGATAACCGGCAGCCGGGGACTGGTGGTCAATGCGTACGAATGGGAGCTGGCTTCGGCCAAGCTCGATTGGACGAAAAAGGATGTGCTGGAAGCATGCGGTCTTCTGGTGGTGACTCTGGGTGACAAGGGGATGGTGCTCACTACCACTTCGGAAAAAGTTGCTGTTCCGGCAGCCAAACCGGACAAAATGGTGAATCCGACCGGTGCGGGAGATGCCGCCCGTGCCGGGTTGCTCTATGGGTTGGCTTCGGGCTGGTCTCTCAAAGACACCGGTCGCCTCGCGGCGATTCTCGGCAGTTTCTTAGTCGAGCAGGAAGGAACGCTGCTCGATAACTTGGACCGGGAGATGATCCAGGAACGGGCGTTGGAGAGTTTCGGGGAGGAACTTCCGTTCCAAATGGATAATGAATAATGGACAATGGATAATGTGATCGGTAATTATCCATTATCAATTTTCCATTATCCATTACACTGTTTCCATGTCTTTCGTCAAAGATCCCGCTCTCGCCGAGCAAGGCAGGCTCAATATGGAGATCGCTGAACGCCACATGGGCGCGCTTATTACGGTGTGTGAGGAGTTCAAGAAGTCCAAACCGTTTGCCGGCTTGACCATTGGGATGGCACTGCATGTCACAAAGGAAACCGGCGTGCTGGTCCGGACGCTGGTTGCCGGCGGAGCGAAAGTCGCCATCACCGGATGTAATCCGCTCAGTACGCAAGACGATGTCGCGGCTGCGCTCAGCGAGGAAAAAGACGTGTTGGTTTGGGCTTACAAAGGCGAGAGTCACGAGGATTACTACAAGTTCCTCGCGGCGGTCGTGGAGACGGAGCCCGATATCACCATTGACGATGGCTGCGATCTCGTCACGGTCATCCACACGAAGCATCCGCATCTCCTCGGCAGGATGATCGGCGGCTGCGAGGAGACGACCACGGGCATCATCCGGCTCAAGGCGATGCAGCGCGAAGGCGTGCTGAAAACACCGATGATCGCGGTGAACGACAATCTGACCAAACACCTGATGGATAATTACTACGGAACGGGCCAGTCGACCTTCGACGGGATTCTCCGGTCAACCAATATGCTCATCGCCGGTTCGACCGTTGTGATTCTGGGGTATGGCAGTTGCGGCAAAGGAGTGGCGCTCAGGGCGAAAGGGCTCGGCGCCAAAGTGATCGTGACGGAAGTGGATGCCTTCCCGGCGCTCCAGGCGGCGATGGACGGCCACCGCGTGATGCCGATGGAGGAGGCTCAATCCCTCGGGGACCTCTTCATCACCGTCACGGGGAATCTGCACGTGATCCGGACGGAGCACATCGAGAGGATGAAGGACGGTGCGATCGTCGCGAACTCCGGCCACTTCAACCATGAGATTGACATTGATGCACTCGAGAAACAGGCCAAGCGCAAGCGGCGGGTCCGCCATTATCTGGATGAGTATCTGATGAAGTCCGGGAAGGTCGTGTACGTCGCCGGCGAAGGACGGCTGGTGAATCTGGCATCGGCCGAAGGCCACCCGAGCGAGGTGATGAGCCTGAGTTTCTGCGGACAGGCATTTGCCTGCGAGTACCTGGTGAAAAACAAAGGCAAACTGACAAACGAGGTGATCACTTTACCGGCAGAGATAGATAACCGGATTGCCACGCTGCAACTCAAAGCGATGGGGATTAACATTGATGAACTGACGGAGGAGCAGAAGAAATATCTGGCGAGCTGGCGCGAAGGCACGTAAAAAAGCGGTACAACGCGGTCTTTCACATCATTTGGTACTCAGACTGCTCTGCGTTCTCCGATACGGATTCGGGGAGCTGCGCACTTGCGTACTGTTTTAGGCAGAGCGAAGTGGATATTCGTCTCCTTACGGAGGCGATTAGATTCTTGGAGGAATTAGGAATGTGCGTGATCAAATCTCGCTCCGGGCGTGTCGGCACCATGATCGAGTGGGCGGATGAGAAGAAGCGGAAGCTCCGCAATGCTCGTCGCCGAAGGAAAGCCCGGTCACAGCGCAGGCGCCGTCAGCCTTGACGGTTCGACCACATCCCTCCTCCTACCGCCCGGTCCTGTGCAGCTTGCTGCGCGGGACCGGGTCTTGTCTAAGCGGGCATGGCAGTGTGAGTACTTCGCAGGCAGTGTCTTCAACCCCTTTTTACCTGATGAATTGTCTCCCCCACCAGAAGGTTGTGATATACATGACTGGCAGGACAATCACACTTGCATACCATGCTACCCGTCCGAATTTCGGGCTCACGAATTCGGCGAAGCGCACGAGAACCACAAAAGTCATGAACCAGCCGACAAGAAGCCCTGCGCCGGGCCATTCCGGATGTAGAAGATCGCTGCTTCCGCCAACTTTGTACCATTTCACCCACCCACCCCACTTCATAATAAAAACATGGAGGAGAATGAGGATGAAGGCAAGGCGCACGCCCCAATATTGCAACTGCCACCACTTTTCTTTGCCGATGGCAGCCATCGCGCGATCATTGGATATAAAAAAAATTGCAACCAGAACAATGGTAGCCGTGAGGCCAAAGATAAACGGCCAATTCAGTGTTCCCAGAAATCCCGATAAAGGGAACTTCGACGACAGAAAAAAAAGAGAGACAATTCCATGGATAAGGGCAAGAAAAAAAGCGACGATGCCCAGCTCTTTTCGATACCGAACATAGCGGTCAGGGAAAGAAAAAAGGCGGCTTAATGGACCGAGGAGAAGAACAATGCCAAGAAGTATTGCGGCCACGCCGGCAAAAATTTTATTGGCAATATAAAGATCGTAATATCCGCGGCGGTAGAAAAGATATACCGATAAAACCATAAACAAGGGAATGGTCACTGCAAGTGCCGCGCCGTACTGCTGCAATTGATATTTCCAGTCTATTTTCGGCGCCGGTGGTTTCAAAGTTACATCTTCCATCGCGCTCCCAGCATATCTGCTTCTGGCCTTACTGGACATACTCAATTCAACTGTGGCGGAGAGGGAGGGATTCGAACCCTCGAGGCCCTTTTGGGGCCTACGCGATTTCGAGTCGCGCGCCTTCGACCACTCGGCCACCTCTCCTTTGTGTTACAGCGTAACATATTTTTTCTTTGTACGATTGTGCAAAGTTTTTATCGCTTACGAAGATTAATGTTGTTGGTCAACGCCAATATGTGTGGAGAAACCTTCATCCACGTCTATGAATCAAGAAAAATATATTCCCCCGAGAGCGGGTATCTACCCGCGGACTTTTCTGGGTAAAATACAATGCTTCGACTGCTTCGCGCGCACAAACAGGATCAGCGAAGATCGGTGCACGCTTGAGGGTCACCGTGGTCACAAGCATTATGTTCTGGTTCTGTGCCGGGTGGCGCCGGGACATGCTGCAATTCTATAACAACCGCGGGTAGATACCCGCTCTCAATTGGAAAGGGTCACTTTTTCACCGAAATTATTTTCTTCACACAATTTGGTTATGACCCAATTTTGTTCGAGTCTGATGATCGAAGTTTTTTCTACTCCTCCCTCGCCTCCCGCTTCAACTCCGCTTCGATCAGCAGATCCAAGTCGCCGTCGAGAACTCCCGCAGTGTCGCTGGTTTCGTAGTTGGTCCTGATGTCCTTGACCATCTGGTACGGGTGTAGGACGTAACTCCGGATCTGGCTGCCGAAATCCGCGCTCGTGTGGGAGCCCTTGAGCCGTTTCTTTTCGGCCTCCTCCCCGGCGCGCTTTTTTTCGAGGAGCTTTGCTCTGAGCATGTTCATGGCGCGCTCGCGGTTCTGGAGCTGGCTTCTTTCGTTCTGGCAGGCGACGACGATGCCCGTCGGGAGATGAGTGAGGCGCACGGCGCTGTCCGTCTTGTTCACATGCTGGCCGCCCGCGCCGCCGGAGCGATAGGTATCGATCCTGAGTTCCTCTGGCTTCACGACGATGTCGTCGGTATCACTCATATCCGGCAGAACCTCGACTAAGGCAAACGAGGTCTGCCGCAGGTTCTTTGCGTTGAACGGGGAGAGCCGGACGAGACGGTGCGTGCCACGCTCGCACTTGAGATGTCCGTACGCCGCGTCACCCGCGATGTGAATCGTCATGGACTTGATGCCGGCTTCCTGTCCGTCCGTCCGCTCGACCACTTCCGTCTTCCAGCCCTTGCGTTCGGCGTACCGGAGGTACATCCGCGCGAGCATTCCCGCCCAATCCTGGGCCTCGGTGCCTCCCGCGCCGCCGGAGATGCTGAGGTAGGCATTGCCCAGGTCGTACTTGCCGCCGAGGTATAGTGCGCGTTCGGCGAGGCGCCACTCCTCGGCGAGCGCGGAAAATTCCTTCTCCAGTTCGGGCAGATCTTCCGATTTCCCCGCTTCGGTCAATTCGCAGAGGTCCTTGATCCTGGCCAGGAGATCGAGGATCGGCTGCCATTGCTTCTTCAGGGCTTTCAGCCGGTTGAAGAGCTCCCCGGCGCGACGCCGATCCTTCCAGATGTCCGGGGAGGAGGTTTCTGTTTCGAGCGCGGCGATTTCGTCGGGGATCCTGCGCCGCTCAAAGAGAGTCCTTTCCCATGTTCACGGCGCTCAGGAGCTCCTTGAGTGACGAGAGCAGCTCATCCATGGGAGAGGGGGAAGGGGACTAAGGAAGGCAGAAAGGGCAGAAAAGGCAGAAAGGTTTGTGCGCTTCGCGAGCAGGATACCAAGATCACTCTAGCAGAAAAACCCCGGTTCTGCTATGATAGAGAGATTCTATGCTTGGCTTTCATGAGCCAAAACAGGCAGCCGTTCCTCCGGCGGACACGGGAGCAACCCCTCCTCGTCCGCCACGGGTGCTCCTCCCGGCGCTCGGGAGGCTGGGAGTCCCTCTCTGCGTCTTCGGCGCCGTGTTCCTCCTGGCGACGGTGCTCCTGACTGTCCTCCTCACGCCCGATCGTTTCCCCGTGCGCCTCGGTGACCGTATCGTCCGTATCCGGGATCTCGAGAGTGAGGAGAAGGCTCTCGTTTCCAGGCAGGCGGAACTCCTGTCAGCGCGGGAGAAGCTCGGCTCCGAGTCACGCTCTCCCGTGCTCCATGAGGTGATGAAGCTCAAGAAGGACATTCTCCCCGTTGGTCCAGCACTCCTCTCCATCGATGATGTGCGTCGAAGCTTCGCGTCCAGGGACGCGGATCCCATTTCCCTCCCACAGGTGGAAGTCCGGGGAGAGGAGGGCAAGATCCTCCTCAGCGGCGAGGCGCGAAGTGACAGCGGCCGTTCCATCCAGCTCCTTGCGAGATTCGTGGACAGCCTGCGCGCTTCGCCGCTATTCCAGTCCGTCTCCGAGCCGGAGTACAAACAGGTGAACGCCCCCGATGGCACGACGGTCTCTCCATTCTCTCTCACGATCACTCTCAAGCGTGCGTAGCATTCCCGCCATGCTCCGGCGCTATAGCGGTCTCTGCCTCTTCGGTCTGGGAGTCCTCCTGATTGTTCTGGCGACTTGGCTCTTGGTCTCTCACATGCGTATCTTCTCGCTGAAGCGCGACACGGCGGTCATGATCGGTACCGGGCTCCCCGAGCGGCGGTCCGGGGTGGCTCTCCTCGCCGCCAACGTGGAAGCCGAGAGAATGTTCCAGCAGGAAGCGCTTGCCGCATGGGAGGAGCAGGCGTCGGTCTACGTCCTTCCGGATCGTTCACCCGTTCCGCGCGCTCTCCGCGCGATGCAGGAGACCGTGCTTGCACTCTCACGCGAGGCCGGCCTTTCTCTCTCTGCCCTGAGCATCACTTTCGATACGAAGACCGTCGATCATGGCAGCGTCAAGACGCTCCGCGGGAAATCTACGCTGCGCGGGAACTATCAGGCGGTCGCCCGGTTCCTCGGGGTTCTCTCCTTTAGCGGCGACATGATGATCAAGGATGCCTTCACTCCCGAGGCGCAGGAGGCGTTCCTCCGGCAGGTGGAATCTTCTGCGCCGCTCTCCCTCGGCGCCGCCGAGTCCTTCCTGTACTTAGATCTCCTCCAGTACGCCGCGAATCCGGATCAGGCAGAGCAACGCATGCTGCAGGACATGCCGACGGGCGTGCTCGCCGACACGCGGGCGTTCGTTCTCGAGAACGGTGCTGCCGACATCCGTCGTGTGTTCGAGGGTATAGCCTCCCGCCTCCGTGACAAAGAGGTATGGCCTTTCCCGCTCATGAGGATTGACCATGTTGTTCGCAGTGGCGACCAGTGGACGGTGGAATTCACTCTATTCAGCAGGTAGCTCCATTGTTCCGCGTTACTCGTTACTCGTTCCGCGTTGGTTTGGCGAACGAGCAACGCGCAACCCCCCTTCGCCATAAGGCTACGGAGGGGCAAGCCCGCAACGCGTAACGATGTGTGCTGATCTCCGCGACGTTTTAACGTTGAACCCATGTGGGGTACGCTTCTTCCGATGCGTCTTACGGTCA
>JBBAAJ010000081.1:0-6807 GCA_041658365.1 Candidatus Peribacteraceae bacterium | reverse complement strand
GGATTCGACGGTGCAGGTAGAGCTGCAGCCATCGCCCAAAGTGAAATTATTGTCGTCACAAGCTTCGGTTCCTTCTTTGAGACCGTCGCCGCAAATTACAGGTCTGCGGATGTTAAAAGTCACCGGTTGGCTCTCGTTGACTATTACGATATAACGCGAGTTCCGCTGTAGGCTTACACCACCAATGCCAGTTGAACCCATGGTAATGCTGCGGCTTAGCTCGAACTGCGAAATAATGTTTCCGAACTGCGCATCCTCCACCCGGGCCTGAGCCGAGGTGAAAAACTGGCCGGGGAAACGGCTTAAGAAAGACGGATCATCGCGATGGGCAGCCTCGGCTGCACCATCGGCGCTCACGTATTTGTAACCGAAATAATTCACCGGCTGCAAAGAGTCCCCGCTGAGCAAAATCGCCTGGTCGAGCGTGAGGGTTGGAACGGCCGGATCGTCGGGCACGTTGATCACGTACACCTTATTCTGTACCAGGGTTTCGCTGACCGTCGTTCCCGGGAACGTCACGCGAGTAACTTCCTTGGACTGCATGCGACCGATGGACACGAGCTGGCCGCGCACGTCCACGCTTTTCCGCTGCTGCGTCAAAGGACCTGTTTTGTCCGCGCTCTGATATTGCCGCTCAAACACCACAACGGCGAGCCCCGCCGTAAGGACGGCGATGAGAATGGCGGTGCGGATGAGCGGTTTTCGCATAGAGGACTTTTAGAACTCGGGAATAGGAACGGTGAAACGGCAGGATTGATCGCATTCACCGGGAGGTACATTAGGATCGGCATAGTCGCATACCTCACCTCTGTCCGAATCAATGACTCCATTGCCGCACTTCGTACAGCTACTTGGCTGAACACCCGTGCAAATCCAGCCGGTTTCGATTTGGCAGGTGCTTGAGCAGCCATCGTTGTTATTGAGATTGTGATCATCACAAGCTTCGGTTCCCTTTTTCAGACCGTCGCCGCAAACAGGCGAACAGGTCGAAGGACTGGTACCGGTACAAGTCCAGCCGGATTCAATACTGCAGGTATTGCTGCAGCCGTCGTTCGGAGCAGTGTTGCCATCGTCACATTGTTCCGCCCCTTCCTTGGTACCGTTACTGCAGGCCTGTCCCTGCGGACAATCCCATGTCACCGAGGGTCTGAGACTGGCATTGGTCGAGTTCGGATCGTATCCGTGGCCGTAGACCGAGGTCGTGACAACCGGCGAGTAGTCGGCAATGCAGGTGTTTTGGGGGTCTCCGCGCGCGACAAACCCGAGCGAAAGATCTTTCGTCTCGCCACTGGCCAAATTGCCAACCCAGCAGGTAAACACACGAGCTCCCCAATCGATCGTATCGGTGTCGGGGAAGCTGAAACACAACGGCGGCATATCGTGCTCAAAGAAGGTGGGCGCCATGCCGGAGACACTTACGAGAGCGTTATCGGTAGCCGGTCCGGAATTTTGCACTCTGACCGAAAGCGCCGTATCCGTAGCTGGCGGAACAGCAGCCGGACTGAACTGCGCCGAAACCATTCCCCAGTCCGTGGGACATGCCGATTCGAAGAATGCAGTACTCTGGTTGTTTCCCGTGTTCACTTCGGATGTCCCGCTCACGACATTGAATGTCGCGAAGCGGTTCTCCACCTGGCCGCACGGCTGCGGCTGGGAATACTGAAGCGTGATCGAAAACGATGTGTGATCATTGTATGCAATGTTGCCAATCCCGCATTCGAGCTGATCGCCATAGACGCTGCAACTTGCTCCCTGTGCCGATACAAACGTCTCACCATTCGACAATGTATGCATGACGAAGACGGATGAGGCGTTAACCCTGCCGATGTTCCACACCGCCATCGGGTATGTTACCTTTTGATTCGCGAGCAGCTGTGGTTTCTGAATGGCAATATCGAGATCTGCCCTATCGCCGACCGTGCAGTTATTCCACGGCTTCACCGTTACTTGATATGTATCGTTTGACTGATTGGTGTCATGAATATCGAAGGCCAGAGTCTTTCTGCTTGCCACGCACGAGGCGGTGTCTGCGAAATGGAAGGGGATTTTAAACGTTCTGGTCTGGCCGGGCAGCAGCCAGCCTGTCGGACAAGAAACGTTCCCGTATGATGTGCTGCAGGGATTGTTGTACAGATATAAAGGTGTCAGGTTCGCCGGTACCGGCATCGTCACAATCCTGGTCGCTATACCCGGGCCGTTGTTTTTCACAACGACAGTCAGCGTCGCTTCCGAAAGATCCTTGGGGTCGAAATCCGCGGAGACAATCGCAGCATCCGACGGGCAGAGGGTCGTCATTGAAACCGAATAATTATTATCCCCTGGAATCGGGTCGGATGTATCGCTTAAGGCACTCAAGCTGGTAGCAATGGTGGAAGGAGTATCGTAATCGCAGAGGGGATCGGCGAGAATGTTCACGTCGAAGAGGAGCCCGAGAGATTTCGTTTCGCCCGCCTGAAGAGTGCCGAGATTGCAGCTGATCTGGCCGACTGCGATGGAGCACACCATGCCGCCGCTGGCGGAACGGAATGACAGCGCCTCCGAAACCGGCACGGTCACGACCGTGTTCTCTGTGGCCGAAGGGCTGACGTTCTGCACCCGGGCAGTGAGCTCTGCGAGCGGCACGTAGCCGCCGCTCTGGACATTTACAGGTGTGAGGTGTGCCGAGACCACTCGCAGTATGTTGGAGCAAATGTCGGTGTACGCGGCGACGGCCGTGTTGTTTGAGAGTTGAGGATCGCTCGGCGAGACGGCGAACACCGAACCGGTGAACGACTGCAGCTGGTCTGCTATGCAGTATGAGCCCGTCAGCGTTTTCACCGTGAGAACGATTGCTTTGTTCTCGCCGGAAGCCATCGCGCCGAGACCGCACGTCAGTGCGCCGGACTGCATGGTGCACGTTGCGCCCGCAGCCGACTGGTAGACCAGCCCACTTGGCAGCGCTCCGCTGAAAGCGACATTCTGCGCGCTTCCCGAACCGGCATTGTGGATATCGGCGGTGAATGACATCACCCCGCCTGCCTGCACCCTGTCAGGATCGGCCCTCATTGACAGCGACAGGTCGGCGGCGGCCGATATGGGGGTGCAGATACTTGGCTCGCCGCTGCAGGCCCAGCCCGATTCCACCGCACAAGTATCAGAACAGCCATCGCCCGAAGTGGTATTGTTGTCATCGCAGGTTTCGCCCGATTCAATGATTCTGTTGCCACAGACGGGACTCTGCGGAGTCTGACGCACGGTAATCGTAACGGACTGCGCTTCGTTCACGACAATCAGATAGAGGGCGTTTCCTTCGAGCATCACGCCACCGGTGTCGGTAGGGTGCATGGTAATTCCCGTCCGTTGTTCGAACGTTACGATTGTGCCGCTGCTGATACCTGTCCTCGCTTTCGCCGACGCAAAAAACTGGCCGGGGAAGCGAACCAAAAAAGAAGTATCTTCACGATTCTGCTTTTCGACTGCAGCATCGACGCTGAGGTACTTGTAACCGAAGTAGTCGACTGTACCGCCACCGCTCGCTGCGATGGCCTGATCAAGCGGAATGCTTGGCACGTTCGGGTCGTCCGGAACGGACACCAGGTAGATCCGGTCCTGCTGCAATGTTTCCGTATCCGTACCCGCAGGGAAGGTGACGCGAACCACGTCGATGGATTGCTTGCGGCCGATGGTGGTGAGCTGGCCGCGGAGATCGATGGCACCTCCGTCCATAAACGGAATGGGGATGTCACTTTGCTTTCCGCGCTGAATAACCCACACCACCACACCGACTGCTATGACGATGCAGAGGAGAGACCCGATGCGTAGCAGACTCTTGCTCATGGGAGCATTATATGAAATCCAAATAGTTGTTGTATTTTCCGCAGCTGCGACGCCGCGTCGCAGACGCCCCGCGAAGCGGGGCGAACCACCGGGACGCGGCGTCCCGGCTGCGGGGGAAAATGCGGCATGTTTTTGGATTTCATATTAGATCTCTGGAATCGGCGTGGTCAGGTGGCAGCTGCTGTCACAATCGTTGCCGGGCGTGCCGTTCTGGTCTCCGTTGTCACACTCTTCTCCGGTGTCGAGCACTCCATTGCCGCAAAGAGAACCAGCCGAGGAATTGGCTGAGGAGTTTGCGGATGAGTTTGCCGCCGAGGAAGTTGCAGAAGAATTGGCTGAGGAATTGGCTGACGAGTTTGCCGAGGAGTTTGCGGATGAGTTTGCCGCCGAGGAAGTTGCAGAAGAATTGGCTGAGGATGACGCTCCACCCTGACAGGTACACGTGCTCTCTTCACACGTTGCCGATCCCGAGCAGGTGAGTCCCGGTTCGCCGCATGTCTCTGCGGGATCCGGCAGGCCATTGCCGCAGAGCGGGAACGTCCAGAGGATGCCGGGATTCGTGATGACGAGGATCTGACAACCCGGCAGCGTGGTGCAGGTGCCGTTCGTCCTGATACCCACGAGTGAGAACGACCCTGCGCTGCGTCTGGCCGCCACATAAGAGGAATTGGACGTATCAAGCGCAATTTGGAGTGCGGTGCCGATGGATACTTGTGGCACATCCGCACGCACTTCGAAGAGCATGGTCCGCCCGGTGCCGATCACGGCGCCCGTCCATGCCGACGGTCCTTCAAACGTGACAGTGTTCCCGGCAGGGCTGACCGGCTGACCGATTGGAAAATCCACGATGCCGTCTCCGTTTCCGTCCTGCCAGAGCCGGTAATTCGTAACGGTTGTGAGTGATCCCGCTGAAGCCAAAAAGACCATTTTCTGGAGGAGGATCGGCTCGTCCGCCGCTGAGGCATCGAACTTGAGGAGGGTGATGTTCGGCTCGCCGCGCACCGCCGTGTGCGTGTCAGTGATCGAGCGGACATTCACCGCCAGTTTGGCTCCGGTGTTCGTGCTTCCCGATCCGCCAAAGGGAATGGGGAAGCCGAAAGTGCAGTCGTTGTGGCAGCCGTCCGTATCATCGGTGTTGCCGTCATCACACTGCTCGGCGCCTTCGATACTGCCGTTCCCGCATCCCTGCGCAATGAGCGGTGTGATTACCGCGCCGTTCGTCTCGTTGACGACGATGACGTAGAGTGCGCCGAGCGGGTCCACCCGGACGCCGTCCGGGGCATTGCTCGTCGGACGGAAGCGGATGCCGTTCGCGGTCTCGAAGTTCGCCAGTGCGTTCTCGTGCTGCACATCGATTTGCCGGGCTTTCGCCGAAGCGAAGAATTGCCACGGGAACCGGTCGGCGAAACGTACGGCGCTGATATCCCGCCGTTCCAGAGTGGCGGCGGCATCGGAGTACCGGTACCCGTAGTAGTCAACATTGGGATCGCCCGTCCCCACGGTCTTCATCACCAGATCGAACGCCCCCTCCTGAAACCCGCTGTCATTGGGAATGTGCACGAGGTAGATGCGGTCGGGGAGGAGCGTTTCGTTCCGTTCGGCATTGCGAAATGTGACATCGTACACATTGATGCCGTTCCGCTTTCCCACGTAGGTCACCGCCCCCTGAAACTCGCCCGTGCGGGAGAGGAAGGGGATCGGAATGTCTTTGTACACGTACGGAGCCGGGCGTCGGAAGACGAAGAGGAATGCGATGATGATTACGAGAACACCTGCCGACACGGCAAGCGTCTTCCCCCTGGTCCACGGAACGAGCTGCAGGAGCATCATAAATGTGTCAGGAAAGTGCTGCGTGATTTGCAAGTATCTTCCGGCTGCGGTACTGCGCGAAGACAAACGTGCAGACGCCCGCAAGGATGATCGCCGTCACGGCAAGCACACTCTCGGGGCCGGTCGAGGAAACCCGCGGCGCACCGCTACGGAGGACGTTCCCGTTCGCATCCACCACGGTTCCGTCTCCTCCAATGACAATGGTCGGCCCGCTGCTCTTCTTCTCCTCGATACGATTCATGCGCTTCTCGTACTGGACATCATTGTTGAAGAGTCCGAGGGGCTGTGTCTCGGGTACGTACCTGTCCTGAGGCTCCGCATCCACCGGTCTCAGAACGCTCTGCGCTGACGCGCGCTGCCCGGCAGTGCGCTGTTGCTGCTGCTCCACCACTGTGCTGCTCTCGCGCGCAGTGGGAGGCGCAGGCCGGAGCATCGTACTTGCTCCGCCGAAGACCTGATCCGGCGAGAGGTAGGCAAGCGCCGAAGCAGGCGCAAGCATCGAGACGAGACCCGCGAGACCCAGCGTAATGGAAGTGAGTGTTTTCTCCATGATGGTGGTGGAATGTGTTTTCATGAGTATTGTACACTATTTTTATATTTATTTCAATGATGCCTCATACGGCTTCGCGATGAAAACGCTACGAATGTTTTTTTGAAGGTTATTCCAATGGCGGCGAAGCGATATCGCTACGCCGCTATGAAGAAATGCCCAGATGAACAATCGTATCATGTATATCGCGAAGCGGTATCAGTGCCTGGACGGAATATTTGGGATCGGGAACTCCGGTGCCGGAGTGCCCGGGATATAGTCCGACTTGTTGGAGAGCTTCCGCCACTTGTACTCCCAGTCGGGAATGCCGAACGTTTCCGGATTCGTCGGGTCCGTCTCATCTTTGTCCACCTTGCAGTTCTGGTTCATGTCCTCGCCGTACACGGGAATCGTGAGTTCCATCTTGCAGATGAGTCCGTCCGCCCCTGATGCCGTCCTGCACACTTTCTTCCTCGCTTCCGGGCAGCCGCCGGCAAGGCCGTTCCCGTCGCACAGGCCGTCACGGTCCGAATCGGGGTTCAAGGCACTGGTTTCACCTTTGTCCATTTCCCCATTCTGGTTCCCATCCTCGCATCCATCCGTGAGCCCGTCGTGTTCCGTATCGGGATCGA
>JBBAAJ010000080.1:0-6859 GCA_041658365.1 Candidatus Peribacteraceae bacterium | reverse complement strand
TGTTCGCTGGAAGTTCTTACCACCTTTACTACCTAGCCTGAAGGTTCGACGAGCTGCCTCGGTTGCGTTCCCATCGCAATCAATCAGTGCTTGAGCAAAGAGCATAGGTGCCCGCAAGGCATTTGGTCGTTCCTGCTTGTTCGTTGCCCTTTGGTTCTTACTCTTTCGTCTCATGGGAAGCTTGGAGAAATGTGCCTAGTTCCAAGCCAAAGTGCGTGAGACGGAATTGATCCGCATAACGGATGCCACTGCGATCTGGAAGCCCCCTATCTCCAATCAAGCTCTTTTCAATCAGCGCTGGCTCGTAGCGTTCCACGAGTCCTACTGAAAGCGCCTCGCCCGATGCCGTTGCAACTACCTTTGGCCATTCCTCTGCGCTTGTCACCTCCTTCTCCGTAGGTTTTGCGTGCTTTCTACGGTGGTTCTCTTTGTATACTACGCTCAGAATCAGCAGTTCCGTTGCATCAAGGCCTCTACACACCCTCATAAGCTGCAGACAACGAGCCTTCGTTGCATCTTCTGTGCTTGTGGCAGCTGCCTTACAGAATAAAGTCTTCATAACTTCAAACCTTGCTTTGTCCGGCAGCTCTTTGTCGAGGAAATCAATGAGCTCCTGCAGACAGGCGTGACCCACGTCCGTGGTAAAGAAATCAGGTGATGCCTTGCCTTTTTCACACATTTCACTCCACTCATTCATCCAAGCCTGGAAGAGCCCAGCTTTACCTGAACGCTGAATTGCATTCGAGACAGCTTGCACGATATCGCCTCCTCCTGCCAATGCAGATTTTATGGCAGTTGTTACCCCAAGTAGGTTTCTCAGAGCGATGTCTTTGGCCTTCTGAAGATGTCCCTTTTTTGCCTTTTTACTCATGCGTAAAGATTACCACAAAGTGACCTTTGGATCCCTTACTAAAAGATTCGAGGCAGCAGCTGCTTGAGTACTTTCGCATCAGAAGCGTACGTCTTGTACGTGGCGATAATCTTGCCTTCAACATCACGAAAGTAGGTACGTTCTCTAATGAGAGCCGCGAAGTCTTTGCCACCTGTCAGATCCTTGGCAACCATCACGTACCACGTCACGGCAATGCTCGCGTACTTCCTCAAGCGTTCTCGAGCACTTTCACTCGTACAGCGCTCTTCTGTAATTGAGCCGAGTAGATTCTCACCGTTGTGCTTTCGTGCGATAACTCCAAACGCCCCCAGGGCAAAAAGTTTCCCCCCCTTCTTCAAGATACGAACTTCCTCCTCCTGATTATTAGCAGCGGCATCGCGGATAGCAGATCGTACGGCCTCCATAACACATTCACCTGCATTCCATATGAAAAGTGCTTCTGCTACACGAAGTGACCGCGGAAAGATTCTCTCATAGTACTTTGGAGTGAACAGCAGGGATTTTTCCCTGAACGCAGCGGACGGGTCCCCATTGAAGGATGCCAGATACTGAGCAAGAAGATCGTGCTTGAGTACGCCACCTGGATACGGTTTTGACGACTTGCTCTTAGCCAACTCTCCCCGTCGAAGAAGGTACAAGCATGGCTTCTTGAGTTCCATGAACTCATCACGAAGGTGGCGTTGACGTCGATCCTGCGAAGCGATATCCCAAACTTTGATCGGATTCTGTGAATTGGTGTAACGAATAATGCTATCAATGACAAGCTCGGGGGGGCTGATGACTTTCAGTAGGACCTGAACATCATCTGAGAGGATGGAGACTTGTTTGGAAAGCGATACGGTGGTCTGGCATCCGTTGACGATACTGAAATTTCGCAGTTGTAGCTCAAGCGTGGCTGGATCTAATGCAAAACTATCGCAGACGATCGTCACGCCGTTGTTGTATGCCCAGAAACGCGGACGCTCCCTCTGGTCTTGAAGGGTTTCATCGATACCCGCATTGACGGTGCCCTTTGTCCCAAGAAAGAGGCGTACGTTGCGATCAAAGAGCTGGTCACCGAAAGTAGAGTACAGTGAAGCGAGCGAGGCTCCCGGCACTGTAGCAATGAGAGCTTTGCCATATGCCTTGGAAGATTGCTCGTAGAACGCCGGAGTGGACAAGGTAATGGATGCTTTTTTCACCCGCCTACGTGTGCCAATTGCTTCCTGGTAATATTCCTTGAGCTTCTGGGAGTGAACGACATGAGCGGACCGGTGGTGAAGGATACTATCTTCCTTCTGATTATAGATACGAGCTCGCCTCTCAAGATTGGGATCCTCTGGACCGCGGTAGGCAAACCATAACTCTACAGAAAATTCTCGCTGAACAACCGCATCGTTATACTGTTCAGCAAGATCGGCCAGATCAGGCCTGCCTTCACGGCGCAGGGTTTCCGGAGAAGCCTCCAGCCAATCTGTGCAACCAAGGAATGCATCAAGATCGCTAGTCTTTGCTTTTTTGGAATACTTCCCCTGTTTGATGATCACTTTCTCGTGATCCTCATCCACCCAGAAGAAATCGATATGCTTGTCATTGGACCCGTCGAACTGCACAGCAGCGTAGGCATCATCTTTCTCTATGCTGAGAGCTACCATTCCTAACCAGAGCAGAAAAGCCCGCGGCGGCGTGATCGAGAACTCCTGAGCCAACGCCTCAACCTCTTTATCGAGCTGCTTTTGGAAATCACTATCGGTCATAGGAACCTCATTCTTGCCTCTTGGATACCATCTGACAAGGATATTGGCACATAAGCGCACCATGACTCCTCTGGAGCCATTCGTAGATCCTCAATGTCAGCAAAGCTCAAGAAACCGCCTGCAAGAGCGCAAATGCTCCTTGGAGTCTCCTGAACGTTTCGGTTATCTCGGTTCGAGCGTCGTACCAAAGCTCGCCCCATCCGTCTTCGCGGAAGAGAACCACGAAGATTTTTTTCTGTTTCTATCGAATCAAATTTGGCGATCCCGCTTCGACGCGATGGTGCTACCATCGGTGTATGCAGTTTGTGTACATCCTCGAATCAGAGAACGATTCGGCACATTGGTATATCGGAGTGACAAGCGATCTTGAAAGGCGCATTCTAGAGCACAATACAGGTGACAGTATCCATACAAATAAATTCAAACCATGGAGAATGAAGACCTACGTCGCGTTTCGTGACAGAGAACGTGCCGAAAACTTTGAGCGGTATCCGAAGACACAATCCGGTCGAGCTTTCACCAAAAGACATTTTTGATAGCCGCGTCGTAGCGGTATCGCAGATATGTCGTGAAGATAGCTGCCTCAGAGTCAGATGCACTCACACCGCGAAGACGGGCCGTATTGGCAAACGAAATTGACCTTGCTACACTCTGCCTCATGGCAGAACTCAAGTTCCGTTCACCGAAAGGGGTGCACGACGTGCTCCCCGCCGACCATCAGTACCTCACGTACATCAAGAAGGCTGTCCGCCACCGCGCGCGGCAGGCGGGGTACAAGCGGATCGATCCGCCGATCTTCGAGGAACGCGCGCTCTTCGAGCGCAGCATCGGCTCGCACACCGACATCGTGGAAAAAGAACTGTTTTCGGTGGGACGAAAAGGTGATCCGGAAGCCTCGGATTACGCGCTCCGACCGGAATTTACCGCCGGTATCTGCCGCAGCTATATCGAACAGGGCATGCAGGAATTACCACAACCGGTTGAGTTTTACGCCATCGGTCCCTGTTTTCGTTACGATCGTCCACAGAAAGGCCGATATCGCCAGTTTCATCAGTTCGACTTTGAAGTTATCGGTCTGAGCGACCCGAGCATCGATGCCCAACTGATCCACGTGCTGGTAAAGATTTTCAATGACCTTAAAATCCTCAATCGTCTGACGCTTCAGATGAACAATATCGGTGCGCCGGACGACCGGACGACTTACGTTCAAGCGCTTCAGGACTACTTCACCGGCAAGGAACGCAACCTCCCGGAACAGGACCGCGAGCGGTTGAAACACAATCCGCTCAGGCTTTTCGATTCTAAAGAGGAGGACACGCAAATCCTTCTCAAGCTTGCGCCGACCATGGAACAGTTCATCGGTGAGGACAGCAAGAAATACCACTCGACCCTGTTGGAATATCTGCAGGAGCTTGGCATTTCCTACATCAAAAATCCAAGCTTGGTTCGGGGACTGGATTATTACAACCAGACAGTGTTCGAATTCTGGGACAGTTCCACCGGTGCCCAAAATGCGGTCGGCGGCGGCGGGCGCCTGGATTTCCTTATCGAACAACTCGGCGGAAAATCCACGCCAGCCGTGGGATTTGCCGTCGGCATGGAGCGGGTCATGTGGCACATGCGGGAAGCAGGGGTCAAAGCTCCAAACAAAGACCAGGTCGATGTTTTCGTCGCACAGCTGGGACCGGAGGCGAAGAAGAAATGTCTGAACCTGGTGAGCACACTCCGGGATCTCGGCATTCACACGGTCGGCGCGCTCGGTGAAGCGAGCCTAAAAAGCCAGATGCGACTGGCCGATCGTTTCCAGGCGCGGTACACGCTGCTGCTGGGCCAGCTGGAAGTAAAAGAAGGAACGGTGATTCTCCGGGACATGGCTGCCGGAAAACAGAAGCAGATTCCCTTTGATAAAGCCATTCCCGAGGTTTTGAAGCTCATTGGAAAAGCCAACCTCGACGTCTATTCCATCACCGACAAGTTCGGCGAATTCGCCGATCCGGGCGAGGGGTGAAGGGGAAGCTAAAAGCTGTCAAAGCTCCACCTTCAGTCCAAACACCCTTGCGATGAGGACATATCCGAAGAACACAAACCACTCGACCATGGAGATGAAAACGCACCAGGAGATGAACCAGATCCATGCATCCAGACGCTTGCCCGTGCGGAAGGCCCGGAGGTACTTCACGGTCGTCAGCACTATGCCGGCAAGCCAGAGGATGACCGCGGCGAGAGCAAGGAAGACATTGGTAGAAACCATTGGATATAGGTTATAGGTGTTAGGTGTCAGGTGTTAGGTTGCAGGGTGGCCTATCACCTAACAGCTAAAACCTAAAAGCTAAAACCTTCCAATTGTTGAATTTTTCAGACATCCAGGTTCTTGACGCCCTTCGCATGCGTCTGGATGAACTTCTTCCTCGGAGCAACGTCCGCGCCCATGAGGGTGGTGAACGTCGCATCGGCGATCTCCGCATCCTCCAGCGTCACGCGCAGCATGATCCGCCGGGCCGGATCCATGGTCGTCTCCCAGAGCTGATCGGGGTTCATTTCGCCAAGACCCTTGTAGCGCTGGATGGAAACCTTCCTTCCCCTGGGCTTCTCGGCAGCCTTCGCTGTAACGCCCTTCTTCCCCTTCTTCGGAACTGACATGGCTGCTTCGTCGGTTTCTTCGGTTTCTTCGGTTTCGTCGGACTCCTCGGTTTCCTCGACAGACAGATCCTTCTCCCCCACCCCCCATTCCTTCAGAATGGCGCCCTTCTCCCTGTCGGTGAACGCATACCTCGATTCCTTTCCCATCGTGATTTTGTAGAGCGGCGGCTGCGCGATGAGGAGGTTCCCCCCCTCGATGAGCTCGCGGAAGTACCGGTAGAAGAGTGTTAAGAGCAGCGTGCGGATGTGCGCGCCGTCGACGTCGGCATCGGTCATGATTACGATGCGGTGGTAGCGCAACTTGCCCAGATCCTTCACCTCGCCGATCCCCATGCCCAGCGCGATGATGAGCGACTTCACCTCGTTGTTAGAGAGCATCTTGTCGAGCCGCGCCTGTTCCACGTTCAGGATCTTTCCCTTGAGCGGCAGGATCGCCTGGAATGCGCGGTTGCGGCCCTGCTTGGCGGAGCCGCCGGCAGAATCCCCCTCCACGATGAAGAGCTCGCACTCGCTGGGATCCCGCGAGCTGCAGTCGGCGAGCTTGCCCGGCAAGGTCATGCCTTCGAGGGCGCCCTTGCGGATCACCGCATCACGGGCGGCGCGGGCAGCGAGCCGCGCTCTCGCGGCGAGGAGGCACTTGCTCACGACCTCGCGGCCGTCCGCGGGGTGTTCCTCGAAGTACTCGGCAAGCTTGTCATTCACCACGGTCTCCACGAGGGTCTTCATCTCCGCGTTCCCGAGCTTGCTCTTCGTCTGGCCTTCGAATTGCGGATCGCGGAGGCGGACCGAGACGATGGCCGCGAGCCCCTCGCGAACGTCGTCGGCGGTGAGGTTCTCGTCCTTCTCCTTGAGGATCCCCTCCTTGCGCGCGTAGGCATTGATGGTGCGCGTGAGCGCGGACTTGAATCCCGTAAGGTGCGTCCCGCCTTCCGTCGTGTGGATGTTGTTGGCGAACGAAATGCACTGTTCCTGGAACGACTGGCTGTACTGCAGGGCGACCTCCACGAACCCCTCCTTCTCATCCTTCACGAACCAGATCACGTCGCCGATTGTCTGCTTGTCGTGGTTGAGATGGCGGACGTACGCGGATACACCCTCCTCGAAATGGAAACGGTAGAGCCGGGGTATCTGCTCGTCCTCGGGAGGCCGTTTCTCCCGCTCGTCCATGATGGAAATCGTGATGCCCCGCGTGAGGTACGCCTGCTGGCGGAAGTGCGCGAGGAGCATCGAGAGGCTCACGGTGAGCGTATCGAAGATCTGCTTGTCCGGCAGGAAGATGACCTTCGTTCCCGTCTTCTGCGTCTTGCCGATTGGCTTCACGTCCGCCTTCGGCTTCCCGCGCTCGTACTCCTGCACGTAGACCTTCCCGTCGCGGTACACCTCAGCGCGCATGAAGCTGCTGAGCGCGTTCACGACGGAAGCGCCGACGCCGTGGAGCCCGCCGGAGACTTTGTATCCCGAATCGTCCCCGCCGAACTTGCCTCCCGCGTGGAGCATGGTGAGCACGGTCTCGAGCGCGGACTTCTTCGTCTTCGAATGGATGTCCACCGGGATGCCGCGCCCGTTGTCCTCGACACTCACGGAATTGTCC
>JBBAAJ010000079.1:0-6916 GCA_041658365.1 Candidatus Peribacteraceae bacterium | reverse complement strand
GGATCAATGCCAAATTGTGTGGAGAAACTTTAATCCAAGCACGTGAGACAAGAAAAATATAAATGATACAGAGCAGGTATCTACCTGCGGTCGGCAAGGCACGTCGTTCGCGAACGACGTGCCAAGAATAAGCCATTATCGTTCAACCGCGGGTAGATACCCGCTCTGGTGGATGTAAGAATCACTTTTGGACAAAATTATTTTCTCCACACAATTTGGCTATGATCCACGGAACAGACGGGACTCGGGACCGAGGCGGTTTCATCGAAGAGGCAATTACTCGCTTCCTGAGATAATATCCTTGGTCCCATTCTTCGTAAGAAGGATTACGCCGACGGCTATCGGAATAAAACCTACTATCTGAAATAACGAAATTTTTTCGTTTAATAAAAAAAATGCAAAAAGAAGCGTGAACAGTGGAGTGACGCAGTTCAGCGCGGTCGCCTCGGTGATGGTGATGCGGTTGATGCCCTCAATCCACAGGATCTTGGAGAGGCCGAGGAGAAGGAAGCCGTTGATTGCGAGGAAGCCTATCGAGGCCGAAAGTGCTTGGAGCTCTGGCCGTGGTTCGACGACGAATGCGAGGAGGAGCAGGAACAAGCCGCTGAGGATACTCCGGTAGAACATGATCACTTCGCTGCTGACAATCTCACGTGCCGCTTGCGCGTGCTTGTTGCCGAGTGGTGCACAGGCGGCGGCCAGCACAATGAGCCAGTCACCCGTGTGCCAGCTGTCTGCTTTGGGTAGTAAGATCAACGCGGCTCCGAGCACCATGGCCATGCCTCCGGCGAGCTGAGCGGGCGTCACACGCTCGTGATGAAGCCAGTACCCGAGGAGGAGAAACGCGAAGAACGTTTCCATCTGGCCCATGATCGCAGCGTTGCCGGCCGTGGTAGTTTTAAGTCCCAGGAACGTGAATCCGTAGAAGAGAATGCCGATGTAGAACGTGGTGAAGAGGATGTCTTTCCATGCTCGCCGGACGAGCAGGAGCGGCCACTGGCCTTTGAGCGTGATAAGGAGCGCGAAGAAAGGCGCGGCGACAAGTGTGGCGATCGCCGCGGCGAAGAGGGGAGTGAGTGCCGAGTAGCTGAGGATCGTGATGACCGGAAAGAGGCTCCAGAGAACTGAGCCGGCAATGATCGATAGTTCCCCTTTTCGATGTGTCGGGATACTCACAGTGGAAGTGTATGCGAAATCATCAAAAGCAGCCGATTCAAAAATTGACAAAACAACATATAGTGATAACTTATCCCCATGACATCTTATCCTGATCGTTTTGCTCCGCATCTTCCGCCAGAGGATGTTCGAGTGGAAAAAATCGGAGATCGAACCATTACTGAACTAGGAAGTGGTTTTTCGGTACTCAAGCCTATTCCCGTGGAGATAATTGAAGAGATCCCAGAGACAGAGGACGGAGTTAGGCCGGAGGGAAATATCGTTGCGTCTGTAAGGCGATCTCTCGGGTTGCTGGTTGTCGGCAGGGGGCGAACGGCAGAGGAGGCAGTTCAACAGCTGATCGTAAATTTCCGGGTTCAGTGTTCCTTTTTGGAAAAAGCACCACTGGCAACCCCTGCGGCAAAAGCTGCATATGGGAGGCTTAGAGAATATGTCAAAAAAAACGGCCCTGCGCCTTATCGGTGCCAGTCAAAGGATGAGTGGCATGAACATCTTAGAAGTCGCCAAGCTTCTAGTGCCGCCGAATCCAGGCGCAGGCGCGGAAGCAGATACATGGGTGGTTGAGTACAGGAAGCACGGATTGAAAAATCATTCTGTGAAGCTCGCGGAGCAGAGCGGGACGTTCTCCGCTTTTGCTGGCTTGCCAACCGCCAGCCTTCGCACTTGATGGCTCGCCATCCGTAGTCAACGCGGTTCTGTGGAAGAAAAACTTACATGAACTTCAAGTGCTACGGTCGGCATCCTTCGCGTTGCGAAGGATGGTGGGCCGGGAAGGATTCGAACCTTCGAAGGCATAAGCCGCCAGATTTACAGTCTGGTGCGTTTGACCGCTTCGCTACCGACCCACATGACTACAGTGTAGCAAAGTTTTTCTTCTCTATGCGTCCATGCTGCCAGGACTTCCGTCATCCTTCCTTCGATGTAACGAGCGCAACCTCCTGAAGAATACACCGTCCGCCAAGCACGCGCAGATTCTGCAGCAAGAATCTCACCATTACGGCATAGGTGCATGACAGATGTGTGATGCGTATTTCACCCATCGTACAGTTGATGGAACAACGTTTTGCATCCACAAGGGTTTCAATTTGATCGCAGAGTTGAGCATTTCTTTGATTGTTGAGTGGATAGACGTCCGTGCGGAACGTGAGATCCGCTTCGGGTGCTCCGATGCTGAAATCTCTGTGTCTCGGCATGAGGAAATGTTAACGGAGGCCGGTTGCACATACTAATGATGTGCACGCTCCATCGCAATCTTAGCTGTAGAGAAGTCAGGTATGGTTGACAGACGATCGTTCGAAAGAGGTACAATGCTTTCCTTCCCTTCCCTTTCCCAGCTATGCACAGCGAAAGAGCTCCCGTGAGATGCGCGACGTTACGTGTGGCGAATTCGAAAGGCATGAAGGAAGTCGTCGTTATTCCGGGGGCCGACATTGCAGGTCTGCCACACATGGAAGTTGAGCGGGCGCTCGGAAACTCGGGGCACAAGGCGCACATACAACTGAAGGTCGTGCAGCGGCAGAGTGCGGAGAGGCAGAGACCGGCTGTACTTGAGCCGCGCTGGCTTTTTGTTCATAAGGAATCCGCCGATACCGCCGAGAAAGTGCGCGCACTCCTTGAGGAATGGAGAGTGAAGGGCCTGCCCAAAAATGAAGGACAAGCGGCGTGATACGGCTTCGCGATGAAAACGCTGCGAATGTTTTTCGAAGGTTATTGAAGTAGCGGCGTAGCGTCCGCACGTGTCGGCAACACCGATCCGATCATGTCCGGAACCGCCTCCCCTCGTAGCGCACGAGCTTGAGCTCATGTTGCTGGCTGAGGATTTCCTTGGAGAGGGGATCGTCGTAGTCGCTGTCGTACACGACGGTTGCGATGCCGGCATTGAGGATCATCTTCGTGCAGATCACGCAGGGGAAGGTGTTGCAGTAGAGAGTGCCGCCCTCGATGCCGATGCCGAACTTCGCCGCCTGCGTGATGGCGTTCTGTTCCGCGTGGGTCCCGCGGCAGATCTCGTGGCGCTGGCCGGACGGGATCTTCAGTTTCTCCCGCAGGCACCCGCCCATCTCCGCGCAGTGGGGCACGCCGCGGGGCGCGCCGTTGTAGCCCGCCGTGAGCTGCTGCTTGTCTTTGGCGATCACGGCTCCCACCTTGCGCCGCAGGCAGGTGGCGCGCTTCGCCCATGTGTAGGCGATCTCCATAAACACCTCGTCGAACGTCGGCCGATCCTCGCCTTTCGCAAGGCGCAGAAAGTGCTCACATTTCCCCTCGAGGTCGGAGAGTGAGCCTTCGTTCAGGATGAAGAAGTCCGCGCGGTTGAGGCACCGCAGGACCTGCTGTCCTTCCGGCGGTTCCCCTATGCCCTTCTCCCGTTCCAGGCGTTCGAGAATGCTCTCCTTCGACAATCTCATTCCCTCTTCGCGCTTTCGTTGCATGATCCGTTGCACAATGGTCTCTGCACTGGCACTGATCCCCATCATCTGGAAATCCGGCAGCTTGCGAAGCTCCTCCTCTTCGCCCGGGTTTCGGATGCCGTCGATCACCCACTGCGTCTGGATCTCTCTCGCAATGATCTCGCGCACCTTCCTCCCGAGTGCTCCGGCTCCGTTCTTCGCCCTGAGCTCGTTGCCGATCTTCTGCAGATTTTCGCGTGAGTGTTCGATGCCCCGCTTCGTCGCTTCTTCGCGCACGGCATCGGACAGCGAGATGTATTGGTAACCGCGCTTTTTCAGAATTTTCACGAGCTCGCCCTTTCCGCTTCCCATGTAGCCGGTGAGACCGATGCATCGCGGCATGCAGGGGCATTATTGCGGAGTTCCGTTCGATTACAAGTGACGGACAATCGCACTGCGTTGCAGAAGAAAAAAAATAGTCCGATGCCTCAAGGAGGCGATCTGACATAATATTCATGATTCTTAATTCTTGATTCGTAATTCGCCATTCATTCTCCGAAAAACGAATGCCACGGCGATCAGCGCGGGCAAGAACACCAGCGCCATCCCCGCGGGACCGGTTTCGGGAACCTTCCGTGGCGCGTATTTCTGAAGTTGCCGGATGGGTGCGCCACTGCGGAGTTGCTGAGTCTGCTTCGCATTCTCGGCGATGTCGGTGGTCTCCGGACGTTCGGCCTTGGTTCCGACGGTGTAGGGATTCGTCGGGACGTTGTTCGTCTCAAACGACGTGGAGGAAGAGGAGGAGGCGGAAGCTTGTTCCTTCAGGCTGATCAGAGCGGTTTCATCCGACTGCTGGACGACGATTGCCGACGGAGCACTGCCAGGTGAGCTCTCTTGGACTGGCGCGCCGAACGGGAGGGGAATGGAGACTGTCCCGCCGCCGGAATCCGATGGGACTGTGACGGATACGCTCGGGGACGCTTCTGCGGAAGCGCTGCTGGAAGACGCGGCGGTTGCCGTTTCGACGGTGAAGGTGAGTGTCCTGTCATCGGGGAGCGTTTCGGAGAAGTAGACATAGGTTCCCTGCGCGTTCGAAGGGACCGTGAAGGTGTACGGGGTGGTGAAGATAACCTGCACGGGGAAGAGGTCGCGTCCGTCCTTCGATTTCAGCACCTGTGGGTCTTTGTTCGCGTTCGCGATGGTGACGCTATAGCCGGGACGGACGTTCACTGCGGCTGGAGTGAATTGCCCGCCGGCGGTGATTGTGACGGTTGCGCCGGTCGACCCGCCATCGGTGAGAGTGCCGCGGAGGCTGTCGACTCCGAAGTAAAATGCCGCGCCTGCGAGCACGACGGCGATCCCCGTGAATGCGGCGAGGCGCATGGCGCGCGGATTCGGTACGACGGTACCGACGTGCTGTTCGATGGGAACGTGGCGGATGTCCGCTGCGGGACCACGGATGTCCACCCCGCTCCGCGGGGCAGGTGCCGGAGAACCGCTCTGCCGGACGGTGACGGGCTCTTCAGCGTCCGTGGAATGCCAGCCGGCGAAGAGCGGAGCGTCAGGCTGCATGGGAGAGCTTCTTGAAGGAAATTTGGCGCAGAAACGCGAATGCGGTGCCAATCGCCGCCGATGCCAGGGCGAGAATGATAATCGTATCGCCGGTTCCCGTACTGCCGCTCAAGCTCGTTCCGTTGTTCGAGACAATCATGTTCTCCGGCGGAGGGAGCGATTCCTGCGTGACAGTGAGCGGCGAGCTCGATGTTTCGGGCTTCCCCACCGCGATGGACACTTCCTGGCTGAAGACGGTCTCCTGATCCTTGTTGCCAGAGGCTCGGACGGCGAGGAAGTAGGTCGAACCGGGTTCGAGGTCGCGCAGGACGAGACTGGATGCGCTCGAAGGGATGCTCCGGCGCTGGATGTACTTCCCGCTCACGGTTCCGTAGTAGACGTTGTATCCCGCAAGTTCGGCGCTCTGAAGCTGGTCCCATCCGAGGAAAATCTGTGTGTCACGAGTGGTGACGCGCACGTTCTGGACCTGGAGGAGGGAGAACGTGGACGATCCCTGCCCGGCAAGAGGCGTGCTTTCCATTGCAGCTGGAAATTGTGCGAGGGTCGTGGGCATGGTCGTGTCGGTCGGGAAGAGCGCCGATGCCGCGAGCGGAGAAGTTGCGGACGCAGGGGAGGACGGACTTTCTGTCCCTGCTGCCTGTGCCTGTTGAGCTGGAGTCTCCCCGAGCATCACGGTGAGTTTGCTCGGTTCCGTAGTGAGCAGGGGAGTGGGGGTACCGCGGCATCCCACGAGCGCTGAGGTACAGGGGGGAAGGGCGAGTCCTCTGGATTCCGTTTCCTTGATCTGCAGCTTCCCGTTGACGGCCGTCTGGCCGGCGCCGTCATCACGGAAGTTCTGGAACGCGACGGTCGTGTTTGTGCCAGCGGAGAGGACGCGGAAGGTCACCCGTGCGACGGCTATGCGGTTTACGCCAATGGTTTTCAACTCTCCGCCGATCTTCACGATTCCCGTGCTCTTCACGATGCTCTGTTCCCCGGGGGAGGGGGCTTTGATCGCATCCGTGAGATCAATGCTCCGCGCTTCCAGGATCTTCGTGTCGTAGGTGAGGAAGCTTTTGAAGGTCTGGGCATCCGAGCCTGCGGCGCCGGCGAGAACGACATCGATATCCAGAATATCGCCCGCGTTCAAGAGAGTGGTCTTCAAGTGTGAGGCATCCAGAGTCTCGAATCGGGGGCAAGTGCTGCGGTCGGACGAAGAGCAGTGCGGTTCCAGTTCGAGCGAAATCTCTCCGTCCTGCGCGAGAGCTGCAGAAGGGAAGAGGAAGCTGAGGGAGAGCAGCAGTGCGGCGAGGCCGGAGGAGATACGGTTTAGAGATGTCATGGGTGTGTGTTTCGTCCGGTCTACCGGTCGGTTGAGCTGCGCGGCAGGTGTTCCAGCTTCTCGAGGATAGCCATGGCATCTTCCACTGTAATGTGAAAGTCGTGGTTCGGATCAGCTGCAAGCTCCTGCGCGGTAGGGGAACGGAATCCGCGGGAAAGTTCGAGCGCAATACGCGCGTCATTTGCGTCGAGGAATCCGTTTCCGTTGAAATCGCCTTCCACCACAACGCTCCCTGCACGCAGAGAACCGACGACAGGTTCGATGTCGCCAGCGGTTTCAATTCCTAGGAGAAACGCAAGGCTCATGCTCGCGACCACGATGCAGATCGTTCGTAGCGGCTTGCGCGAGAAGAAGGAATATTTATGTCGCATTTCCTATTACTATAGCGCAAAAACCCTGTTTTTTCCACCGAGTGATATTGACTGAATCCAAAGGATGTTATGTGGTTTGTCTTCCTTGT
>JBBAAJ010000078.1:0-7022 GCA_041658365.1 Candidatus Peribacteraceae bacterium | reverse complement strand
GGCGAAGCAATTCGAGATATACATGATCACGGGCGACAACGAACGCACCGCCAGGGCGATTGCGAGGAATATCGGCATTACCAACGTTCTCGCTGAGGTTCTCCCGCAGGACAAGGCAAACGAGGTGAAGAAACTTCAGGAGAGCGGAAAGAAGGTCGCGATGGTGGGGGATGGCATCAACGACGCGCCCGCCCTCGCGCAGGCGGATCTCGGCATCGCCATGGGCTCGGGCACCGATGTCGCCATGGAGACGGGGGGCATAGTCATCATCCATGACGATCTCCAGGACGTCATCACGGCCGTTGATCTTTCCCGGGAGACCATGGCGAAGATCCGGCAGAACATGTTCTTCGCGCTCTTCTACAACGTCATCGGTATTCCCATCGCCGCACGCGCGTTCTATACGACATTCGGTCTCCTCCTCCGGCCGGAGCTCGCGGGGATCGCGATGGCCTTGAGCTCGATTTCCGTCGTGACCAATTCCCTCCTTCTGCGCCGGTTCCGGCCGCGACGGAGAAACTGGCTCTCCATCGTCGCCCCCATCCTGATGATCGTCGGTTTCACGGCGCTCTTCCTCGCCTTCGCGCGGTTCAGCTCGGGTACGATGAATTCGTAAGGTTCAGCGGGGGTCTTCCTAGGTAGTGTTCACATAAAAAAATCCGCTGCAACCGCGGCCACGGAGGGCCGCTGCTGATTTAGAAATATTTTTTGACCAGCAGCACCCCTCCGTGGGTGCGGCGATTCGAGAATCTGCTATGCTCGGAGGGTTGATCGCGCTCTCTATCCTTCGATTCACGGGCGTATGAACCACGTTGCCGTCTGCACCGATCTCCTCAAGCGGAAAGCGAAGCTCGTCGCGATGCTCGCTCCGTCGTTTCCCATCGTGTACGAGTACCCGCGCATCGTCGCGAGGCTGAAGGCGCTCGGCTTCCCGTACGTTCTGGAAGTCTCGGCCGGGGCGAAGCGGACGAACGAAGCCGTCTTCGCGTTGTACAGGGACAATCCTCAGGGACGATACATCACCAGCCCCTGCGCGGGGTTCGTGAGAATGGTGCGGACGCAGTACCCGCGCTTCGTGCCGCACCTCGCGCTCAAGGCCGATTCGCCGATGGTGGCGACCGCGCGGATCGCGCACGAGAAGTACCCCGGGTACCGGCCGGTCTTCATCGGCCCGTGTCTCGCGAAGAAACTGGAATCATCGGAGGATTACCCGGATCTGAGCATTCTGGTTTTGACCTTCAGGGAACTGGATGCGATCTTCCAGCAGTTTGCCATCGGGGAGGACGCCGGTGTGGCGGATGCGGCGTTCGACGTCGCTGCGCCGGGGACGAGGATTTATCCGTTAGACGGGGGACTCACCATCACGAGCGGTATCAAGAGTGTTCTGAAGGATGAGGAGATCAGCATCGTCTCCGGCTGGCAGAATCTGCCGAAGGCGCTCGAGGAGTTCGAGAAGAATCCGAAGATCCGCCTGCTGGACATTCTCTTCTGCGACGGCGGATGCATCAGCGGTCCGGGCATCACGAGCAAACTCGCCCCCGAAGAGCGAAAGAAGAAGGTGCTGGAGTTCAATGCGAGAGGGTGACCGCCTGGCGGGGACCACGTCCTGCTACAATGGTTCCCATGTCGCTCCTCTACCCTGATTCCGTCGCCGTGATCGGCGCATCCAGAGACGAACGGAAGGTCGGACATCTCATTTTCAGGAATCTGGTGACACAGGGGTACAGGGGAGGCGTATATCCCGTGAATCCCAAGGGCGGGTCGATTTTGGACAGGACCGTGTATCCGACGATCAGTGACATCGGCGCACCCGTCACGCTTGCCATCATCGTCACTCCCGCCGAGACCGTCCTGGAGCTTGCGGAAGAGTGTGGGAAGAAGCGCGTCGAGTCCCTCGTCGTCATCAGCGCAGGATTCGGCGAAGCGGGGGAGGAGGGGCGCAAACTGGAGGAGCAGCTGAAGGAGATCGCGCAGCGCCACCGTATGAACCTCGTGGGACCCAACTGCCTCGGCCTCATTCGTCCGAGTATCCGCATGAACGCGTCGTTCGCCAGCCGCTTGCCGCCTGCCGGGACCGTGGCGTTCCTCAGCCAATCCGGAGCGCTCGGTGACGCGTTCATCGATCGCGCGGAGAGCATCGGTCTTAAACTCTCGCTGTTCCTCAGCATGGGGAACAAGGCCGCCATGGACGAGTGCGATTACCTGGAGCTCTGCGCGGAGGATCCGGAGACGAAGGTCATCGGTCTGTACCTTGAAAGCATTGCCGACGGGCGGCGGTTCCTCGCGCTCGCGGCGCACATCGGACGCGTGAAACCCATCATTCTCCTCAAGGCGGGAACGAGCGAGAGGGGACGGACGGCGGTCGCGTCGCACACCGGCGCTCTGGCCGGATCGGATGCCGCGGTGAACGCCGTCTGCGCGCAGGCGGGGGTGCATCGCGCCGGGTCCGCGGAGGAGTTTCTCGATCTCCTGCGGACACTCTCCGAGCAGCCGCCGCTCTTAACTCCGCGTGTCGCGGTCATCACGAACGCGGGGGGCCCCGGCGTGCTGGCCGCCGATGCGGCCGAACGGGAAGGTCTCGTGCTCGAGCCGCTTTCTTTGGAGCACGAAGGCGCACTCCGGTCTGTTCTGCCTCCGGCGGCGAGCACCAGGAACCCCATTGATGTCCTCGGGGACGCGCTCGCCGACCGCTACCAGCATGCGCTTAGGACAGTCGCGCAGGATGCGGCCATCGACGGCGCGGCGGTGATCCTCACGCCGCAGGTGATGACGCCCTCGAAGGAGATCGCGGAGGCTGTCGTGAGTATGAATGATCGGTATCCGCTCTTCCCCTTCGTCGCTTGTTTCATGGGCGGTGAGGGGGTGCGGGATGCCGTTGCCGTCCTCCATGCGCACGGAGTCCCCAATTTCTCCTGTCCCGCCATTGCCATGCGCATGCTCGCTTCCCTCCGGCGCCTGGAGAGCACGCCGGTGAAGAAGAGGAAGGTCGTGCTCCGGAAAAAGCGTGCGACGAAGG
This sequence comes from Candidatus Peribacteraceae bacterium, assembly GCA_041658365.1. Lineage (GTDB taxonomy): Bacteria > Patescibacteriota > Gracilibacteria > Peribacterales > Peribacteraceae > 2-02-FULL-51-10. Next base: position 4,006 of record JBBAAJ010000078.1, on the reverse strand, counting down.
CGAGGGAACTCATAGCGGATGCCGGCTCCGGGCTCCTCCGCGAAGAACAGACGAAGAAGCTCTTCTCCCTCTACGGCCTCCCGCTCCCGCGGGGAAGGGTGGCGACTTCCCCGGCCGAGGCGGCCAGGATCGCGAAGGAGATCGGCTTTCCGGTGATCGCGAAGGTGAGCTCGAAGGATATCCTTCACAAGGTGGATGTCGGCGGCGTGCGCATGAACCTGACGAACGCGGAGGAGGTGCGCGGGGCCTACTCGGACATCGTCCTCCATGCGAAGGTGAAGGCGCCGAAAGCGCGCGTCGCTGGGGTCCTCATCCAGCAGTGTCTCCCGCCGGGGAACGAGTTCATCGTCGGGGCGCTCAAAGACCCGAGTGTCGGACATCTCGTCATGGCGGGCCTCGGCGGCGTCTACACGGAGCTCTTCCGCGATGTCTCCTTCCGTGTCGCGCCGATCTCCCGCGACGAGGCCTACCCGATGCTCACGCGCCTCAGGAGCTGGAAGCTCCTCCTCGGCATGCGCGGCAAGCGGCAGCTGGATATTGATGCGTTCGCCCAGCTCATCTCCACGGTTTCGGTCCTCGTCACCGAGTGCCCGGAGATCAGGGAAATTGACCTGAACCCCGTGCTTCTCGGAGAAGATGGCCTCACGATCCTCGATGCGAAGGTGGTGGTCGGGGACGAAGAGAGGATTCGACGCGTTTGAGCAGCACCGCATTCGTCGCCACGATGATGGAGGAGACGGACATGAGGAGCGCCGAAAATTCCGGGCGCAGCATGATTCCCCAGGAAGGGTAGAAGACACCCGCTGCGACGGGGATGGCGAGCACGTTATAGATGGACGCCCACCAGAGGTTCTGCTTCATCTTTCGGACAGTCGCTTTGCTCAGAATGATGGCGCTGAGGATATCCACCGGATCGGACTTCATGAGCACGATATCCCCCGTTTCAACGGCGACGTCCGTCCCCGCTCCTATCGCAATCCCGATGTCCGCCTGTGCGAGTGCGGGAGCATCGTTGATGCCGTCGCCGACCATGGCGACGAACTCCCCCTCCTGCTGCAGTTTTTTCACATGATCGGCCTTGTGCTCAGGAAGTACCTGCGCAAAGACCCGTTCGATTCCGAGCTCCCTGGCAACCGCGTCAGCAACGGTCTGATGATCACCGGTCATCATTGCGACTTCGATTCCAAGTGCTCGCAAGCCCTCGATGGCCTTCTTCGCGCTCGGTCGCGGCGTATCGGCGGCTGCAATGATGCCTTTGAGCTTCCCGTCTACCGCGAGGAGGCTCAACGTCTTTCCTGCGAGCTTCGCCATGGCTTCCTTTGCGCCTTGTACATCAACTTTGTTGTCCTGCATGAGTTTCTCCGTTCCGACGAGAACAGTTTTTCCTTTCACAGTGGCCTTCAAGCCATGTCCTGCGACGGACGAGAAATTCTCGATGGGCATGGGTTTAACTTTTTTCGCTTCCGCTTCATCCACAATCGCTTTGGCAAGCGGATGGTTCGATCCGATTTCTATTCCCGCCTCGTACTCCAATACATTCGTTTCGCTGAAGTCATCCATCGCAATGACATCCGTCACCTTCGGCTTTCCCTCGGTGAGCGTTCCCGTTTTGTCGAGCACGACGGCGGTCAGTCGGGACGTGTTCTCCAGCGTCGCTGCGTCCTTGATGAGGATATTGTGCTTCGCGCCGATCCCCGTGCCGACGGCGACGGCGGTAGGAGTCGCGAGGCCGAGGGCATCAGGACACGCGATGACGACGGCAGAGATCGCGAAGGTGAGCGCCGTAATGACCGGTGCGCCTCCGATGACGAACCAGCCGAAGAAGGTCAGGAGGCCCGAACCGATCGCGACGATGACGAGGATGGCGGCCGCCTTGTCCGCGATGCGCTGGCCGGGGGCTTTGGAATTCTGCGCGGTCTCGACCAGCTTGATGATCTGCGCGAGCACCGTCTCCGATCCCACCTGGGTCGCCCTGAACTTCACGACTCCTGTCTGGTTCACGGAACCGCCGACCACCTTGCCTCCTTTCTCTTTGGAAACAGGAATGGATTCCCCCGTCACGAGCGACTCATCGATGGAGGACTGTCCCTCGATGATCTCGCCGTCCACCGGCACCTTATCTCCCGGTTTGAGGATGACGACATCATCCTTCACGATTTCCGCGCTCGGAATAGTCTGTTCCTTCCCGTCGCGGATCACCGTCGCCTGCGGCGGGATGAGGTCGAAGAGCGCACGGAGCGCTTCGGAAGTGCCCCTGCGCGATTTCATCTCCATCCAATGTCCGAAGAGGACGAAGGTCACGAGCATCGCGGCGGCGTCGAAGAAGGTCTCCCCGCCGACCGTGAGCATGAGGATGACGCTCCCGACATACGCGGCAAGCACGCCCGTCGCGATGAGGACGGCCATGTTGAGCTTCCGGGCTCTGAGCGAGTAGTACGTTCCGGTGATGAAGATGGAGCCCGTCCAGAAGACGACGGGCGTTGCGAGGAGCAGGAGGAGCCCGTTGACCGGAATGGGCGTGGGAAGCGTGATACGGAAGAGGGATACGCCCAGCGGCGAATACAGGACGATGGGGACCGTGAGGAGGAGCGAGATCCAGAAACGTCTGCGCATGTCCGCTTCCATCTGCTTCGCCATCCGTGGATCGGTCATGGCTGCTTCGTGGTCATGGTGGCTCATGGTTTCCATGTCATGACCTTTGTGTTCCTCATGCTTCTCATGTGATGCATGCCCCGTATGGTCGTGGACGTTGTACTCGTATTGCTTCGCCTCCATCTCGCATCCGGACGAGACGCAGAGTTCCTCGGCGGCGCAGCTCAAGCATGCCTTTCCGCAAGGGCAGTGACCCATCGGAGGAGGGTTGTCGGCGGATGCGTGATGATGATCGTGCGGAGCAGGGGACATGGAAATGAGGGGAAAATGTTTTCACGATGGATCAATCGTCAGAGCGTCTGCGAAGCAGGCGGAAGAGGAAGATGCCGAGCACGGCGAGCAGCGCAAGCGCGAGGGGGTGGGAAAAGACGTCGAAACCCCCGAAGTGCAGTGCCAGAGCCACGGCTAGGATTCCTGTCGTCGAGAGGAGAGCGAGAATCGCGACCCTCGTCCGTCGTTCCATCTCGTGTCGGATGCCGAGGAGGTCTGCGGTATCGAGACGCACTTTGAATCCTCCCGATTCCATCTGCCGGAGAATGGACTGCGTGCGCTCGGGGAGATTCTTGAGGAAACTCAGATAATCGAAGACTTCCGTCTGCAGGTTCTCGAGGGCTCTCTTGGGACTCAGGTACTCCCGGAGCACGGTGCCGAGATAGGGCTCCAATTCTCTATTGAAATCGAAACCCGGCCAGAGCATGAGGCCGATGGCTTCCGTTCCGAGAATGGATCGGGCAAAGAGGGCGAGATCCGGCGGGACGGACACCCGGTGCGCCGCAGCGCGGTTCACGATCGTGAAGAACGCCCGCGCCATGCTCTTGTTGCTTTCGGAGTAGAGGAAGGCGCTGAGCACCTCGGAGGCGTCCTTGGAAAATCCCGATCGGTCGCTCTTCGCATCGGTGATGGTGAGATGTCCGAAGTGCCGAAGGAAGGCGTCGATGTCCTTCTTCGTGAGGGCGACGAAGCAGCTCACGAGTTCCTGACGCTGCTCTTGGGTCAGGTAGCCGACCATGCCGAAATCATGGAAGCAGAGGATATTGCCCTTGAGTGCGAAGAAATTGCCCGGATGCGGATCGGCCTGGAAGAAACCGTCGATGTAGAATTGATGGAGCATGGCACGCACGCCCGCGTCCGCGATCTTCTTCGGGTTGATGTGGCGCTTCTTCATTCCCTTGATGTCGTCGCCCTTCACGCCGTGCATGAAGTGCGTCGTGAGGACGCGGGCAGTCGTGAAATCCCAGTACACCGTCGGCGTGCTCACGTCGTTCATTTCCCGCAAGTTATAGCGGAACCGGTCGGCGTTGTGTCCCTCCACCCGGAAATCGAGCTCGCGCATCGTCCAGTCGGCGAATTCCTT
>JBBAAJ010000077.1:0-7091 GCA_041658365.1 Candidatus Peribacteraceae bacterium | reverse complement strand
CTTCAACAGTATGGCGGAGGACACTCCTACCCAGCAGTGCGGGACACTCCTGGTTTTCTCGTCGAAAAATTAGTTGCATGCCTGACGGCCTGTCACTGAAGGAGTAGTACAACTATCGTGCCAGAGGAGAACTGCGGATTCTGCGTTAATTGTAGGAGTAAGCGGAAGCATGCTACTTCCCCTTGTAGCGGTCGATGAAATCCTTGTATTCCTGCTCGGCTTTGCCCTTGGCATATCCATATTTCTGCTGCAAAAGCCCCAAGAGTTTCTCTTTTTTTCCTTCCACCGCGGCGAGGTCGTCATCGGTGAGGTTGCCCCACTTCTCTTTGACCCCCCCTTTGATCTCATTCCACTTTCTTTTCAGAACATCTTCATTCATGTTCGCCCTCCTTTCCGCAGAGATGCACTCCATGGTCGCTACACGGCCTTTCGTCCCTGAATGACATTCACCGCAGCTATTTCACAATCAGGTTGTTTTTCACCGAGTTGACACCCGTAACGCCGCGGGCAACCTCTCCTGCCTTATCGACACTCTGAGTCGAATCGACAGAACCGCTTAACTGGACTTCCCCTTTGACCGTCTCGACATTGATCTGGAACACTTTCAGGGAGGATTCGTTGAAAATTGCGACTTTAACCTTGGTCGTGATCGCCGAGTCATCGAGATACTCGCCGGCACCCTCGCTTTTTTGCGCGGATGCGCCCCCCAGGAATACCGCGATCAGCCCGATGCAGATCAGGAAACTCAAAATGCGATGGCTTTTTCCCATGATGCTCTCTCCTCTCGTCTAGAGTTAGGGCGATGGCGGCGAATCTCCCGCCCCACGGCCCGGATTACAAAAGATCTTAGAACCGGAAGCCCAGATCGGCCGTCACGGTGAACCCGTCCAGCTTGATGTCCTGGCCGCCCCAGGACGGCTTGGCCCAGAGGTATCTTCCCTCGGCTCCCAGGAAGACGGTCGGCGTAATGTTGAAGTTCACCCCGGCCCCGGCATGAAACCCGAAGGCGCTTTTCGAGGAGCCGCTGAAGCTGTCGAGATTGCCGGAGACGTCGAACTTCGATATGTAAGCGCCGATCCCGAACTCCCCGTACGGCTCGATCGGCCCCATTGGGAGAAGACCCTTCGCGGTCAAAGTCACCGGGACGACCTTCAACTTCGCATCGCCGGGCAGTGCCGCCGGGGAGCCCTTGCTCTCGAAGTATCCGGCTCCCAGCTCCGTGGCGAATACGGGAAGGAAGTAATGCCCGATCGCGATCTCCCCGTCGAACCCGGTCTTGGAGTCGACGTTGATATTGTTGAGGTTGAAATCCTTGCTCGGCGAGTAGATCCCGCCCTTGAGCACCACGTAGTTCGATGGGTTCTCCGCCAGGGAGACCGAGGGCGCGATGCCGACCAGAGCGACAGCGAGAACCAGGAAGAGTGCAAAGGCGGTTTTCATCATTTTTCCCTCCGATTCGCATATGAAACCTTTTTCAGTTTGCTCTTCGCGAGAATTTGGTTTCTTTTCAGCATCGGATTAGAGAATAAATCCCGACGCCGATCATGCCCATCAGCCCCAGGCTGATTCTTTCGTAGGACGCAGGCTGAAAGATTTGTCGGTGTTTGTCTTACAGGGAGGCGGAAGGCCGGAAAAGAGGTTGCAGGCTGGACGGCCGCCCCTACCTTCGGGACGTTCTCAAATCACCAGGCCGTTTCGGATCGCGTACTGGACGATTTCCGCACTATTTTTAACGCCGAGCTTTTCCAGGACCCGAGTGCGATAGGTGCTGATCGTTTTTGCGCTGAGTGACAGTTCTTCGGCGATTTCCGTAACGGTCTTTCCCGAGGCGATACAGGACATGACTTCATACTCGCGGTCGGAGAGCGTCTCGTGCGGCGTGCGCGTGAAATCCTTTTTTACTCCCAAGGCCAGCTTTTCGGCCAGCGCGGGACTTACGTATCGCCCCCCGGCCAGGATCTTGCGGATGGCTTTCGCCAACTCCTCGGGAGCGCTTTCCTTCGTCATGTAGCCTCCCGCGTCCGCCTTCAGGACACGAACGGCAAATTGGTCTTCCGAGTGAGCACTCAGGACCAGAACCGGGAGCCCTGGCCATTCGGCCTTTAATTCCTTGAGGAGATCCAAGCCGCTTTTTCCCGGCAGGGTGATGTCGAGCAACGCGACATCCCACTCTTTTTTCCGAAGCTGTTCCAGCGCCTGCCGGGCATCGGAGGCTTCTCCAAATGTGGCCCCGCGGAACTCATCGGAAAGCAGCGCCCTCAAACCACGCCGGACAATAGCGTGGTCATCGACGATGAGGACTCGTATCATGGGGTGGGGGCGGGTATGGCGCCGGATTCCTCCGGCGATGGGAGCGGAATCCAGGCGGTGACGGTGGTCCCTTTTCCCGGAGCACTGGAGATATTCACCCGGCCGCCCAGAATGGCGGCGCGTTCCCGCATACCCAGCAGACCCAGGGATTTGGAAAGGGAAGGGTCCGCCTGATCAAAACCCCGGCCGTTATCGCGTATCAGCAGAACCAGCCGGTCCCGTTGCTTCTGTAGGACCACCTCGGCCCGCGTGGCCTTGGCATGGCGCGCGACATTGGTCAAAGTCTCCTGGAAAATACGAAACATGGCGGTCGAAGCGTTCGACGCAACCACTTCCCGGGTGAGCAGCCGGACCTTGCACTGAATGCCGGATCGGGCCTGGAATTCCTGGACCTGCCATTCCACGGCGGCCGCCAAACCCAGATCCAAAACAGCGGGCCTTAGCTCTGTCGAGATTCTGCGAATGGATTGGATAACGCTGTCGGCCAACTGCCGCGTGGAGCGGATCTTTTTGAGCATCTGGCCGTTTCTCCGCGGCAGCCGCCTCGCCAGCCAGGCGAGATCCATTTTCACCGCGGTCAACGACTGGCCCAGTTCATCGTGGACTTCTCGGGAGATCCTGGCCCGCTCCTCCTCTCGAACGGACAGCAGGTGCGCCGCAAGATTACGCAACTGCTCGCTGGAAGCACGCAGTTCCTGCTCGGCGCGCTTCATCTCGGACAGGTCCGAAGCGATCAGGCAGACAGCCCGCGTGCTGTCCAGGCGGAGAGGATTCAAGGAGAGATGGACGGACAAAGGGGCGCCTTTTCGCGATTGCAAACGGATCTCGCCCCGGCAGTTCCTTTGGGCCGCGCGCCGGAGTAAGGCATCCAGTTTGGGATGATCGTCGGGCCAAACCAAGTCCAGCATGGAAGAACCGATGACGCTCTGGAGCCTCGCTCCCAGGAACCGGGCAAAACAGCCGTTGCAGTGCAAGACAGTGTGGTCACTGCTGAGAACAGCGGCGCCTTCGTTCATCCTCTCCACGAAAACACGGTAGGTATGTTCGGCCCCCTGCAGCGTGAACACTTTCTCCTCGCCTTGGCCGTTCACAACAATGGCATCCACTTCGCCGGAACGAATGGCACGGAGGGTTTCCTCGGCTTCGCTCAGGCGTGCGACCAATTCCCGGCGCGAAAGGGCCGGCAGTTTTTGCGGGGAGCTGTTTTTCTTCCTGTCAGCCAACCTTTTTCCGTCTTCCGCCAGCTATTACTCCCGCGAGGGCTATGCACTTGAGTCCAGTGCCCCCAACATGTAGTATTTCATGTCATGGAGGACTACCCCCACACCCTCGCCGAATTCGAGGATCGGTTTACGACGGAGGACGCCTGCCGCGCCTATCTGGTTCAATTGCGCTGGCCGACAGGGTTTCGCTGCCCCCGGTGCACTGCAACGGGGGGATGGGCAACGAAACGAGCCTTCATGATGTGCAGCCAGTGCGGACACCAAGCCTCCGTCACGGCCGGGACGATCTTTCATCGGAGCCACCTTCCCCTGCGGACCTGGTTCCGCGCCATGTGGTGGCTCACCAACCAAAAGCACGGGGTCAGCGCCCTTGGACTGCAGGGGCTGCTCGGGCTCGGGAGCTATCGGACGGCTTGGGCCTGCCTCCAGAAGCTCCGACGCGCCATGGTTCGGACCGGTCGGGACTCGCTCGCCGGCCAAGTCGAGGTGGACGAGACGTACGTAGGGGGAGTCCAGGCCGGAGGGGGCCGCAGACGCTTGGGAAACAAGGCCTTGGTGGTGATCGCCGCGCAGGTCGATGGGGAGGGGATCGGGCGCATCCGCCTTCGCCGGATTCCGGACGCTTCCGCCCGAAGCCTCACTGGCTTCGTCAGGAGCGCGGTCGAGCCTGGATCCATAGTGATCACGGATGGATGGGAAGGCTACGAGGGGCTCAAGGGGCAGGGATACGCGCACAAGCCCCGAGTAATCAGCGGAAGCGGGAAGACCGCGTCGGCACTCTTGCCCCGGGTGCATCGGGTGGCGGCACTGTTGAAGCGCTGGATGTTGGGCACCCATCAGGGGGCGATATCGCGGGATCAACTCGATTTCTACCTCGACGAGTTCACATTCCGCTTCAACCGCCGAACGTCCCGGCACCGGGGGAAGCTCTTCTACAGGCTCGTGGAACAAGCCGTTTTCCTCCAGCCGACTCCCTATTCGAAGCTTATCATTCATTCGGACCCCAATGGGTAGTGGGCGCTGGACTCAAGTGCATAGCCCTCTAGCGGCAAACCTGATTGCCTGCCACTTCCTATCCTCTGCTCCTGGCTTAGCGAGTACCTGAAATTTAAACCAGTACCTCCTTTTGCTTAAGGAGTATCGCATTAATGGTGCCAAGAGAAGAACTGCGGATCGTGCGATAGTAAAGTACTGATTTGTTTAGATAATATGGATTTGGAAGAAACAGGGCTGAAGGGGAATCCGTCAGTCGCAGCCGTCGTATTTAACAGAACCATCAAATATGGTGGCACCTCGGTGAGACAAACAGTTGCAACCCTCACCTGTCTTGTATTAACGACGGATGCCGTATTTCCGCATCCGGCCGCGAAGCGTGCTGGGGTTGAGACCCAGCATCGCGGCTGCCCTGGTTTCTACTACTCTAACTGAGAAGGAAGTTTGATTCCACGGGCCGGAAGCGGAGGGGGAAAATCAAAGGGTTACAGACCGAAATCTGTAACCCTTTGATATTACGGGTGTGGGTGGGCGTCAAACCCACTTGAGAAGCATGCGTCCTTACTTGGCGGGCTCGGTAACCGCATTCATCTGAAGAGTGACCGCAGTCTGCGCCAACAGTCTGCCGTTCACCGATGCTCCAGTGTTTGCGGCGATCATGGTTTTAGCCAGTACGACGCCCTCAAAGTGCGCGTTGGTTCCAATAGTCACCGCGCCAGCGACCTGCCAGAAGATGTTCTTTGCCAAGGCGCCGCCGGCCAGCATCACCCGCGTAGAGTTGGCTTGGTTCAGCGTTCCCGCTACCTGGAAGATCCAGACATCGTTCGGGCCGCCCGAGAGCGTGACATCCGTGGTAATCAAAAGTCCCGTAGCCCATTTGTAGAGGCCGGGAGCGAGGGTGAGCCCGCCAATCTCACCAGCGCCCAGTTCAGTGAAATCGGGTGATAGTCGTCCCGCAGCGTCGTCGTACGCGAATCCCATGTCGCCCACAGCCGAGGTCAGGAAGGGGGCGTCAGTCACCGCGCAGGGGAGAGGACCAGCCGCGTCGACGGTGTATATATTCCCCGACACTTCCCCGCACGTAAGAAGGAGAGCCGCACCGGTGATGGGGCTCGTTCCAACATCCCCAACAATAGCGGATCGATAAACGTCGGTGATCCCGCTTTGGCTCAGAATCGCGAAAGTCTCGGCTGTGCCAAGGTCTACCGGCATCGGACCGGTGCCGGCGTCAGCGCTTGCGGCCCCGGCCACACAAATGCCGAGTAGTGCTGCCAGAAACAACTTTTTTGAATATCCTTTGCGTTTCTTCATAATGTGTCCCCTCCTTGAGGATTTTCAAATCTGAAAAGCAATTATTGATTCCTGCATAAATAATGTCCTATGTTAGGCGCAAAAAAAGGGGACTGTGTTTGAGAAACGAACGTAGCAATTCTTCCCGTCGTTGGACCGCCTTCCCGTGACGGCGAGCTGCCCCCGCTATAGAACCGGTGTCCATGTGCGGATCGTTCGCCATCGGATTCACCTTCAGGTAGGACCAGAGGTATTCGACCGGATTCAGTTCGGGGGCATACGGGGGGAGGAGCGCCGATCCGGCGGCGTTTGTTTTCAGGAATGCGGTCGTCGCCTTCGCCCGGTGTGCGTTCAGACGGTCCCAGACCACCAGAAAGGGCTTCTTGCCGAGTTGCCGGGACAATTGGCGCAAGAACGAGAGGATCAGCGGGGTCTTGATGTTTTCGTCCGGATGCAGGCGGAAGAAGAGTCGGACGTTATCGCGATCCCGGGATACGACCAAGGCGGCGATGGCCGAGACCTTCTCGTGGGACCGGCCACGTTGAAGCATGATCGGCGTCGTTCCGCGCGGCGCCCACGTTCGGCGGACCAGCGGAGCCATCATGAAGCCCGACTCGTCCACGAAAACCAGGGCCGCCTTCAGGCGCGCGGCGTTTTTTTTACCCGCGGCCACTCTTCCTTGACCCAGCGGCGGATTTCGCTCTCGTCCCTTTCCACGGCGCGGCGTTGGGGCTTCTGCGGGCTCCAACCCAACGCATGCAACAGGCGACCGATATGATCGACGTGGTAACGGATGCCAAAACGATCCTGGATCAACCGGACTACGCGAGGGCACGTCCAAAGGTCGGTGGGAAAGCCGGCGGCCTTGGCGCCCCGCAGCAGATCTTTCTCCAGACGGAGCCGGGCCTTCTCATCCAATCCACAGGGGCGCCCGGTTACGGGGCGCGACTTCAGGCCGTCGTCGCCCTTCTTCCGGAAGGTTGCGTTCCATCGGCGCACGCTCCGACGATCGCATCCGACCATCTGGGCGACTTCGACTGGAGGATGTCCCTGCGTAAGGAGATCAATGGCGCGAAGCCGACGACGTTCCAGTTCTTGCGGGCTGCCGGGTGGCCTCATGCGGCACCTCCTGCCCACAGAATAGGACATTCATTATGCAGGAGTCAATAGTGGCAGAGGGCTATGCACTTGAGTCCAGTGCCCACTACCCATTGGGGTCCGAATGAATGATAAGCTTCGAATAGGGAGTCGGCTGGAGGAAAACGGCTTGTTCCA
>JBBAAJ010000076.1:0-7102 GCA_041658365.1 Candidatus Peribacteraceae bacterium | reverse complement strand
CGTGTTTGGCGAAAGACATAGGGCGGGATGGTCGCACTGCCGCATCTTTCGGTCAAGGAAACCGGGGCAATCGCGTTCACCGGCTAACGAGCGGCACTCTCCCGAATCATCCGTAAAAGTTGTGGAAATTTCGTGAACCCCGCTTCGGCATTGAAGTGCCCGCCATTCCTGATCAGTGTCACGCTTCGGCCGAGGTTCCCTGCGAGTGCCTGCGCCTTCTCGAGCGTGATGTACGGGTCGTTATCGGCATTGATGACGTGAATGTCTCCTGCATTTTTCCGTATGTTCTCCCAATGGTATGGAGGAGTGGTGAAACTCGTCGTGAGTGGATCGAACTTGTTTCCCATGACGCTCCAGACCGTGGCGACGAGGAAAGTTGCCCGTACCGGTTGCAGAGAGCGTTCGAGCAGCCGGAGGGCGAATGCGCTCCCGAGACTGTGACCGACGAGAATCGTCTCCGCATTCAGGAGTGGTTTGTATTGCTCGAAGTACTCTGTCCACTCCCGGAGCTCAGGGTGATCCGCATGGGGAAAATTCGGGATTTTGACTGCGTGTCCCGCCTTCGTAAGCTCCGCTGCGAGCCAGGGAAACCAGTTTTCATCCGGGTTCCCACCTATGCCGTGGAAGATAAAGACGGTTGCCATGCAGACCAGACTATCACAACATTTTATATGAAATTCAGAAAGTTCCTATAATTTCCCCGCAGCCGGGACGCCGCGTCCCGGTGAATCGGCGGCGTGGCCGCCGTCTGCGACACGGTGTCGCAGCTGCGGAAAATCCAACAACTATTTAGATCTCATATCAGAGGATCCTGAGCAGCGCGAGTGTTTTCAGGATTCCGAGCAGCACCGGCTGGTGGACGAGGTAGATCAGGAGAGAGTGGCGGCCGGGGGACGAAAGAAGCGTCGTGAGGCGATTGGTCGGGAGGTGACGCTTGAGCGTGCCGCGGTTATAGAGAAAATTTCCGATCGCGATGCCGAGGAGCACGGAGGCGATCCACGGGAAGAGGGGGAAGTAGTCCACGGAGGAAAAAGAAGGCGGAGTGAGTCCGAGCGGGAGCAAGAGGGATGTTTGGACGTTCATGTTCCCGATCGTCCGGTTGAGAAGCAGGACGACAATGGCGAGAATGGCGTTTCCTTCCCTTAAGGGAGTCAGCAGCGGCGTGAGGATGACAGCGACTGCGATGAGGTGCAGGATGCCGAAGCGGACATAGAGATCGCCGACTGCGATGATTGTGACGAGGGAGACGAGCGCACCGCACGCGAGGAGACCGATGCCGCTGCGGAAGTTCTTCCTGAGCTTCTCCCTTCGGCTCGCTCCCCGCCGCTCCATCCGCGCGGAGGAAATCGCCGCGCTCACGCCGACGAGCACCAGGAAAATATTCGCCGTGATCCTCTGGAGCAGAAACCAGCCACCGGAGAGTGGATCGAGCTTGAAGTCCCAGAAGAACGACAGATCGAAGCCGATGTGGTAGACGATCATCAGGACGATGCCGACTGTCCTGAGGAGGTCGAGCTCCAGGTAGCGCACATGCGCGGTTTGGTGCAAACTGAGCCTGCTCTTATCCATGTGATCATTGTACGGAGGTCATCCTCCGCAGTCCCGTTCTTTCTCTTCTCGGGTCGGTAGCTCAGTCTGGTAGAGCAGTGGCCTTTTAAGCCATTGGCCGCGGGTTCAATTCCCGCCCGACCCACCATTCGATTCGCCCCGTTCACTTCGTTCACGGGGCTCACTCATGGTAAACCACTTCTTTTCAGGTGAATCGAATGACCCTGAGCGAGCCTTTCGATGGCATTCAGGGTAAATGAAGCGAGTCGAAGAGCCCAGTATGGAGAAAGCTATACTTCCATTGTGCCCCACTACTTCTATCTCGCGTGGTGTTCGGATGGTTCGCTCTACGCCGGAACTGCGGTGGATTTGAAAGAGCGGGAAGCGAAGCACAATGCCGGGAAGGGCGCGAAGTACACCTTTAGCCGCCGTCCGGTACGCATCGTGTACCGTGAGAAATTCGCTACACTCTCCGCGGCGCGGCGGAGGGAGGCGGAAGTGAAGCACTTAAAAAGGGATGAGAAACTGTCTTTGATCAGGACTACAATAAACGGAGCCAGATGATCGATACCCATTGCCATCTGACGGCTCCGCAGTTCGATGCCGACCGCGAAGCAGTGATTGAACGCGGGATGGACGCAGGCATTTTGAAGATGATCTGCGTTGCCGATGCGATCGAGGATATCGAGCCATGCCGGAGACTCTCGGAGCGGCATTCTCAGATCTTTTTTACGGCCGGGGCCCATCCACATCACGCGAAAAATTTCAGTGGAAAAGAGGATTTGGACAGGGTCCGCGAAGCAGCGAAAAACCCGAAATGCCGGGCGATCGGCGAAATCGGATTGGACTACCACTTCGACAAGCTCAGGGCAAGTCATTACATGCACGGCCCGAAAGAGGCGCAGAAAAAAGTTTTTGAATTACAGCTTGAGCTGGCGCGAGAGCTGCATCTCCCGGCAATCGTGCACTGCCGCTCGGCCCCGCACCAGTCGCTTGGCTCCGGTACAGGGCAGGCCATTGATGATGTTTGGGCGATCGTCAGCCGGGTCCGGCCCGAAAAACTGGTTCTGCACTGTTGCAGCGAACGGTGGGAAGATGTCGAACGGTTTGTTCGAAAAGGTTACTTGCTGTCATTTACCGGGATCGTGACGTATCCGAAGTCATCGGTCATGCGTGAAACAGTGAGAAATTGCCCGATTGAGCAATTGATGCTTGAGACCGACGCGCCGTTTTTACCCCCCGAAGCTCTCCGAGCGAAGGATGGCCGAAGCACCCGCAATGAACCAGCTTTTGTCATCGAAGTCGCCAAAGCGGTTGCAGCCATCAAAGGTTTGACTGTCAAAGAAGTGGATGCCAAGACTACGGAGAATGCGGTAGAGTTCTTTTCGCTGCCCTCGTAGGTCAATGGATAGACCGCAAGCCTCCGAAGCTTGAGATACAGGTTCGATCCCTGTCGAGGGCACCACCATCGCTTTTCGCATGGATAGAGCGCCCCGCGGACGCGGGGAGGTTGTGGGTTCAATTCCCGCCAAGCGCACCATTTGACTCGAGCCTCCGGGCGCTCGCTCACCGTTCGACTCCGAGCTCACGGTCGAGGGGTGGTCCTCGCCCTTCGATGACACTCAGGGTAAACGAAGCGAGGAGTCGGACTTACGGGCTTGTTTCGTCGGTAGCGGGATGAAGACGAAATTCATAGGCCTGCATACGGTATCCGTCGATATCGAAATTTTGGGATTTCGCCAAATCATATCTCTTTCTCAAATCTTTTATATCACTCACATTGTTGAAATTGGGGAAACTGATGAAGAACACGGTTTCTGGCAGCTTGATGTCCGTTTTTAAAATCTGTTCTACGGAAACGAATTTCGGCCGAATTCCATTGGCATCTTCGGTAAACCTGAAAGTTCTGCCATCCAGAGAGTCGGAAAAAGACCAATGTGCCGCGTCATTCATGGCGATGTAGGTGTCGGCATCTGGTCTGATCCATTGGAACGCCTTTTCCTGCAACTCGATGAACTTCAGGTATTCCAGGTTATAGACCAGCTGGTCTCTTCCAAAACCGCAACAACCATCCTGCGTTACTGAAGACATGGAATACATTTGATGGCTGCCAAACGAAAAAGTGCCGATCAATCTCTGGCTTACAGGGTCGTTGCTCCTGAAAAGCGCATAAAAATTTAAAAGTATTACCAGGAACAGACAACCGGTTACCAGACTTTTTTTCTGTACGACGAAACGCAGACTAACGGCAAAAAGAAGTATCTCGATCGGAAAAAGCAATAACATGTACCGAAGGTTGTTGAAGGCCACTCCTCTGGTAAAAAGATACATTCCACCGAAAAGAAATAGTGCGAGGAAAAGCGTATTCGCCACTGGCAGGTTCATCGAACGGAGCCGCAGGAACGATAGCCGATATTTGAACAAATACATCACTGCGGCAATCGCGATGATCAGTGACTGTATCCAAAGGAACTGAAAGGTGAAAAATTCCAGAAGTAGAGTGTAAAAACGATGGCCAAGTGAAAAATTGAGACCACCGGAAATTTGAAGGTTATCGGATACTCCGTAAAATAGATTGGCGTGCCAGACGGCAGTTTTGGCCCATACATACAATCCAGAGAGGATGAAGGGAATCAGCAGCCATCTGCGTTTGAGCATCGTCGACACGACATCAATTTTTACTTCGTGAAGCGGAGCGATGAAAACGAGCGTATACAGAGCGATTGCCAGACACCAGGCTATCAGCCCGGCTTCTTTGGTGAAAATCATGAGTATGCCGAACAATGCCGCCCATCCATCCCGGCCGCGGAGTAAAAAAGCGAGGAATGGCAGGAAGAAAAACAGGACGCCGATGTCCAGGTTGAGACTCAGAGCGTTGGCGATGATCACGGGTTGGGTTGCATACATCAGCGAAACCAGACTACGAATCGGCCACCAGCTTTTTTCGGGAATAAGGATTTTTAAAATCGTTCCCAGGGCGATGATCGAAATGCTTCCCAGAAGCATCAACATCACGTGTACCCCGGCGACCTGTCCGGGGAAAAAATACAATGGTATGGCCAAAATCCCGATGAAAAGGAATGATGGGTGATCGAAACAAATAAAATTACGCAAATCGAACGGACTGCCGGCGGCATTGACGAGACAGTTGTAATATTCACGGCCGTCGAAAATCGGCACGTGGAACAGATAGGGGATCAGCAGGAAATTGAAAACAAGGAGCGCCGGGAGCGCCTCCCGTACCGGATCGGGGATGCTGAGGAACGTTCGTCGCATAGGAAGCATCCGGCTGTCGGATGCGATGGACCGTATCCTACCACGTACATGGACGCGTACCTTGCGAACTCTCACTCCACACAATCATTCGTTGTTTTTCCGTCGAATTCGTCGCTCGTATCCCGCAGCGCGTCAGCCTTGGTGCTGTGGACGACGCCGTCACGATGCTCCGGTGGTGAGTAGATCGTGTACAGTTTTAGGTCTGCATTTTTCGAGGTATTGATGATGTTGTGCTTCGTGCCGGCGGGAATCACGACGGCATCGTCGCTCTTCACCTTGTACTCGACGCCGTCCAGTATCGCTTTTCCCTCTCCTTCCTCGATGCGGATGAATTGATCGAGCGTATGCACTTCCTCGCCGATCTCTTCTCCGGGCTTGATGCTCATGAGAACGAGCTGGCTGAATTTTGCCGTGTAGAGTACACGGCGGAAATCATTGTTCTGCCGCGTCGCCTGTTCGAGATTTACGATGAAGCCTTTCATAAATAGGGGGAGAAAACCGGATCATTGTACCAGAAGATTGTTGCCAGGAGTTGATGCCCGATATCCTTGTACGAGCGTCAGCAGCGCTCCTCCGAGAGCCGAACAGGAGAGGAGGAAGACGAGCCCCCACTCATATCCTGCGACGTTCCAGATAAACTGGACGGGGGCATGGAGCACCGGTGTCCAGCTCAGAAATCCGGCTGTATGGCCGACAAAGGCACTGTAGAGAAGCCACCTGGCAACGTGAATGTTGATCCATGTCAGAGCGAACGCGAGGCCGATGATGAGCATGGCCCAGAGGAGCACAAGGAAATGCGGCCCGCCCGGAATCACTCTCCAAAGCCACAGAACGACTACATTCCCTTCAGGGTTTCCTGTGGCAACCCCCCATTGCGTGATGAGGTGGTCCGACAAAAGAGCGACCAGAAAGAGAAGGAGTGCGAGGCGCAGACGCGGGACAAACATGTCAACGTTGCGGTTGATGTTCACTGGTGCAGTGTAGCAGTCGAACGATGTATAGTATGCCCCGGTAGCAGATGCTTCCACGAGTGGAAGCAATACAAGACCAACGCATCGCTACAGGGCACTCAGCAGAATTTGCCTTTTATTTATATGGGTGATGTGGCTGTGCCATGAAGCGTGTTTGCCGCAGCAAACTCTGCTTCGTGGAGCGGGATATGGTCGCTTATGCGGAACTGATTAGTCTAATTTGAAATCAAAACTAACATCTAGCGTTAGAGGAAGTCATAACTACTATTCCGAAGTGGTCTTAATAGGACTAAATTAGCATTATGAAAACCGCATTATTTCTCCTTGCCGCGTTCCTGTTCATTACGGGATGCAATCAGAAACAGGGTGTTCGATCCAGCGATATTCCAGTTTCATGGGGTAGCTCCTCTCAGAGTCTAGATCAAAATTCGTATGTGGGTTTCAACTCAATAAAATATGGAAATCATTCCATGAGCGGAGTGATTATGCTTGGAAAGCAATTATATGTTATTTGGGATAACAATGAGATATCAGACATGATATATAACATAGATTTATGGAATGGTAGAAGTATCACACATGGCGGATTAATCGATAATGAAATAGCTACATACCGATTGGAAGAAGGAGAAGTTTTATTGCCCACTGGATGGGGGTCTGCGTCTGATATGGGAATTGATATAAATAAACTACACAAAGTGAAATAGACCTCGTTTAGTGGAGCGGGATACCCATTCGACTGTGCTCAGGGTAACCCGTCCAAGCCCTTCACATGCGTCGCCTTCGGCTCCTTGTTCAGGAGCTTGGAGCGGGATACGAGAATCGAACTCGCGTCTCAAGCTTGGGAAGCTTGCGTACTACCACTGTACGAATCCCGCTTCAGCGCCCATTGTACATGAGAAATCAGACCGTCTTGCAGACGGAGATCGCAAGAAAACCTTGCGGCTTCGCGGAAGGTTTCGTAGGATGCTCAGGCGTTCTTTGCGGGTATAGTACATTGGTAGTACGACGCCTTGCCATGGCGTAGAGACGGGTTCGATTCCCGTTACCCGCTCCAGATTATTGTCGTTTGCATTGGTAGTACGACGCCTTGCCTAGGCAGCGAGACGGGTTCGATTCCCGTTACCCGCTCCAGATTATTGTCGTTTGCATTGGTAGTACGACGCCTTGCCTAGGCAGCGAGACGGGTTCGATTCCCGTTACCCGCTCCAGATTATTGTCGTTTGCATTGGTAGTACGACGCCTTGCCTAGGCAGCGAGACGGGTTCGATTCCCGTTACCCGCTCCAGATTATTGTCGTTTGCATT
>JBBAAJ010000075.1:0-7209 GCA_041658365.1 Candidatus Peribacteraceae bacterium | reverse complement strand
TATGTAGAATCATGACCTTTCAGCTATTCCATGCTCAAGGAGCCACCTTGCATCACCGGTTTGTTCGGATGTCGGAGTGACAATGGAGATGGAGTAAACTCTTCCTCTTCCGGAGGGGCTCAGGGAAGTTTTGGGAGCCAAAGTTCAAGTTCTTCGCGTTCACTGGGGCTGAGTCTCAGGACCGGCTGGAGAACGAATCGTTCGTCATCGAGCAGCGCATCACCTGGCAGCGCGGGAAGATTCAGTTGGACGAGAGCGGGCACAGGCGGCTTGCTCCCGGGCTCCACAAAGGAATACATCGCTCTGTATACCATCACGGCGAAGAATAAGACGAGCCAGTGGTTGAGCGGAGTGAAAATTTCCCATGGTCCTCTGCCTCAGAACTCGACGTTCGACCCTCTGCGCAGCAGCCCCGGCTGCGTGAGCATGGGCGGGAGTGTGGAGTGTACGGTGAACCTGGGGCCGAATGAATCCAAACCGATGTCGGTTGCTTACCAGGTGAAGAGCTCGATCAGTTGCCTTCTGGCGCGCGCTCTCCAGTCCGCGAAGGTAGTGGTGAACGGGGTGACGGGAACCGCGACCGGATCGCAGCAGGTGACGATCACGGTTTCGTGCAGCATGCAAAAGGGTGGAGCGCTACCTCGAAGCACAGGACAGGCTGCACAGGGATCGGTCCCGGGTGCGCAGGGAACTGCGGGTGGAACTGCAGGCGGTATGAACGGGGTGGGATGGGCTGATGGAAGACAGGGAACGAATGAGTATCCGGTTATCGGAAACAAGTCCACCGGCAGGGAACGACTCCCGAGAACAGGAATAGTCACTGACTACTTCTCTCCCGTCGGAGGCAAGTCGGATTTCACCCTCATTTCCCAGCCGACCGCTCCGCAGGATGCAGGGCTCGGTGTCATCCCGCTGGCGTCGTTTGGTCTGGTGATCACCCTAGTGGTCGTCCTTCTGACGAGAGGCTTGTATCGGCTGGGAAAAGCCTAAAACATCGAATCGTGAACAGTAAATTTAGTCACAGTTTCGTATTTGACAAGTAAGAGGTATGTCAGGTATCCTTTGCTCCTTTTTTCACGCGTGCGTACGCGGATTTCTCCCTACTTCGCATGGAGATCAAGAAGACCCTCACGTCGTTCGCTCTCGCCGGGCTTCTGTTCGTCCAACTCAACGACACGGCGCCTTCGCTCTTTGAGCCGTTGACCCGGGTCCAGCGTACGGACGCGGCCGACTCGCAGCTCACGCTCGGGAGTCCCGGAGAAATCAAGAGCGCTGCCGGCATCGCCGAAACCGGTGACGTCCGGAACGATCCGATCACTGCCAGGAAGATCTGCGACCAAAAGGGATATCCCACGGTGGTGAACAGCACGGGGAATTTCTATCCGTCCTGCGACGGACGGGATCTGTGGTACTGGGACGGAGGGGGCTTCGCCTCCGCTTCCGCATGCATCTTCAACTCGTACCTCACGTCAGTGGTTTGCGAAAAGGACAGAGCGCCGCCGGAGCCCGTGTCCGCGCCGGTTTCTTCGGTGTCATCGGCATCGCCGGAAGTATTTCCGATGTCGTCGATGATATCATCGCCGCAGGATCCCTTCGTTTCTTCCGAGAGCCAGGCTCAAAGCAGTGACGGCTACGACAGTGACAATTACGGGGACAGTGACAATTACGGGACCGCAGAAACTTTCGTGGCGAGCCCACAGAACAGCAGCCCGACATTCACGGTGGGAACGTCATTCCAGGCGATCTACAATTTCGTGAAGAGCAGGACGTCCATCGGAAGCTGTCCGCTGGGCGGCCACGGCAACGCGATGCTCCTGTCGAATAACGCCCCGTGGCATACGGGAGTCTGTTCGGCTCTGTCACTCAGTCAACTCGATCCCACGGTCACGAAAATCTGCAACCTCGCCGGTTACAGAACCCCTATAAGCTGGGACAGCTATTACCCGGCAGACGGAGGTCGCTGTAACTATTACACACCAGCCGATGACTGTTTGTGGTACTGGAATGGTTCATCATTCAATTACGAGAACGGCAATCCGAAATTCAAGAAGCGCTGGCTCACGAGTCTCACCTGCGCCGATCCCATCACCCAGTGCAACGATGCCCAGGACAACGACTCTGACGGCTTTACCGACAGCGCCGATTCCCAGTGTCACACCGACGGGAATGCGGGGAACCCCGCCTCCTACGATCCGACCCGCAACAGCGAAGCCGGCACCGGAGCATCCTGTTCCGATGGCCAGGACAACGACGGCGACAGCCTGAGGGATGGCGCCGATCCCAATTGTCATACGGACGGCAATCCCGGGAATCCCAGTTCCTACGATCCCAACCGCACCGAGCAGCCCCTGCAATTCACCGCTGCCAAGACCACCTCCTCCCAGACCCTCCACCCCGGTGACACCGTCACCTATGCGGTGACGATCCTGAACACCGGCCAGAACGCCGAGCAGAATGTCCGCATTGCCGACGCCCTCCCGGCGAACACAACCTTCGTCTCGAATGGTTCCACCTCCGGCTGCGCCGTCCAGGGCACCACCGTCTATTGCCAGCCCCAGACCTTCAATCCGGGAGGGGGTGCCACCTTCACCCTGAAGTTCCAGCTCAATTCCTCCGCCCCCTGCGGCGGTGCGAACGCCGCCGACAACGTCGCCAACCTCCAGCAGAACGCTGTGACCTTCGCACAGACGAATCATGTCCAGACGCCGATCGCGTGCATTCCGCAGCCCCAGTTCGCGGTGACGAAGACCTCGAGTGTCCAGACGGTCGCTCCCGGTGACACCTTTATGTATACCGTCACGGCGCTCAACACCGGTCCCGCGGCTCTGGCGCAGGTCGTGGACACGATTCCGACCTTCCTCGCGTACGTTCCCGGTGGTTCCACTCCTGGATGCAACCAGCAGGGCACGCAGGTCGTCTGCCCATTCCAGACGTTCCAGACGAACCAGCCGCTGACCTACTCGCTCCGGTTCACCGTCGCGGGCGGCGCTCCCTGCGACAGTGACATCGACAATGTTGCCACGGTGCTCCTGAATGGCGTGACCGTCGCTCTGTCCAACATCGCTTCGGTTCACAACATTTGCGAACAGCCGAACTTCACCATTCAGAAGGTCGGCCCGGGAAGCGCCGGTCCCGGCGACGTCATCACCTATACAGTGGCGGCGACGAACAACGGCACGATGAACCAGAACGGCATCCAGATCGTCGATCCGATTCCGGCGAATACGACATTCGTCCCGCAGGGGAGTACCGCGGGTTGCGTCCAGCAGGGCACTCTGGTTGCATGTCTCCCGCAGACCTTTGTCCCGAATGTGCCGGTGACCTACACCCTCAAGTTCCAGATCTCGCCGAGCGCTCAGTGCCTCTCGAATATCAACAACACGGCGACGGTCCAGAAAAACGGTTCGAACATCGTGACTTCCAGTCCCGCAGTGACGCAAGTCGTTTGCCCGGCTCCGCAGTTCTCCGGCGCGAAGTCGGGACCGGCGACAGTGCTCTCGGGCAGTCTCATCACGTACACGCTGACAGTGCACAATGACGGAACCACGACCCAGCCGAACATCAGTCTCGTTGATCCGATTCCCGGCAGTCTCACGTTCGTGCCGGCGGGATCGACGCCCGGTTGTGTGTTGGGCATTCACATACCCGAGGTTGGGCCAGTCGTGGTCTGCCCGGCGCAAACCTACGTGGCAGGTCAGACGAATACCTTCGTGCTGAACTTCAGAGTGCTGCCGGGCGCACAGTGCAATGCGATCATCGATAACGTGGGGAACATCGACCAGGGAAGTTCTATGATTGCGCAAACGAACCACAGTCAGACGCGCGTCGATTGCCCGGCGACGACCGCTGATCTTGCGATCAACAAGTACGGACCTTCATCGGTCACCCGCGGCAGCACGGTGACCTATGTCTTGGTCGTGTCCAACACCGGCCCCGCGACCGCGACGAACGTGATCGTCCATGACGTCATCCCGTCGGGATTCACGTTCCTCTTCGGACAGGGCGGCGCCTGCAGTGTGGTGAATAACGGAACGGAAGTCGCTTGTCAGGTGGGGAGCGTCACCACCGGACAGCCAACGACCGTGAACCTCACCTTCCAGGTCCCGATGGCGGGGAACTGTACGACGACAACCGTCCAAAATACCGCGACGATTTCAAGCAGTACGATTGATCCTGTCCAGGGTAACAATCAGAGCCAAGTCTCCACGATCTTGAACTGTCCCGTTCAGAACTCGGCTGATGTCTCGGTCATGAAGACCGGACCACAGTCTGTGATGTATGGGGATGCCTTCACCTACACGATTGTTGCCAGTAATGCCGGGCCGTCTACAGCAACCGGAGTGGTGATGACTGATCCGATTCCCAATGGCCTCACGTTTGTCTCTGCTACCGGTGCATCGTGCTCCGTTGCAGGAGGGCAGGTCATCTGTGCGCTTGGTACGCTCACGACAACGACGCCCCAAACGATCGGACTACAGTTCACTGCGCCACCGCTGCCGTCGCAATGCAGTAATACCGTCGTGCAGAATACAGCAACCATCTTGAGCGGGACGCCCGATCCGGTGGCCGGAAACAACCAGAGTCAGTTCCAGACGACGATCACTTGCCCGGCGCAGAATGCGGATCTTGCGATGGTGAAGGTCGGGCCGACCCAGGCGACCCGCGGTGACAACATCACCTACTCACTCATCGCCAGCAACTACGGGCCTTCGACGGCGACAAACGTCGTGATCACCGATCCGATCCCGGCTGGCCTCACGTTCGTTTCCATGTCGGGAGGCAGCTGCAGCGTGCAGAACAACATCCTGACCTGCACCGTCGCCAGTCTTCCCTCGGGACAATCCACGCCGATCATCTCGGTGACCTTCTTAGCCCCGGTGATCCCGAATTGCACGCCGACCACGTTCCAGAATACGGCGACCGTTGCCAGTGCCACGCCGGACCCGCAGCCGGGCAACAACCAGAGCCAGGCGAGTACCTTCGTGAACTGCCAGTCGCAAAATGAAGCGGATCTCTCGATACAGAAGATCGGTCCGTCATCGGGTCAATATGGCGATGCGCTCACGTACGCCTTCATCGCGAGCAACGCCGGACCCTCGACGGCAACGAACGTCGTCATCCGCGACCCCATTCCTTCCGGCCTCACGTTCGTCTCCTCCTCGGGCGGTAACTGCTCTGTGCAGAGCGGCGCGCTCGTGTGCATGCAGGGGACGCTTGCTTCCGGCCAGGCCGCTCCGCTGATCGCCGTGACGTTCCAGTCACAACAGCCGGGCGGCCAGTGCACGCCGGGTTCGATCCAGAACACCGCGAACGTCTCGAGCTCCATCGTTGACCCGACCACCGCAAATAACCAGAGCAGCGTGGTGACGGCGCTGAGCTGCCCGAACAACGTCGCCGATCTCTCCATCGTGAAGACCGGACCGGCCTCGGTGACCCGCGGCGGCATTCTTTCTTACAGCTTGATTGTTTACAACGCCGGCCCGTCGACGCAACTGGCGAACTATATAGTCAAAGATCCGGTTCCCGGTGGCGTCACGTTCAACGCCGGAGCTTCCAGCCCGAACTGCGCAATGAGCGGCTCATCAATGATTGCTTGCACCGGCAGTCTTGGGAATAATTCGTCCGCTCCGTTGGTTCTTTCCTTCGATGTGCCGACGGTAGTCAGTTGTACGCCGGCGACTGTCCAGAACACCGCGACGGTTACGAGTCAGCTCACGGACCCCAATCCGTCCGATAACCAGAGCCAGGCGAACACGGCGGTCAACTGCCCCACGCCGAATACCGCCGATCTCTCCGTCGTGAAGACCGGCTCATCCTCTGTGGTGCGCGGAAATACCATCACCTACGCCGTCGTCGTGAACAACGCCGGTCCGGCAACGGCGACGGGCGTGGTGATCCGTGATCTCATTCCTTCAGGCTTCACATATGTCTCCGCGATCGGCGCAACCTGCAGTCTCGCGGGAACAGGCGCGCAGGTGAGCTGTGCGCTCGGCACGCTTGCGTCGGGCGCTTCGGCGACGGTGCGGCTCACGTTCTCGGTGCCGACCGTCACGAACTGCACGCAGACGACCGTCACGAACACCGGGATTGTCTCTTCGGGAACGACGGACCCGGTCCCCGGTAACAATCAGAGTTCGGTGCAGACGACGGTCACCTGTCCGGCCGGAAACGCGGATCTCTCCGTCAGCAAGACCGGCCCGGCTTCCGTGGTGCGCGGCAACACCATCACCTACACCGTCACGGTGACGAACGCCGGTCCGGCGACGGCAACCAATACTGTTGTGACGGATACCATCCCGGCCGGGTTCACCTATGTCTCGGCGATCGGTGGGACGTGCAGTCTCGTCGGGACGGGCGCGCAGGTGAGCTGTGCGCTCGGCAATCTCGCGATGAATGCGCCGACGAACCTCTCGATCACGTTCACGGTTCCGACCGTCACGAACTGCGCGCAGACGACGGTCAGCAACACAGCGACCGTCCGGAGCGATAATACGGATCCGGTCTCCGGCAACTCTGCGAGCCAGTTCCAGGCGACGCTCACCTGTCCGTCCCAGAACAATGCCGACGTGGGAGTGACGCTCACGGGCCCATCCACGGTTACGAGCGGGAACTCCGTGACTTTTAACCTCACGGCAACCAACGGCGGTCCCTCGACCGCGCAGAGCGCGCTCGTGCGGCTGCCGATCCCGACATACCTCACCTACCAGTCCTCGAGCGGCGGCACGTGCACCGTGGTCGGGAATGAGATCGACTGCAATCTCGGTAACATGACGAGCGGGCAAACGACGCCCATCACGCTCAACTTCTCTCTGCCTTCGAGCTGTTCCACAACACTCACGACGCAGGCGTATGCCCTCATCACGAGCAGTACCGCCGACCCGAATGCAAGCAACAACACGAGCCAGACCGTCACGACTACGGTCACCTGCAATACCAGTGGTAATGTCAGTATCTATAAGACGGATAACCTTGGTACCGCGAACACCGGCGACCGCGTCCGCTACAGCATCGTCATCACCAACACGTCGAGCAGCACGGCGAACAACCTCACGGTGACGGATCCGGTCCCGTACGGGATGACGATCATCACGGTCTCCGACGGAGCCACGGTGAGCGGACAGAACGTCACGTGGAATAACCTCAGCGTCGGTGCCAACTCGAGCCGCACGTTGTACATCGATGCCGAGGTCCGAAGCGACGTGACTGACG
>JBBAAJ010000074.1:0-7233 GCA_041658365.1 Candidatus Peribacteraceae bacterium | reverse complement strand
TCCAGCAGATTTGCAGGCTGAAGCCGCCCGACGGACGGTCGAAATCCAGAATGTCCCCGGCGAGAAAAAGATTCCTGAATTTTTTCGAGCGCATTGTCCTGAATTCCACTTCCTTGAGGTCGGCTCCTCCGCCCGTGACGATTGCCTGGTCCTCGCCGAGAAGTCCCGAAACTTTCATCGGAAGATCCTTCAGGAATGAACCGAACGCGAGCCGGTTCTCGCGCGTGAGCTGGTGAAGCGCCAGCGCGGGGTCTATGCCCGCCAGCGCCAGTATGACGTGCCCGAGCCGCGGCTGCACCAGTTCGCCGACAGAGTTCTTGATCATCTTGTTTTTGCCGCGCTCAAAGACTTCGATGATTTTTTTGTCGAGCATGCCCGGATCGATCTTCGGAAAAAGATCGATCGACAGCGTGACGTCGCCGGTCTTCAGTAACGTACCGATATTCCTGCTCATGTTGAGAACGAGCGGGCCGGAGAGGCCGACGTGCGTGAAGAGTATTTTTCCGGTCCGCGACTCGTGCTTTGTTTTCCCCTGCCACACCGTGAGCTTCACGTCCTGGAGACTGATACCCGCGACATCCTTCACCCAGGGATTTCGGACCAAAACCGGGACAAGTGCTGCCTCGGGCTCGACGACATCAAGTCCCAGCTCGCGCATCCACGAAAATCCGTCACCGGTGGACCCGGTCTCGGGATGCGATTTTCCACCGGTTGCAAGGATGATGTTTCCGGCTTTTAAAAACCCGGAATCATAATTAATTTGGGTAATCAATTCGTCCGCGCACCTCAAGCCTTTCACCGAAACACCGGTTTTCACAGTCACTTTTCCTTCGGCCATGTATGCGGCCAGCGCTGCGCGGACATCCCCAGCCATGTCGCTCACGGGGAACACTCGCTGCTCCGGTTCCACTTTGAGCTTGAGCCCCCGCGATTCGAAGAAGTCCCATGTTGCCTGCGCGTCGAATTGCGAGAACGCAGAGTAGAGCGGCTTCCCTTTGTTGCCGTACTTTGCGACGAGTGTATGGGTATCGAACTCGGCATTGAGGATGTTGCACCGTCCGCCGCCCGTGAGAAGGAGCTTTTTGCCGAGTACGGGATTTTTCTCAAGCAACACTACCCGGGCACCGAGCTCCGCGGCTCTCCCTGCAGCCATCATGCCAGCCGGCCCTCCGCCGATGACGGCAACGTCAAATGAATCTTTCATCCGCGCCAGAATACAGGACAAACAATCCGCGCCGCCCTACACTGACGCCGATGGATTTGAATTCTTATACGCTCCTCGATTTCGGCAACGGTGAACGTCTGGAAAAGTGGGGACCATACAGCCTCCGTCGGCCGGACCCGACCAGTGCTGGCGCGCCAAAGGAAGATCGGCAATTCTGGGAACAGGCCGACGCAAAGTATTCTGGCGAGAAGGGGAAAGGCGCGTGGATCACGAAGCGGCCGCTGCCCGAAAGCTGGCCGGTGAGTTTCGGAGATCTGAAACTCTTGGTCCGGCTCGCGCCCTATAAACACACCGGAGTGTTCCCGGAACAGAAAGAAAACTGGGACTACGCCAGGGCCGAAGCCCGAAAGCGGAATCGCCCGCTCACGGTCATCAATCTTTTCGCCTACACCGGCGGCGCCACCGTGGCGCTCGCGAAAGATGGACACTTCGTCACGCACGTCGATTCGTCGAAGCCGTCGATCGGCTGGGCCAGGGAGAACGCGGCGCTCAATAAGATAAGCGCGGACCGTATCCGCTGGATGCTCGAAGACGTGCCGACGTTTGTCAAAAAAGAAATGAAGCGCGGCAAGAAGTACGATGCGATCATCCTGGATCCTCCGGCGTACGGCCACGGACTAAGCGGCAAGACATGGCGGGTGGAGCGCGACCTGGCGCCTCTTTTGGAGAACTGCTGCACGCTGCTGTCAGATACGCCGTCCTTCATCATCTTAAACGGCTACGCGCAGCATGACACTCCCGAAAGCTTCCACCGGCTCCTGACTGCGGTGATCCATGCCAAAACGAAACAGACGAAGTTCACGCTTGAGGCGCGGAAATTGCTGCTCCGGACGGATGACGGACGGACGCTCGAGACCGGAATCGTCGCGAGGTGTGGGTTTGGAAATTGATTGGCTCCCCCGGCTGGCCGTCTACGCCTCCGGCTTCGCCGCGCCCTTCCCTCCTCGCCATCCGTTGCTTGCATGGGGAATCGCGGCGTAGTTCCATGCGAAGCATGGAACGAAGACGGATGGCTCCCCCGGCTGGATTCGAACCAGCGACCTTGGCGTTAACAGCGCCCTGCTCTACCGCTGAGCTACAGGGGAATATAGGGAGAAGATCGACGAAGAATGAAATGAACGCCCACAAAGTATAGGAACAATCGTTGCCTTACGGAAGAGGGCTTTTTTGGGTATGCTCTCACCCGTATGGCTCAAACCCGCATCACTCCGAAGAAGCAAAATTTCCCACAGTGGTATCAGGATGTCATTGCCAATGCGCCTGATCTCTACGATGAATCACCGGTTACGGGCTGCATCACGTTCGGCCCGCTTGCGACGAAGCTCTGGGAGAATATCCGGAATCACTTCGACCGGAATATCAAAGCGCTTGGAGTAGAGAACATCATGCTGCCGACACTCATCCCGGAACATTTCTTCAAGCGGGAAAAGGAGCATGTGGAGGGGTTCGCACCGGAAGTGGCTGTTGTAACCCATGCGGGCGGAGAGAAGCTCGCCGAGCCGTACTTCGTCCGGCCGACGTCCGAGCTACTTTTCGTCGACTGGTTCAGCAGGTCCGGTCGGGTTCAGAGCCATCGCGACCTGCCGGTACTCGCCAATCAATGGTGTTCGGTTCTGCGCTGGGAAAAACGGCCGCGCGCGTTCCTCAGGACGACAGAATTTCACTGGCAGGAAGGGCACTGTCTCTTTGCAACCGAGAAGCATTGTCGTGAGTTCACCTTAAAAATTCTGGATCTCTATGCCGAGCTGGCTGAGGAACTTCTGGGTATTCCGGTGATCAAGGGCGAGAAACCCGCTCATGAGCGGTTCCCCGGCGCATTAAATACGTACACGATTGAAGGGATGATGCAGGACGGGAAAGCTCTCCAGATGGGAACGACACACGTTTTATCTCAGGATTTCCTGAAAGGAACTGATGGCAAGCCGATGGTCCAGTTCCTGGATGAAAATGAGAAGCTTACGGTCCCCTTCTACGATTCCTGGGGCGCCTCCACGCGGCTCCTCGGCGCCGTCGTCATGGCTCACGGTGATGATGAAGGAATCGTTCTCCCGCCGCGGCTCGCGCCGGTACAGGTCGCAGTGCTGCCGATCTTCGGTTCGGATACCAAAGAAAACGAAAAGATTCTCAAAGCATCCCGCGAGCTGGCAGTTTCTCTTAGCGGATCGAACGAAATTTATCAGGTCCAAGGCCGTGAAAACTGGTTTGAAGAAACTTCGGCAATCGGCGGACTAACCGTAAGGATCGACCAACGCGACTGTCGTCTCGGCGAAAAAACGTTCCATCAAATTCGAAGCGGAACTCCTATAAGAATCGAGGTTGGAACAAAAGAATTGGCCGAAAAAGTTTGTGTCATAAAGAGCCGCGTACGATCGAGAGATGCCGCAGAGAAAGTACCGCTAACCAAAGCCAAAGAAACGGCGATGACGATGCTCAGAGAGGACCAAGCGACTCTGCATGCCAATGCGAAGATGATGTTCTCGCAGAGAACAGTCGAAGCCAAGGATTACAGCGAACTGAAAGAAGCTCTGGCTGCAGGCAAATGGGCTCTGGTTCCGTGGGACGGGACGAAGGAAACGGTCAATAAGCTCAAGGCCGACACTTCGGGAGGCACTTACCGCTGCTTCGCCTTCGATACCAAGGAAGATGGTAGAGGGCTCAAAGATCCCGTCTCCGGAAAACCGAGCGCATTCGGAAAACGAATTTATGTTGCCAAGGCATACTAAATGGTTAAATTGCTAAATTATTAAATTGTTTGCATGCATGAGTCATGCGTTGTTGCTTGCTAACCATTTAGCCATTTAACAATTTAACAATTCGCACAACATAGATAGCATGCACACAACTATGAGTCTGAAAATCGGCATCGTCGGCCTCCCCAATGTCGGCAAATCAACTCTGTTCAACGCGCTCACGCGGAGCCACGGCGCGGCAGCGGCCAATTATCCGTTCTGCACCATAGAACCCAATGTCGGCGTTGTGGAAGTTCCCGATGAACGTCTGGAGAAGCTTGCAGCCATCGTGAAACCGGAGAAGATCGTCCCGGCGATCGTGGAATTCGTGGATATCGCAGGCTTGGTGAAAGGAGCTAGCAAAGGCGAAGGGCTTGGCAACGCTTTCCTGGCACACATCCGCGAAGTCGACGCCATCTGCCAGGTCGTCCGTGTTTTCGAGGGAACCGATGTCATCCACATCGAAGGTTCCATCGACCCGAAACGTGACCGGGAGACGATCGAAGCCGAGCTCTGTATCGCCGACCTCGATAAAGTCCAGAAGAAAATCGACAAGATCGCCGGCGGGGCGAGAACCGGGAACAAAGAACTACGGAAAGAACTCGATGTACTCGAGAAGGTCACTGCAGCTCTTTCCGCCGGAAAATTTGCATCGACTGTGACACTCGACAAAGACGAATCTCCATACCTGAAAGCGATGCAATTGCTCACGGCCAAAAGAATGATTTACGCACTGAATACCGACGAGCAGGCGCTCTCCACATTACCGCTCCATGAAGCCAAAAAGCGAGCTGGACTTGACGAGTCGGATACTGCGATCATAGTCTCGGCCAAGCTCGAGGAAGAATTGATCGAGCTGACACCGGAGGAAAGCAAAAATATGCTCAAGGAACTTGGAGTCAATTCCTCCGGCTTGGACCGGTTGATCCAGGCTGCTTACGAAGCACTTGGCCTCCAGACGTTTTTCACCGCCGGCCCGAAGGAAGCCAAGGCTTGGACCGTGCGGAAAGGCGCCCTGGCTCCCGAGGCCGCCGGTATCATCCACACCGACTTCGAGAAAGGGTTCATCCGTGCGGAGACCATTTCCTATGCGGACTTCGTTGCCTGTGGCGGCGAGCTGAAGGCCAAAGAACAGGGGAAACTAAGGATCGAAGGAAAGGAATATATCGTTCAGGATGGAGATGTGATGCATTTCAGGTTCAATGTTTAGTTGACAACATTTACAATTCTAGTATTGTTTATGCAATGGAAACAGGAAAAATTATTATCACTGGCATTCTCGACCCTGACTCAAGACAAGAATTCATTGATGGCCAGGCTCTGGCTACCGGTCCGTTAGCTGGATTTATAAACGTTCAACGTGGCCAAGTCGTTGTCGATATCACACAACTGTTTGCTTCAGGAAAGATGACCCGGGAAGAAATAGAGACTGCCGTAGAGGTGGAATTGGGAAATGCAGGTTATAAAATTGCTGCATGAGAAAAACTCGGAACACGATGTCCCGGCTGCGGAAATATTAAAGATAGAATATCCTTTGCTTATGACTTTCGTTCCCCGCGAAGAACCCTTCACCTGCGATCGCTGCGGCACCTCAGTTCAGCCCCTTGGCAAGGGAACCTACCGCGACCACTGCCCGAAGTGTCTTTTCTCCAAACATGTCGATCTGGAAGGCCCCGGTGACAGGTCATCGACTTGTCTCGGCCTGCTTGAGCCGATTTCCATCGATCAGGACGGAAAAAAGGGCTTCGTTCTGATCTATAAATGTACCAAATGCGGGAAAGTCTCTCGAAACAGGGCTGCGGACGATGACGATCTCGTAGATTTCCTCAAGGATAACAGGAAATCTGTCTAAAAAATGTGTTCATTTGTTGAACAAAAAATATACTCTTAAAAAACTATTTAGATAAGGGCTCAATAGCATTTTAATACTTTTGATTGCATTTCATTTTCACAGGAGAATATGCTCCGCGCCGATGCGGTGGCTCTTGCTCCTGTCGCTCGTCGGCGCTCTATTCATCTCAATATAAGAAGATTTGTCTTTGTGACACAAATCAATACCTTTGCTGTACGTCCATCTATCTCGATCCCAAGGTGAATGTCGCAACAATCTGCTGCTGGAGTACGGGCTTGAGACAAGACACCTCCGCGATCTTGCCGGTCGGCGCATCGGTACCGCGCTTCTCCTTCTGCGCCTGCTTCGGGCGTACGGCAAGCCTCGGCTCATGACCGCTTCCATCCACTGTCACCTCAAATTTCCCATGCGAAATCGCATCACGCAGATGCTCGGACGCATGGTCGAACGCCGCCTCGATCCCTTTCTCCGACACAAAGGTTTTCACGGCTTCTTTTGCGCCCTCCTGCGCCTTCGGCTCGGTCTCGAGCGTCAGTTTGACCTCGGCGAACTCGGCATTCCGGTTCATCTCACGCTCTAAATCCTCCGGACCCTTCACCCGTTCCCGGAGTCTTTCGTATTCTTCCGGACTGCGCATGCGTTTGCGGATATTCTCGCGTTCGTGTGATGGAATGTGATCAAGCCAGGAATCAGACATACGTATGGAGGAATCCGAAGAAACCGATGAAACCGAGGAGTCCGAGGAAAAAAATTACGGAAGTGACCGACGGGATAGAGGGAACCAAGGTGACCGAAGTAATACGCACATTTTACACCTCGGTCACTTCGGTCCCTTTGGTTTCTTCGGTCCCCTCAGGAACATCCAGAGGTAGCGCCGCAGTCCAGGCATACCTCACACGATCCATTGCGCTTCATTTTGGTCGAGCCGCAGGCGGAGCAGGCCGAGCCGGTGTAGCCTTGGAGTTTGGCAATCTCCAGCGTCGAAAATGGCGCCGCGAAATCCGGTGTCTGCGATTGTTTGGCCTGTGTCATGCCTTCATCGACAACCGGCAGGCTCATGGCGAAAGCATCCTTGCTCTTCGTGCCGTCGGCGTAGGCCTTCTCGACCAGCTCCCTGTTGTGGAATTTCATCGCCTTCTCCTTCGAGAGAAACTTTAGCGCAAGCCAACGGCCCAGATAGTCCATCAAACTTTTCACCATCGGAATTTCGCGGTTGGTGGTCATGCCCATCGGTTCGAAACGGGTATGGACCAGCTTCTCGCAGAGAACTTCCAACGGCACGCCATACTGCAGGTTCATGGAGAGCGAGAGCGCCAGAGTATCCATAACGCCGGAGAGAGTGGAGCCCTCCTTGCTCATCTTGATGAAGATCTCGCCCGGCGAGCCGTCCTCGTACATCCCGACATGCAGATAGCCTTCATGACCGG
>JBBAAJ010000073.1:0-7261 GCA_041658365.1 Candidatus Peribacteraceae bacterium | reverse complement strand
GATTGTCTTGGCCTTCACATCCTTCGCGTTCTTTTCGGTGATGACATTGTCCAGCGCAGCCGGGATCAAGACATCGCAATCGATCTCCAGAAGCTCCTCATTACTGATCACCTCCGTCTCATCGAGCTTCAATCTCTCCAAGTCACATACCGATCCTTCGCAGTACTGGCCTTGCACGGAACCGGTCTTCAGCTTGTACTTGTGGATGCGGATCGGATCGAGCCCATTCTTGCAGTAAATACCCCCGTGTGAATCGGAAACCGCCACCACCTGGGCACCGGCGTTATGCATGAACATGGCCATCTCCGACCCGGCGTTCCCGAAGCCCTGAACCGCGACACGAACTTCGTTCAAATCGATGGCCTCCACCTTCGCCAATTCTTCCAGGAGAAGGAAGCCCCCGCGCGCCGTGGCCTTGTCGCGGCCCAGCGACCCGCCGTACGAGAGCGGCTTGCCGGTGATCACCGCCGGCGCGTAGACGCCCTTCACTTTCTCGTATTCGTCGCGCATCCAGGCCATGATTTGCGGATTGGTATTCACGTCCGGCGCAGGGACATCCGTGTCCGGCCCGATCGAGTCGGCGATCAAGCGGATGTATGCGCGGCTCATGCGCTCCAATTCTCCGCGTGACAATTCCTTCGGGTTCACCTGAATACCGCCTTTGGCGCCGCCGAAGGGAATATTCACCACCGCTGTCTTGACGGCCATGAGTGCCGCGAGGGCCTTCACTTCCTCCAGATCGGCTGCCTGGTGATACCGGATACCGCCTTTGTAAGGACCGCGCGCGTTGCTAAACTGGACGCGGTACCCGGGGAGCTCCATCTCCTTCCCGTTGTCGCGCTTGAACTTCACCGTATGGTTCAGGATCCGCTGCGGCGTATTCAGGAAATCGCGTTCTTTAGGCGTTAGCTTGAGGCGGTCAAACGTCGCTTGAATAAAGGACATCGCGCGCTCGTAGGGCGTGGTGAGTGTTGGCATGGTCGAATTTTACACGAAGAAGACAGAAAGGGCAGAAAAGGTATCTTCAAGAATTCAAGTCATAACGTTTCTGCCTTTTCTGCCCTTTCTCACATTTCTGCCCTCCTTTCCGCCTTCCTTGCCGCTACACTTCCCTCAATGCGCCACCTGCGCTTCCTCTGGCTCCTCATTGCCGTTTCTTCCCTTGCGCTTCCCCTTACAGCGTTGGCGAAGGATTCACGAACGTTGGAATTCGCCGCGGGCGAGGTGAATGCCACGTGGGAAGGGCACGGAACCATCTCGATGCAGAAGCAGCAGGGCGGCATCCTCCTCTCCACGACGGGAACGGGATTCATCCTCACTCGCCAAGTGCTCGACATCTTCCCGCAAGCGGGGAGTATCACCGTCTCGACCGACCTTGGCACCGAACTCTACTTCGTCTGGATCTACGCTGACGATCCTGACAAACGCCCGTACGACGTCGGTATCTCCGTCCCCGGCGGCAAACGTGTCACTGTCCCCTTCTCCCTCTCACAGCACCGGCAATGGTACGACAAGCCGATGCAGTTCGGCCTCGTGCTGCCGCCAAAGACGACCATCCTGCTCCACCGGATCGAGCTCACGCAGTGGAACTTCGCCGAGCGTCTCCTCTCCGGACTGAAGGCGCTCTGGACGTTCGACGCCGAGCGGCCCTACAGCATCAACTTCGTCTGGGGACCGCAGATCGCCTGGAACCCTGCGGCAATCAAGGATCTCTACGCGTACCTTCCGCCCATCTTCACCTCCGTCACGTACGCTCTGAATATCTTCCTCCTGCTCTGCTTCATGGTCATCGCCGCATTCGTATTCCTCCGCGGAAATCCGCAGGACCGGCGGAAGCGGTTCCTCCGCCTTGCACTCCCGATTCTGCTCGCCGGTTGGGTCTTTCTCGACGTGCGCATGGGAAGCGAATTCATTTCCTGGGTCGCCTGGGACTACCGGACGTACATTGCGGCGCCTGCGAATCTCAAAACGTTCCGTGACCGCGACCGTTTCTACGATTTCGCGGCGTTCGCCGTCCCGTACGTCTTCGATCGCCAGACCTATGTCTTCTTCGCCGATCGGGAATGGCCGTTCCTCGGCAACATGCGCTACCTGAGCTACCCGGCCATCCCGGGGATCGCGTATGACCGCGATGACACGTGGATCGTCTTCAACCGTCCGGACATCACCGTAGATGAGCAGGGACGCGTCACGATCGGCGGGGAGGCGGTCTCCCTCCCCGGCCGCGTGCTCGGGCGCTTCGACGAAAGCTCCTTCGTCTTCCGAACGTACCAGAAACCCATCCTTCCCCCGCCGCCTCCCGCCCCATGACGAACTTCCTCGTGCTGCTCATCGGTATCGCAGTCCCCGGAGCGCTCTGCTGGCTTTCCCTCCTGCTTCTCGAGGGAAGACACCCTGTCCTCACGCGCGCAGAACGCATCGTGTGGGCACTGACTCTCGGCCCGACGCTCTTCACGTTCATCGCGTTCCTCTCTCATGTCTTGGGACTGACCAGGCTGACGCTCGTAGGCTTCCTCCTGCCGAATATTGTCGTCGCCCTGCTCCTCGGAGCCGGAGCGTGGACCTCCGGTGTTTTGCGGTCAGGATGGAATACTCCTTTGCCCGCTTCCCTCTCCCCCGATACCGCTCCGCGGTGGGTGCGACTGGGAGTCCTCCTCCTCTGCATCTGGACGGGAGTGAAACTCCTCGCCGGGGCCATAGACCTCTTTGGCGTACCGACCTACTGGGATGATTCTTTCAACAACTGGAACATGCGCGGGAAGATGTTCTTCGTGACCGAACGAATTGAGCTCACGATCCCGGTGGGGAACCAGATTGTCCAGACCGAAGGAGGAGTGAGCTCGTATCCGCCCGCCCTCCCGCTCGTGAAGACCTGGCTCAGTGATCTGCGCGGATCGTGGGAGGAGCCTCTCGTGAACGGGGTCCATCTCCTGTGGTTCTTAGGACTCCTCGGAAGCTTCTTCCTCCTGCTTCGCCGTTCATTCAGCCGTACCGTTTCGCTCCTGGGAGCTTCCCTCCTCGCTTCCCTCCCGCTCCTTCTCATCCAGGGAACGAATCCGTATGCGGACGTGTTCCTCGCCTCACACCTCTTCCTCAGCATTGCGTGTTTGCTCGGCGCGGGGCGATCAACTACGACGGAGGAGCTTTCTTCCTGGCTGAAGCTCCTTGGCTTCACGCTCGGCCTCCTCCTCTTCACCAAGAACGAGGCGACCGTCCTCTACGCTCCACTCCTCATCCTGCTCGCCTTCTGGCTGCTCCTCGGAAAGAAGCGGACGGGCATGATCACGCAGCAGCAATTCACGCGCGTCGCCGGCCTCTGCGCCATCATCCTCGCTCTCCTCGCCCTCCCCTGGCTCGCCTTCAAGTGGCTCAATGGACTCACGTTCGGGAACGCCAAATCCATCTCGGGAATGACGCTCTCCTTCAACCCCCTCGTGGTCCGAGCCATCTGGTATCACTTGAGCCACGAACCGAACTGGCTCCTCCTCCCGCTCGTGCTCCCGCTCGTGCTTATCCTCTCCGGCAAGCGCGCGTGGGAACTCCCGGAAGGACTTCTCACGGTCTTCGTCGTCGTGAGCATCCTCGCCCAGTTCCTCCTCTTCGCACTTCTGGCTCCCCTCGCGACGGAAGCCATCATGCAGACGGGCTTAAGCCGCGGCCTCCTGCACGTGGTGCCGGTGGCGCTGCTGCTGGTGATATTGCTGGTGAGACAGTTACTTCTGGAAACAGAGAAGAAGTAGCTGGTAGTCAGCATTTCTTCCCGCAGCTGCGACGCCGCGTCGCAGACGCCCCGCATACGCGGGGCGAACAACCGGGACGCCGCGTCCCGGCTGCGGATAATCTTATTCGACGCTAGTTTTTCCTCATCCAACTCACAATCCCCGGAAGTATCGAAACCACGATGATCGCCAGAATCACCAGACTGAAGTTCTTCTCCACGAACGGGATCGAACCGAAGAAGTAGCCGCCTCCGACGAAGAGTGCCACCCACAGGAGCCCGCCGAAAACATTGTACGCGAAGAAGTGCCCGTACTCCATGCGTCCGATCCCCGCGACGAAGGGCGCGAATGTGCGGATGATGGGCATGAACCGCGCGATGACGATGGTCTTGCCGCCGTGCCGCGCGTAGAACTGTTTCGTCCGCTCGAGGTGCTCCTGCCGGATCCACCGGGAATGGAAGCGCTCGATCGCCGTGCCGAACTTTGCGCCGATTGCGAAATTGAGGGAGTCCCCTACGATCGCAGCGACGCTCAGCAGGAGGAACAGAAGCGATGCGCTCATCATGCCCTTTCCCGCGAATGCACCTGCGGCGAAAAGGAGTGAATCCCCGGGCAAAAACGGGGTAACCACAAGCCCCGTTTCACAGAGGATCACGATGAACAGGAGTACGTAAGTAAGCGTGCCGTACTGCTGAAGAATGGTTGCAAGGTAGGTGTCGATGTGCAGGAACACGTTGGCAGCGGATGCGATAGCTTCCATAGAATCTGGAAAAGCCTACCCGTTTACGACGGTGAGCGGAAGCATTTTCCCCACAGCCACGTCGTTCGCGAACGACTGTGGCGCAGCCGGGACATCGTGTCCCGGTGGTTCGCCCCGCATACGCGGGGCGTCTGCGACGCGGCGTCGCAGCTGCGGAAAATACAACAACTATTTGAATTTCATATTACAACATCAGCGCACCCTGGAAGGGTGCGCTTTGAACAATGATATTTAATTGCTATTGCTGTTCTGGTACAATCACCTTCTGTCATGGCAATCAAAGTTACCAAACAAGGCGAGAAAATGATCATTGAGTTGGACAATGGTCATGCCAAAGCACTGGAAAAGATCGTTGCTGATTACAGCATTAAGGGGGAGCAAGAGGCACTAGGCTTTATGCTTGCTGTATTGTCACAGGGAAATGGAAAGAAGATCGAAGTAAACGGTACTTCTTTTGTTCCATCAGAAGCAATTCAGAAGTCTGCTACTTTATCTCCCAATGGCCAAGAAGGATGATTTTGACTTAGAGGCATATGCTAGGCGTGAGGATTTTGAGGGTGCAAAGTTTTACGAGAAGGTTGCCACAGCGATTTCGAAGTCGCGTGATGTGGAGCAAGAAATACGCAAGATCGTCTGGGAGACATTTAGAAACAAGATATGGGCGTTCATTATCGCTCTTGTGGTTTTGATACTGACCGACCTTACAATTCGCGCCCTGCCCCTTCTTATGAACCTTCTCCCCACGCAATGATATTAATGCTTCAAATTGCTGGTGGCGTTGTGATTGGCGTGATCGCCCTTTATGTCTTGTACAATATTTTTATTTTGCCTTAATGGGAAATTTTGGGGGCTACTTTCCAGCTAAGAGCTCCTGAATGAATTACCCCGCACTCTCAGTGCGAGGTATCTACGGAGTCAGTTAGATTTCCGAAGCTCGGGTTCGCTTACCCGAGCTCGATGGCTGATCTTCAAGCTTGCCTTCCACCCTCTTTGCCCCGCAGCACGGGCATCGTGCCCGTGTTCCGGGGCACGATGCCCCGGCTACGGTTTATTTGTGTTCACCTCGCAGCTTAAGCTGCGAGGTATCACGGAATAAATTCCGAATGGTACGCAACGTTAGCCGCCGATTTAAATCGGCGGCTAACGGATGACGAAATACGCGAATTCATTCGCTCCGGATGCGTTGTGATTGTAAGCGGTTCTCATCCGTTTTTCAGGTTCCTTAATAGAGCGCAATGCTTTGCGCGGCTATCGCGTGAAACATTCCCGCTCTCAAATCATCACCCACTCAGCGCCGCAGCCGTCGCAGAGAGCTCCGCGAGCTCGGCGGTGATCCCCGCCTG
This sequence comes from Candidatus Peribacteraceae bacterium, assembly GCA_041658365.1. Taxonomy (GTDB): domain Bacteria; phylum Patescibacteriota; class Gracilibacteria; order Peribacterales; family Peribacteraceae; genus 2-02-FULL-51-10. The sequence continues at coordinate 1,439 of JBBAAJ010000073.1, read as the reverse complement.
ACGGGTCTGGTTATAGGTCAACGTCAAGTCGTCAAGAATGTCCGAGGCATTGTCCGAGGCATTGCGCATCGCCACCATCCGCGCGGAGTGCTCGGAGGCCGAGGTCTCGAGGACTGCCTGGTACACCTGGATCTCGGTGAGCTGCGGGAGGATGGTCTTCAGGATCTCGTCCTGATCGGGCTCGAAGAGGTACTCGTGAACATCCGCCTTCGAGAGCGCTTCCTCCGTCTCACGCCGGTACCGGCGCGGGAGCAGGCTCAGGATCATCTCCTTGAGTCCCGTCTTCGAGAAGGGCAGGAGGACTTTCACCGTCGCTTCCTGGACGATTGGCGAAATGAAATCGGGGTAGAGGAGCACCACGTGGTCATACGTGCCCTGGAGGAAGCTCTCCGTCGCCAGGCGCGTGATGGGAAGAACATCCTTGAACGTGGGGTAGCCAGAGAATCCCGGGAACGCCGCGATGATGTCCTGCTTGAGGCGCGGGAGGAACTGCTGGCCCTTCCTCCCCACCGCAACGAAGTCCACTTTCTCGAAGGTCGCTATGTCCTTGAGGCCTTTCAAATACTGCGTCGTAGTCCTGAGGAGCTGCGCATTGAGGCTCCCGCAGAGGCCGCGGTCCGGCGTAAAGACGAGCGCCAGGATCTTTCTCGGCTCCCGCTCCTGAAGGTACGGATGAAGCTCGGGCTGGACGCTCGCAAGTTTCTGGAGGATGTGCCACGCGGTGAAGGCGTAATGCCGCAGCTTCTGTGCGTTGGTTACCGCCCGGCGCATCTTGGACGCCGCCACCAGCTCCATGGCTTTGGTGACCTGGCGCGTCGAGCGGATCGCCTTCATCTTTCGCCGGATGTCGCGGAGGTTGCGAGCCATTTAGGTTGAGATAGTTGAGACTGGAATCTGAGAAGAATTATGAATTATGAGAAAAGACCGAGCGCTCTTGGTTCATCGATCATAATTCGTAATTCATAATTCATTTCACGGAAGAAGATGATTTGAAATCCTTCTCTTTAAAAGCCGACAGCAGCCTCTTCAATGTCTCCTCCGTCTCCGGTTTAATTTCCACCGAAAGGGCTTCCAGAATTTTCGGGTGCTTGGATCTCAGGAAGCCGATGAATTCCTGCTCGAACCGCTTCACGTCCTCGACGGCGATGTCATCGAGGAACCCGTTGATGCCCGCGTACAGGGCCGCGACCTGCTCCCCGACGGGAACTGTGGCGTACTGCGGCTGCTTTAAGAGCTCCGTTAAGCGCGCGCCCCGATCGAGCTGCTTCCTGGTTTCGGCGTCGAGATCGGATCCGAACTGTGCGAAGACGGCAAGCTCGCGGTACTGCGCGAGCTCCATGCGGAGCTTCCCCGCCACTTTCTTCATGGACTTGCGCTGCGCCGCGGACCCGACGCGCGAGACTGAGAGACCGATGTTGAGCGCCGGACGGATGCCCTTG
>JBBAAJ010000072.1:0-7398 GCA_041658365.1 Candidatus Peribacteraceae bacterium | reverse complement strand
CAATCTGGGGAAGATGTTCCTCTCCGTCGAATTCGAACGCCTGCCGCCGGCGACACCGGCGGGCGTGATGGAAATGCTCCATTTCTACGGTATCCCGGTTGCGGGGAAACACGCCGTGGTCGTGGGGCGAAGCAACATCGTCGGGAAGCCGCTCGCCGTGATGCTCATTAATCGCGGCGCCACCGTCACCGTCTGCCATAGCCAAACCACCGACCTCACGTTCTTCACGAGCCAGGCCGATCTCCTCTTCACGGCTGTGGGGAAGCCCAAGCTCATTACGAAGGAAATGATAAAGCCCGGTGCCGTCGTCATCGACATTGGCACCACCCGGACGGAGAAAGGCCTGCAGGGCGACGTGGATTTCGAGAATGTGAAGGAGGTTGCTTCGGCAATCACACCGGTTCCCGGAGGCGTGGGGCCGCTCACGGTCGCGAGCCTTATACGAAATTGCGTTACGGCGAAGAAACGGCAATCGGAGGAGTGAAGCTCAAACAGACAATTGACGTAGTGATACTCAAGTGATACACTATAGATACACTTTCCCATCACTTATGCCCACAAAGAAGCGCCGGATCAATATCACGCTTAAGAAAGATGTTGCGTTGTATCTCAAGAAATTGGCCATGCGCGACGATGTGCCCGAGGCGGCCAAGGCGGCACAAATGATTGAGATTGCCATGGAGATCGAGGAAGATTTGTACTTCAGCCGTATCGCCGATGAGCGGATCGCGCGGACGAAGAAGTGGATCTCCCATGAAGACTTCTGGTCGAAGCTCCTATGAAGTACTCAATCTCCTACAGCTCACTTCATGATCCGAAGAGTCTCAAGAGGATTAACCAATCCGACTTGTCTGCGATCAAGAGGGCCGTCGAGGAGAAATTAATGATTGCCCCCGAGACCTTCGGAAAGCCTCTGCGATTCTCATTGAGAGGGATCCGCAGTCTGCGTGTTGGAGAATTTCGCGTCCTCTACCGTATCGATGGAACAATCGTGCGCGTCATTATGATCGCTCACCGGTCGAAAGTTTACAGATGAGTCATTCAAGCTTTCGCACGCCTTGCCTCGCGCTTGCGCTCGATCTCACCTAAAACCCTCTTTCGAAGCCGGATGCTCTTCGGCGTCACCTCGACGAGCTCATCCTCCTGGATGTACTCGAGTGCCATATCCAGCGTCATAATCAACGGAGGAACGAGGCGGATCGCCTCATCGCTGCCGGACGCGCGGACGTTACTCAGCCGCTTTTCCTTGCCGATGTTTACGATGATGTCCTGGCCGTTCGGGGATTCACCGACGATCATACCGGCGTACACCGTCACGCCCGAGCCGATGAAAAATGTCCCTCGTTCCTGCAGCTGCCAAATGGCGTACGCGACCGACGTTCCGGTGATTCCGGAAATGATCGAACCAGTGGTCCGGCCGGGCATATCGCCGACAGAGGGCGCATATTCTTTGAAAGCGTGAGTGAGTATTCCGTCACCGCGGGTATCGATGACGAACTCATTCCTGAACCCAAGCAAACCGCGGGTCGGGACGTCATAGGTCAGCCGGGAAATACCGTTTTTTGATTCCATGGTTTGCATCATTCCTTTGCGGCGACCAAGTTTCTCTATAACGGCGCCGACGTATTGATCCGGAACATCGATATAGGCGGTTTCGATCGGTTCCATTTGGACCCCCTTCATCTCGCGCAGAATGACTTCCGGACGCGAAACCGCGAGCTCGAAACCTTCGCGGCGCATCGCCTCGATCAGCACTCCGAGATGCATTTCACCGCGCCCCGAAACCCGGAAAGCCTCTGCCCGCTCCCCGAGCTCGATCTTGAGTCCGACGTTGGTCTCTAGTTCCCGCTGAAGCCGCTCCCGGATGTGGCGCGTGGTGACCAGCTTGCCCTCTTTGCCGGCGAACGGCGAGTCGTTGACGAGGAAATCCATGGAAACGGTCGGCGGATCTATGGTGATCATTGGCAGAGGTTGAGCCGTTCCTTCACCGGCAATCGTGTCTCCGACGTACACGTCGGGGAGCCCCGCGACCATCACGACGTCGCCGGCTTCGGCCTGATCCACTTCGACCTGCCGGATTCCGCGGTACACCATCACTTTGGAAATGCGACCGGTTTCCGTTTTCCCATCGGGCTTTAGCAGATACACCTCCTGATTCTTCCTCACGGTTCCATCGGTTATCCGGCCGACGGCCATCCGGCCTGCATAGGAGTCGTACGCCAGATTCACGGGCTGCAGAAGAAGCGGTTTTCCGGGATCTCCGGACGTCGGCTGTACGCGTGAGCAAATCAGATCAAGGAGCGGACATAAATCCACGGAATGATCGGTCAGTTTTAATTTGGCGATCCCGTCCCGCCCGACGGCATAGACATAGGGGAAATCGAGCTGTTCATGGTTGGCACCGAGTTGGACGAAGAGATCGAACACTTCGCTCAAGGCCCGCTCCGGATCGGCGCCCTGGCGGTCAATTTTATTGATGATCACCATCGGACAGAGGCCGATTTCCAGAGACTTTTTCAGCACGAACCGCGTCTGAGGCATCGGGCCATCGAAAGCGTCTACAAGCAAAAGGACGCTGTCACACATCCTGAGCACGCGCTCGACTTCGGAGCCGAAATCGGCATGACCGGGCGTATCCACGATGTTGATTTTCGAGCCTTTGTACAGAATGGAACAATTCTTGGCATAAATGGTGATGCCGCGCTCCTTCTCCTGCTCGTCGGAGTCCATGACACGTTCGGTCAATTCTTCATGCGACTCAAAGGCTCCTCCCTGGCGCAGGATCTGATCCACAAGAGTTGTTTTCCCATGGTCGATGTGGGCGATGATGGCAATGGTCCGGTATTCCATAAAGACGCCTTATTTTAGAGGAAAAACCGGATATGTACAGGGTGATGCGGGTAACTGCGCACTGACCTTGCAGCTTGGACTTCTTGGATCTTACGAATCATTTCCACCCACGGGAGCAGATGTCTATCTGCGTTTGCTGATCACAGCAGAGGCTCGCCAACCGCGGATAGATACCCGCTCCCAATCAATTCATTTTTCACTCCTTTTAATAACGAGGTTTAGTTTTTTAAACACATGCTCAGTTACCCGATCAGAAACAATTGAATCTTCCAAAGTCCCTGCTACAATCTCCATATGGTGAGCGGCACCGCTAAAATTAGGCTTTCCATTTTTTTCGGAAAGTCGTGCTTTGCCGTTTCATTCTCCATTGAAAAATGTGTGGAATAATCGCCATTTCCGGCTTTCGGGACATCATCCAGGATCTCTACGACGGCCTGATTGTCCTCCAGCACCGTGGCCAGGACGCCGCCGGTATCGTGACGTACGACAGCCAGTTCCATCTGAAGAAGGCGGCGGGGATGGTCAGCGAGGTCTTCCACTCACATTCGCTCCAGAGACTGAAGGGTCCCATGGGCATTGGTCATGTCCGTTATCCGACGGCGGGATGCAGCAGCGAGTTCGAAGCACAGCCCTTCTTCGTGAACTCGCCGTTCGGCATGGCGCTCGCGCACAACGGCAACCTTACGAACGCCGCACAGCTCGCGAAAGAAATCCGTGAGCAGGACTACCGCCACCTCAATACCAATTCCGATTCCGAAGTGCTGCTCAATGTCTTCTCGCTCGCCCTCCGCAAGCAGAAGCCCTATCACCTGACCCCCGAGCATGTCTTCCGTGCGGTGAAGAACGTCTTCCGCCGCTGCAGGGGAGCCTACTCCGCCGTGGCAATCGTCGGCGGCCACGGCATCGTGGGATTCCGCGACCCGCATGGTATCCGTCCGCTGCAGCTCGGGCGACGGCGGTTCGGCATGAAGTACGAGTACATGATCGCCTCGGAGGATACGGTTTTCCATGCGCTTGAATACGAGTTCGTACGCGACATCCAGCCGGGGGAAGCGGTGTACATCGATCACCGCAATCGCCTGCATTCCCGCCTCGTGCGGCATGGCCAGCTCAACCCGTGCATTTTCGAGTGGGTGTACCTCGCCGCCCCCGACTCCACCATCGACGGCGTCAACGTCTACAAGGCCAGAGTCCGCATGGGAGAATCCCTGGCCGCACAGATCAGGGCCGCAGGCATCCACATTGACTCGGTGATTCCCATTCCCGACACCGGCCGCCCTGCCGCCGCCGGCCTCGCCAGCAAGCTCAGGATCCGCTACCGCGAGGGATTCGTGAAGAACCGCTACATCGGCCGGACGTTCATCATGCCGGGGCAGGAATTGCGCAAGCGAAGCCTCAATTTCAAGCTCCACCCCATCGAGCTCGAGCTCAAGGGCAAGAACGTCCTCCTCGTGGACGACTCCATCGTCCGCGGCAACACCAGCCGCAAGATCGTGGAGATGGCACGGAAGGCCGGCGCCAAGAGAGTCTTCTTCGCCTCATCGGCCCCTCCCATCATCGGCCCCGATCCATACGGGATCGACCTCCCGACGACAACGGAACTCATCGCGTCCAATCACTCGATCGAGGAAATCCGCAAGATGATCGGTGCCGACAGATTGTTCTACAACACGATCGACAATCTCCGGAACGCCATCCGTTACGGGAACCCGAACATCAAACATTTCAGCGAAGGCTGCTTCACGGGGAAGTACCCGACTCCGGAAGTCACGCCGCGCTTCCTCAAGCAGCTGGGCCGCGGTCGCAACGCCACCCGCGATGCGTACACGCATGGAACTTCCCAGAGCGATAATCCCGACCAATACAAGATGATGGCGCTGGTGTGATGCGTCTTCGCGATATACATGATACGATTGTCCATCTGAACTTTTCTTCCAGCTTGGAGCTTGTGGCTCGCTGCTTGCGGCTTTTAGCTTGACACTAGTATTTCTAGTAATATATACTTTACTGGTAATTCTACTTTTTCTATGGTCAACACAACACTCACGCTTTGGGGCAACGGCGCCGTGACCCTTCCGAAGGAATGGCGGGAGCGTTATGGCACCAAGCACTTCCTCGCAAAAGAGAACGAGAGGGGCTATCTCGTCATTATGCCCATCATGGATATGGAGTACTACGAAGATGAAGATGGTACGTGCGGATTGCGCTTCCCCCACGGGATCCATCCAGCTGCCCTCATTGAACTCTGGGATCAGGCGGCGAAGGCATTGGCGCAAGAGAAAAACGGGAAGAAAAAACGAAAGAACACGGCACCACGTTCGAAGCGATCATAATCATGGACCGCATGCAAAAATTCATGCGGAGGCTGTCCCCAAAGATGTACGCCGTCGTGCGACGCGCGTATGTCGCGATCCTCGAGAACAAACTGGATCAGCTCGACGTGACGCCGATGCAGGGAACAAAGAACTGCTTCCGTTGCCGTATCGGGGACGTCCGCATCGTGTTTGTCCGCATGCAACCCGGTGTCAATATCATCGTGGAAATCCAGTACCGTGATAAGGCATACAGGAACCTTTGAGAATTCCACCGGAGGATTATGGAATAATGGGAAACTCATGAGAGAAATTGCCGGACTCGATTGACGATATCCCTGACGATGTCGTGAATTGGGCAATAGAGTGTGAGGTGACGAAGCGTCCTTTCAGGATCATCAAGCAGGAACTGGACTTCTACCGGAAGATGAAGCTGCCAATTCCGCACTTCCACCCCGATGAACGACACCGCAGGAGAATGGCCATTAGGAATCCAAGGAAACTCTGGAAGCGAGAGTGCGGGAAGTGCGGGAAGGAGATTCAGACAAGCTACTCACCAGAAAGATCGGAGAAAGTGTACTGTGAGGAGTGTTATCTGGCTGAGGTGTATTGAGAATCGGATAGCGAAAAAAGTATCGTAGCCGGGGCATCGTGCCCCGGTGATGTATGTAAAGCCCCTACAATTCAACACGGGCACGATGCCCGTGCTGCGGACCCGGACCATTTTCCATCTTTCATCTTTTCAACCTCTGTATACTTTCCCTGTTCTTATCCCCTTCTCTCCATGAAAGTCCTCCTCGTCACCAACTCCGCCCGCGGCTCTGCGATCGCCGATGCGCTTGCCCGCAGCCCGCAGAAGCCCGAGATCATCGCGGCCTCTACCGTGCGCGATCCCGGCCTCCTGAAGCTCGCCAAGGAGGTGCATGTCGTGGATCTCACCAGCCTATACAAAATCGTGGAAATCGGCCGGCAGGCGAAGGTGGATTTCGCGTTCGTCGCTCCCGATGATCCGATCGGAGCAGGTCTGGCCGACAGGCTTGAAGCCAGTGGAATACCGACAGTGGCTCCGAAGAAGAATCTGGCACGAATCGAATCCTCAAAAAGTTTCGCTCGTGAGCTGATGAAGAAGCACGGCATCAACTGCAGTCCCAAATTCCGCGTTTTCAGCTTCACCTCCATGGGCGAGAAGAGGCAGCTGGAGATGGACATCCGGAAATACCTCGATGAACACCTGCACGGGCAGTACGTCGTGAAGTACGACGCGCTGAAAGGGGGCAAAGGGGTGAAGCTGAGCGGCGAGCACCTCACGACCATCGACATGGGAGCGAAGTACGCGATGGAGTGCGTCGAGCAGTGCGGCACGGTCGTCCTCGAGGAGAAGCTGATCGGCGTGGAGTTCAGCCTGATGTCCTTCGTCTCCGGCACGCAGGTCGTCGACATGCCCGCCGTCCAGGACCACAAGCGCGCGAACACGGGAGACATCGGCCCCAATACCGGAGGCATGGGGACGTACAGCGACGCGGACCATTCCCTCCCCTTCCTCTTGCCCGAGGACATCGCCACCGCCAGCGAGTGCAACCGCAAAGTTGCGGAGGCGCTCCTCCAGGAGTGCAACGAGCCATACAAGGGCATCCTCTACGGCGGGTTCATCGCCGCGGCGGACGGCGTGAAGGTCGTGGAGTACAACGCGCGCTTCGGCGATCCGGAAGCGCTCAACGTCCTGCCGATCCTGGAGACGGATTTCGTTGACATCTGCCTGGCCATCATCCAGGGGAAGCTCACTCCGGAACTCGTCAGATTCGCTCCGAAAGCCACGGTCTGCAAGTACATCACGCCGAAGAGTTATCCCGAAGCGAAGAAGGAAAAGGGGCAGAAGGTCTTCCTCCCGGACAAGCTCCCCGACAATGTCCGAGTCTACTACGGCGACGTTTTCCTCGATGACAACGGCAACATGCTCTTGGGTGGTTCCAGGTCCGTCGGGATCGTGGGTATCGGCAATTCCGTGGCCGAGGCGGAACAGGCAGCCCAGTCCGTCTGCGAACTCGTGACGGGTCCCGTCCGCTTCCGCGCGGACATCGGAACGGTGGAATCGATTCAGAAGAGAATCGATTTGATGCATAAGCTGCGATCAAATCGTTAAGGAACCTCTGATTAATCGGCAATATTCCACATCAGCAGCGGCCGTCCCGGCCGCGGCGAATGAAGAATTGCTGCGTTGTCCATCACGCAAACACCG
>JBBAAJ010000071.1:0-7666 GCA_041658365.1 Candidatus Peribacteraceae bacterium | reverse complement strand
ACAAGCGTCAGGGTATGCGCTGCCAGCAAATTGCCTCCCTTGCCCACCTGATCGTTCCATATCCTGCGCAGTGAAATCGCAAGCTGAGAGAGCTCCTGCAGGGAGGGGGTATCCGATGCAGGGAAGGCAAGTCGAGTTCGCAACGGCTCGCTCAGGGGATTATGAAACTCGCGCAGATTGATTCTGCCGCCATAGATCTGCTCGGCGATCTTCAGAGTTTCTTCAAGCTGCTCGATTACAGGATGATCGCGGAATTTTTCATCGCTACGCACTGCTTGCAGCCGATCGCGAACAAGTCGAATATTGTTCGGGGACGGATGATTATGGATCTGATCTCGAAACGGACTTTGTTCATTGCCATCCACAGTTCGAGCGATTTCTATGGCCAACGCCCTGAGCCTCCCGACAGTCGCGGCATCGCCCATCGGGATATCCTGGGTTGCCTGCACAATGGGAGAGAGTTCAGGCGGTTGATACAGGGCATACAGCGCTTCCATCAAATGCAAGTTGCGTGTCACGATTCTTTCCACATCCCTTAGTGTGTCGGACTGGGCATTCCGCGTAAGCTTGAATAAAATAAGCATCAGGCGTGACGCCAGGTCGTCACCTTCGAGCAAAGGACTATGTGGAAATCCCAGTTCACCTTCAACTGAAAGAACAAGAAGAAGGGCAATGTTGGCGGGCATATGTTCTTCACTGCGTTGCAAAAGTTTGGTGAGAGGTCCGAAGACGGCTCCCGCGTTACGCTCTTGATAAGATAGGGTGCCCAGAAAACGCGCCAGGGCGGTCCATCCAGCGGGGGAATCCATCCATCCCTTCGAGCTGCTAAGAGGGACGAAGCAACGGACAGCTGCATAATAGGCATGGGCGTGTCCCAAAAGGGTTCCGAAGGTGAAGGCGTCCATGAAACCCTGGGCCTGAAGACCATGAAACTTAGCGGCGAAGTCGTCTGGATGATAAAAAGCATTGTTGGAAACGTCATATCCAAATCGATCCCGATGCTTTTTGACCCATGCCTGGATCGACGTCTCTGCCTGGGCTTCGGCTGCTTCATGCGGTTGAATTAAACCATGAGCCGCCAACGTGGAAAAATGCGTCGCCAGGAATTCATCGGCTGCCCTGGCGTCGGCGCTGTCTTTCTCCCCCGAACTTGCGGCCTTGACCAGGACGCCCACGTGGTGCCTTTTGAAAAGTCCCCTCTCGAGGAGCAGATGCAGATGTTCCCCTAAAAATTTCAACCCGTCGTTGACGATGACCTCATTCGATTTGTTGGGATCTCGATGTCCGTCTGCAAAGGAACAGGCCAGCAACGGAAGATCAGAGGCCTCATCGAAAAATCCCCCTTCGAGCAAGAGAGGAAAATGGGCAGTAAACAGAGCCCTCGCCACGCCGCTGTGTTGGCCGAAAAGTTTTCGTTTCAGCGCTGCGTAGTCGGCTTTCGTGAATAGGTCGCTGGCGATCAGTGTGGGGAGTTGGGTGTCATAGAAATGGAGGGCATCGTGCGCCTGAAACCAATCATTATGCGCCAGCTTCGCCCGGACGGCCGCCAAATCCCTCTCAATATCGACCCAACCTTGAGCCAACAGGGAAGGGAAATGGCGCTCCAGAAAATAGAGGACATCAATACGTTCTCGGCTATATTTTCCTTCGTGATGAGTCGATTTTTCGCCACGATCCAATAGGCGCAAAATCGATCGATAGTCAGCTTGCGTGAAAAATCCGTATTCTAAAAGTTTATCAAACCACACATTGAAGATCCGGACCGCAGCTCCGGCGATCGTCGAAGAGTCGATGTTTGTTTCGATTCTTTGCAGGTTCCGAGCCAGGAGTGCGTGGATTTGCTGGTCATAGAGCCCAGTTTCCAACAATGTGCCGAGGTTTTTTTCCAGGAAACGTGCTGCATCAAACGTCCCATCCTGTATCGCGCTCATCAAGTGTTCTTGATCGAAGACGCCTTTTTTGATCAAAGTGGCCAGTGTCTGTCCAAGAAAGTCATAATCGTTACGAAAACTACCCTGGAGCTCCGTGACGTGCTCTCGATCGAAAAGCCCGGCTTCAATCAGCGCCTCCAGATGCGTTGACATGGCTTTGCAAAATGCATCCCTCAATTCGGGAGAGCCCCACAGACCTTTTAAGGCTTTCATGATTCCTTTGATATGATCGCGGCTCAGGAGACGACAGGACATCAAGGAGGCAAGATTCTCTTCCAGGAATTTCAAGGCGAACCGCCCATAGGACGCGTCTGCGCCTTCGACGATGGCGGTCACTTGCTCGGCGCCGAACTTTCCCGCCGCGATGACTTCGGATAAGTGGGTTCGGAAAAAGATGAGGGCTCCGATGGCCTCATGGTATCTGACACTACGAAAGTCTGCGCCCTTTTGGGCCAGGGCCTTCACCTGGCAATCGACTTCGTCCTGGGTCGGAGGAATCTGCGGAGCGGCAAAGGTCTCTTCCCCGAGGACTTGACGCGCCAAGGTTGGATTGTCGGTGAGTAGCCTGCTTAAACGCCTCATGGCCATGAGGAAAGAGATCTCGAACTCTTCGACCCAATTGGCATCCTTCCAGCACAATGGCTTGAGCGTTTCAAAGGCGAGTCGAAGAACTTCAACACGTTCTTGTTCCCTCAGGTTTGGTGCGAGTTCTATCAAGGCAGCAGCCGCACGACACTCCCAATTCTCACAGCGGGATTTAAGATCATGGATCGAAGTCTTGAGATCCTCCTGTCTCTCTTCATCATCGCGGATACGAAAACCATATCGACCCCTACCCGTTTCCGGATCAGCGCCCAAGTGACGCAGGCGTTCGTCCAGCCAATCCAGATCCAGGGTCCGATCGATCCTTCCTATCGGAACGGGGTCATGAGACTGGGGCTGGGGTATGACGTTGGATTGCAAGACTCGCGGGACGATGGACGATACGGGAGAGGCTTGAGCGAGATCTCCACCAGGGCTCGGACTGATGGAAAGAGAAAATTCGGATGTCCCGTCTGCAGGAGAACTGCATTCAACAACGTCAGCAGGGGCAGACTCGGTCCCTGTATCCGCAAAGGCGGACTCGAGCAGGGCAGGGCCTGCTGTGTCGGCCATAAGGCCGATATTTAGCGTTTTGACGGTCATAAAATATATGAAGGCCCTAACCCTGGCAGGCCAGTATGGTTATCGGCGGTTTTTGACAAAAGGTGCGTGGATATTTTCTGCCTCCATCAAGATAAAATGGCGTTTTACCAGGTTAGGAGGGTGGGACACGGTAATCGGAATAACCCCAATATAGTTGTTGATTATCCGGATAAACAGCGGTAGCATTGTGGATATGGAATACACGAGAAAGTTGAACTTGCCGGATTTATTAAGGAAAAAATCTTTTTTCCTCTTCGGACCCAGATCGACCGGAAAGACCTGGCTCATCAACCACCAGCTCAAAGAGGAAGCCCTGATCCTCGACCTCCTGAGGGGAGAACTCTTTCTTCGCCTGTCGGGAGACCCTTCGGAGCTCGATGCAATCGTCAATGCGGATCTTGGCAAGAGGCAGATCGTCGTCATCGACGAAGTGCAGCGGGTGCCCGCTCTCTTGAACGAGGTGCATCGTCTGATCGAAAAGGGAAAGTTGCGTTTTCTTCTCACGGGGAGCAGCGCCAAGCGCTTGAAGGGAGAAGATGCGAACCTCCTTGCAGGGCGGGCCTGGCGCGCTGAACTCTTTCCCCTCTCATTTTCCGAGATACCGTCCTTCAATATCGAAAAGTATCTGAGATACGGGGGGCTTCCACAGGTCTATCCGAGCGAGCATCCCGACGAAGAGCTGGACGCGTATGTGAACACCTATCTCAAAGAGGAGATACAAACCGAAGGCCTTATCAGGAGGCTGCCGCCCTTTACCAGGTTTCTAAAGACAGCGGCACTTTCAAACGGAAGGTTGTTGAATTTCACTGAGGTTGCAAGCGACAGCCAGGTCCCGCCATCCACCGTGCGCGAATACTATTCGATCCTCGTGGACACGCTGGTGGGCTTCATGCTGGAACCATGGACATCGTCAAAGAAGAGAAAGGCGATTCAGACTGCGAAGTTTTATTTTTTCGACACCGGTGTGACCCACACGCTTGCGGGCACGAAATATCTGGAGAGAAACTCCGATGCCTATGGAAACAGCTTTGAGCAATTCATCGGAATGGAGCTGCGCGCATATCTCAGCTACACCAGAAACAAGGACCCCCTGACATTCTGGAGGACGACGCACGGCTTTGAGGTCGATTACCTCGTGGGCAATCATACAGCGATTGAGGTCAAGGCAGCGCGCAAGGTTTCTCCGCGTCACACGAAGGGCTTGAAGGCGCTCAAGGAGGAGGGCGTGTTTCAGAAGTATTTTCTCGTGACGCACGACAGGATATCGACAAAAAGCGAGGGTATTCACGCGCTGCACTGGGAAGAATTTTTGAAGAACCTGTGGGATGGTAAGATTGTGTGACGTGATAAGGCGAGGTGCCTTCACGGAATCAGACAGCGTGCGCGCCCTCCAGCTTTTCCTCCGGGCCTCTCCATCTGTGTGATCGCCGAGAGGTGCCAGGCAGACGGATTCACCGCACCCTCCAGTTCTTCCTTCGTGATCACGAGCGGCGGGGCTGCCGGACGGTTACGCTGGAGGCTGAGACTGGGGTGCAAGTTCTTTCAAGGGCTTCATAAGGGCCTCAATTTGATTAATAGTGTTTAAAGCGAGCCTGTACGTGTCAGTGTACCCCTGTGCATTCTTCATCCAGCCGAATTTTTCTATAACTCGTTTTAAGATTATCTCGACGAATGGGAGCAACAATGCGGGAGTGGAAGAGCGCTCGATTTGAGTCTTAAGCAAGCCCGGGACTTTACGGACATCATATTCTTCGTCAAATAATTTTACCTTCTCCCAATGCTTCGCTGTATGAGTAAACAGCATATTTGCCTGCTCGGTGTTCCCACGGCGTAGGCCCTCCACCGCTAGATCAAGAATATGGTCCCAGGCACGATATTCCTCAAAGCCAGAAAACTTCCCGTTTATGAAATATCCTGGATTCAAATTCGCATCCCACATTTCGATCACGAAATCTTTCGTTGCCTCAGCGCGCTCGATCTCGTTTTTAATCGACGAATACGAAACGGCTGTATAGCAGAGGCCAATCAGCCGCTCGCCTTCTTCACCGAACCTCTTGTCCCCAGTTTCGTTTTTGTAGCAGAAGAACGACTTCGCTAATTCCACGATGAACTTCCGAGACCAGGCCTGTTTCACCTCAGTAATGCTCTTTGAGACCTGCAACGCCTTGTCTCTCAACTTTAATTCCAATAACGCATCGACAATAGTCCGTAAGAGACTGAATCTATGCGTCTCCTCCGTAACGTCGCTAAGCCTGGCAATGGCTGCGTCAAATGCCTTGGTTGCTCCATCTAACATCCCGGCACGATGTAATCTCACTGCTTCAGGAATAAATATATTAATTGCATCCACAGCACTTTTAAATGCTGAAATGCCATTCGTGATTTCTGCAGCAACGGCACGATCTTTGTCGGCGAATCTAGCTGATCTAACAGGGGCTACCATGCCTCGCAGTACTATTTCCCTGCCGCCGGCTGCTGACCCAGCCCCGACCGGCGAGATGGCCCCGGTTTCGCCTGTCCCTGAACCATCGACGATTTCAGCCGGCAAGGCATCGTCCAAACCAAACGCATTGAAAGCGGAAGCAAAGAAGGCCCGTGCTACTGCGTCTAAATAGCGTTGGGATCCATCTTTCCCTCCCATCATCTGCTCGAATGTCTGCGCAACTGAATCGGGGATGGGAGCGCCTGAATTACGAACACCTCGTGCTAACAATGCTGCAATGGCGAACCTTTCGTCTTCTCTTGAGGAATCGAAATACCCGAACCTCGCCCCAGTCCTGAAAACAAGACCATCAGCCATAAGCCTGATCACAGCCCTTTGCTGAGGAGTCAGTCCGTCATCATGACTCGGAGCAGACGATTCTGCAGGCGCTGCCGCTGCTTCTCCATCCGCGGACGGCTCATTTTCGACGGCCGCGCCTCCATCTCCCGCGGCAACATCTGCATCCGTGCCTTTGGATTCCGGCATACCATCGACAGCAGTGGCGTCAGCCGATGCCGCATCAGTTTCAGCCGCAAGGTCTAGACCGACCATTACTGCGTCGCTGAATGATATACCCACGGGATTTGCTGTACCACCCATGATCCCTCCCTTAATCCCCACACACCGCTTTATCGGCGACGTGATATTATTGTTGCTAGTTTTTTTTCATGCCTATCCAGATAACGCACCCAATCGTTTGTCATTCCGGCGAAAGCCGGAATCCCGCGGTCTCCACTGGGTCCCTCGGTCAAGCCGCGGGATGACACCCCAAACTGGGTGCGTTATCTGGATAGGCATGTTTTTTTGCTATTAGTCAGGTGCCAGTCGGCCCCAGTAGTTTTCGGTAAGAAGCATCTGGAGTGAGCGAACAGACCTCCAGCTCAAAGCTGTCGGGACGGGTATCGCATTCCATCTCGACCTCGTTGTCACTGCCTTTTGTCTCGTGGCAATAGACCTTCTGCGGCGCTGCATTCGTATTGAAGATCTCTTTGTCGGGGCGGAGCAAAAGCTCGAAAGGGAGATGAAGAGGATTGATTGGCCCGTCGCTCATGAGATTCTCCGTCTGGATGATTTGTATTCGCGATCATCCGCTTATCGGTACCGGTCCGGCAAAGTTGCGCATTTTCTGGCCCTCTAATTCGATGGCCGTCGAATATGTAAATTGCATAATTTTATTTGTCTAAATCATTGCATAAAAAAGGGCGGCTATTGAGGCCGCCCTTTGAAATCTTTGTGCGATGCGCAGGTTATTTGGCGATTACGTCTGTAATCGTCTTCACCGCGCCTGCGAGTTCTTCCTTTGTGATCACGAGCGGAGGGGCGAAGCGGATCGTGGTGCCGTGCGTGTCCTTTGCGAGTATGCCGCGGTTCATGAGCTCCAGCGAATAGGGCCTTGCCTTTTCGTGCAGCTCAAGGCCTGTGAGCAGGCCCTTTCCGCGGATCTCCTTTACGCGCTTGTGTGAGATCTTGTGCAGCTCGCCGCGGAAGTATTCGCCAAGTTCTGCTGCGCGTTCGGGCAGGTGCTCGTCCACGATCACGTCGATCGCCGCAGACGCGACCGCGCATGCGAGCGGGTTGCCGCCGAACGTGGAGCCGTGGTTGCCCGGCTCGAACGCGGTCATCATGATCTCGTTGTCCGCTACGATGCCCGAGACCGGGTACACGCCGCCGCCAAGGGCTTTGCCCATGGCGATGATGTCGGGCCTGACACCTTCCCAGTCAGAGCAGAACATGCGGCCCGTGCGGCCGAATCCGGTCTGGATCTCGTCACAAATCAGCAGCACGTTGTGCTTGCGGCAGATCTCCGCGCATTTCTTGAGGTATCCATCGGACGGGACGAAGACGCCTGCCTCGCCCTGGATCGGCTCCACGAGGAATGCCACAGTGTTCGAGTCGATAGCCTTCTCAAGCGCCGCAGTATCGTTATATGGGATGATCTCAAAGCCGGGCGTGAACGGTCCGAAGCCGGTGCGGCAGACCGGATCCGTTGAGAACCCGACTATCGTCGTGGTGCGTCCGTGGAAGTTGCCGTCGCACACGATGATCTTCGCCTTGTCGGCTGGCACAT
>JBBAAJ010000070.1:0-7713 GCA_041658365.1 Candidatus Peribacteraceae bacterium | reverse complement strand
CCCCCATCCTCTCCCTTGTTGGCTTGGGTTCAAGGAGCGCAGCACCAACGGGGTTCTAACCCCTTTTCTACGCTGCGAGAACAACCGCCCCCTCCTTCACCGGAACATCCACCTTCATCCCCACCACCGCGCCCTTCCCCGCCCTGGCGACATTCTGGTGGTTGATCTGGAGGGAACTGACTTCCTGCACCACTTCCAGTTCGCCGCGCTTCAGGCAGACTAAATCGCCGATTTTCAGCGGAGACTTGAGGGTGATGATCGCTACGTTGATCTTGTCGTAGTAGTGCACGACCTTCCCGAGAGCCTTCTTCTTCGCCACTTTCACCTTCGCTTTCACTGCGGCTTTCTTCGCCTTCTTCGCTTTGGTCTTCTTCATTTTTTTCACTTTCTTCGCCTTCGTCTTCTTCGTCTTCTTTACTTTCTTCGTCTTCGTCTTGGTTTTCTTCGTCTTCTTCTTGGCACGGGCTTTGGGGGACATAAAAGAGTGGGGGAAGAGGACTCTTATTTTACTCCCTCTGATCGGAATGCAAATGAAAAAAATGAATATGTGGCCTGCCAACCAGCCAACCTTCGCACTTGATGGCTTGCCATCCGTAGCCAACGCGGGTCTGTGGAAGAAAATATTTGCACGAACCTCAAGTGCTACGGTCGGCATCCTTCGCGTTGCGAAGGATGGTGGAGCTGAGGGGACTCGAACCCCTTACCTCCGCGTTGCAAACGCGGCGCTCTACCAGATGAGCTACAGCCCCGATCCGGACGCGAGTCTACAAGGAGGGCCGACCAGATCGCAACGTGGGGAAACGAACTGAAAGCAGGATCCGCACAGTCTTTTCTCATCCAAGAATGAGACTGAACGACCGGGGAATACTCATAGCATACCATTCTGAGGAGGAAGGATGATGGAGAACAGCTTGCGCTTCGCTTCCTGCATTTCTTCCGCTGCTTGGTTTGGCAGTTTCGCTGATGCCTGATGATTCAGATTATCGAGCGTGATGCCGCTGCGCAGGTACTGCCCGGGCCTGACCAAGGACAGCAGTTTCTTGAGCGGTGTCTTGTACTCTTTGTACTTCACAATCTTCTTCCCGTTTGGGAGAACGGTGACCTCCTCCGTCTTGCTCCATATCTTCACCTGCGCCTCACGCCTGCGCGCCTCAGTGAGCGTCGAAAATTCCTCCACGATTGAGGAGTCATCAAATGAAGCACAACAGATAAATAAGACAATGGATGGAAAAAGGTTATCGGATCTTCGACGCTATGGTTCACTGGTACGGAGTACTGAAAAATATCACAACCGTCGCAACCTTTTTGTAGAGATTCGTAGAAACAATCAACGATAGCGCCAGGAAGAGAAGAAAGAGTAACCGCGAATGCGCGAGCATCAACCTAGACGCAGGAACGTCTACTTCTGCTGCTTCTGCTCGCAGAGCTGGCTCTGATGTGTGCACTCTGCCCAGGCATTGTTCATGGGACTGCCTTTCTTGAACAAGGAACCGGGGAGCTTGCGTGACGCATCAATACATATTTCATATTGTTTGGAGCACGTTTGCTTGTCGGGCGTGCTCTTCGCAGTGGCACTTCCCTCTGCCCAGAAGTCTTTCAGCCCCAGCGACCACCCGGTGCCGTCGTTCACACGTTCGACTTTGAGGCGCAGGTAACGGGCCGTGACATTGATGGTCTCACTGCCCGTGATCTGGCGCGGATCTTTGCCATCGATGCCGAGATCCACCACCGCCCCGACATCCGTCCAGGCTTGCCCGTCATCGGAGCGCTGGATACGGTACTTGGAGGGACCGTTACTCGGATAGGGCTTCTCCCAGGCTGATGCATGCCACTTGAGCTTCTGGACATTTTTGGGAGCGCCGAAGTCAAGACTGATCCAGACATTGTTATTGTCCGTGAGCGTTTGCATGCTCGCGACCCACATGCTCGTCGGAGAGTCATCCGTTGCGTTCTTCGCCGGATAGCCGTTGGCCGCGGCGCTTGCCAGTGTCTTGACGACGGGAAGACGGGAGGGAGTCGAGAAGCTGGGCGCTGGAACTCCCGGCAGGGCCACTTTCGATGGTTTCCCCGGAGTCTGCACTACCTTAGGTTTCTTTTCCTGTCCCTGAGCATCAGGGAGTTCCTCGGCGCCGAACTTCTTCGGTGTGCTCATCTTCCCGTCCACCCCAATCGTTACTGTATACCCCTGCTTCACCGTGATTTCTTTGGCGCCTTTCGTTTTCGGAGTGACGTACGCTTTGTCATCCGTGACGTGGACGGTCGTGATCTGCTTCTGGTCGTCGTAACGCACAATCATAGCGCTGTCCCGGACACCTGAGATGCTGGTGGGGGTAACCACGCTGAAGTCGCCGCGAATGGCAGCGGTGTGCTTCACATAGGCCTTCACAGAACCGACACGGAGGGACAATTGTGTCCGGCTGCGAGACTCTTTCAGGAGAGTATTGTCCATGCGCAATTCCGTCATGTGATAGACATCGATTCCATCCTGACCGTCATTGAAAGCGAGTGTTGCTGAGCCGTCGAACCCTGTGATGATCCGATCCCCGGGCTTCATCTGTACGGACTGGCCTTTCTTGAGAGGAACGGAGTCTCCATTTCCGGTCCGGACTTTAACATCGCCATCGAAGCTCTTCACAGTGGCGATCAGGCCGACCTTCCGAGCCTTCTCGCTCGGGTCGTATGCTTTCCCGCAGACGGGGGACGGCATGGACGGCGCATTGAGAAATCCGTCCACGGAATGGAGAGCAGGCAGATCATACGTGCACCCGTCATCCCGGAATTCGCACGCCGATCCCACGGCGCCACACAGTCGTATCGCTTTGTAGTAGGCGCTGTTCTGGTCGCTGTAACTCCCCGGCAACAGCTTCGCTTGCTCGTTGCATTTGGAATACCACTCGCTGCATTCCGGGTGTTTCTGCGCATGCGCAGAGGGCGCAGGCAGCAACACAGAAGCGCAAAGGAGGAGAACGAAGCCGACAACAGTGATCGTCCGATGCAGTACGGGCATGGTGGAAGAAGGGAAACTTCAATCATGCATTCTACTTCTTTCGTTCCCTAAAACAATAGAAACGCCACGTGGTCGCGAGCCGATGCAAGCGATTTATACACAGCGTCCTAACTAAATGCGCATAATTTTCGTAGTGTTTCGTTCGGTTGTCGCCAGGAAGCGAACAGTTCTTCCGCGGTTGCGGCGACGCTTTTCAGCGACGGAAAGTACTGATTGTGCAAGCATCGGCGACGTGGGAGTCGCCGATGCCAACTACCGCGAAAAGATTGATGCCCTGCCCACCAACAAAACTGAATACAAGGAACTGCTCAAACAGGTAAAGTTCTTGGGAGACAACATGACCAAACCCAGCGGAACGGAGTACACGAAGGAGCAGATTGATCTCGCACTGGAAGTGCTGCCCTTGGCATTGGATGACATCTACGCAACGGACGCCAAGGTGGTACAGGCACAGCGGATTCTTGCAAAAGTAAGCTCCAGCAATGGAGCGCCGAAGCCATAGGAGTTTATGCCGGAATCTCCCGCCAGACAGGGCGCATCATCAAAAATGTGACAAGGAATCTCCAGGACAAGAATCGTCAGGGCAAACCCTGCTTGGAGCATCATGATATGTTTGAGATCAAGTCCACGGGACGGCCAAATCAAGAAGATGATCGGAATGGCGAAAAGAGCCTGCGTGAAGGCCTGGATAGCGTAGAGCTTTGGAATGTTTGACCGAATGGAGATTGTGTTTTCAGTAGTCAAGATAGGCTCATGCTACCATTTATTTGCCTACTTCGTGCCCTGTAGTTGCGCGAAGCGCATACTACGGGGCTGATCGCGCAGTGAACCGCTACCCGAGCCGGGGGAGATGGAGTATCATAGTTCATCCATGGAACGCGACCCCATCGATCAGCTGCGCGCCGTCAAAGATTATGCGGACCAGCATAAAGCCGAACCAGCGTGCGCCGCACTGTCGGAACTCGTCCGGAGGGAAATCCAAAACCTGCTGCAGCGAATCCGCGTGGCTGTCAAACCCCCCGCCGAGGCAGCAGGTTTCACTGGCCCAGAGATCCTAAGAAAAACGTCCGGTTTCCAACGATTAGCGGGCTTCCAACTATCCACCATCAGCTTGGGGGGAAAGACGGAACTTCCCATCATCGAAGAGGCCAATCGGCTGGCTGTAGCCGGCGCCGATACCATCCTTGCAGAAGTGCGAGCAAAATATGAAGCCACCGTGATCGCAGCGATTCAAGCCGCTGAAAAAGCCGCAACAACTGAGGCAGACGATATCCGAGACGCAGAATACGATGAACAAAGCGATGAAGGCGACGACGATCAACGACGGATGGCCTCCGCATAACAACGCGACGTACGCCTACGAAGACATTCATGTCACCACCTCCCGCAGGCGCTTCGTTTCGATCGCTGCTTTGAGCTCCATCCCGACCCGCTCCCCCACGCTCATCGACTGTCCATACAGATAACCGGAATACGGTGTCGCTGCGATACCGGGCGAACCGGGGATGCGTAACGAAACATCGAAAATCACGATGTCCTCTTTTCCTTCATCGGCGACCACCGCTCCCTGCAGGGCGAAAGGACCGATGATCCCTTTTCCGCTTGGATCAAGTTTCTTCGGAAGTTTCTGCGTGGCCTTCACGAACCGCTCGCCAAGATCAAATGCTTTCTCGAGAATGGACTCCTTCACCGTGCAGGCGATGTGGCCGGTCTCGATCATCTTGAGCGGGACATACTTGAGTGCGAGCCGTTGCTGATCCGCGGTCATCCGGAGGAACCCGTCCAGATTGGTTTGTCGGCGCGTATCGGTACCGAGAAGCTCTAGCTCTTTCGTAAGCGGCGAGTAGAAAAAATTGAAGTTCACCGGCGCACCGACGACGAATTCTTCGATCACCGCATCGCGCCAGTTCTTTCCTACTTTTCCCTCTTTCTCGAGCTTCGATCCGATCGATGCATAACTCCTGGCATCCGTCGCGACGAAGAACGCGCGCTCGTATCCGCGTTTGGCTTCCGCCGCTTTCACCAGTACGGGGCGATCGATCTCCTTTGGACTTTTGAAAATCTTCGGCGTTCTGATTCCGGCATCGGCTAACAAATGATACTGGTTATACGGTTGGTCCCGTTCCTCAAGTTTCAATAAATTTCTCGAACCGAAGATCGGAACATTAAAATCATTCTCGATCTTGGAGAAATCCTTGAAGTACACCCAGAAGTACCGATTGTGTATAAAAATTGTATTCAGACTTCTAAGCTTCTGCTGAACGTTTTTGCTCAATACATCCTCGAAACTATCTACCACGATCACTTCATCGACGCACCCTAATTGTTCATTTTCAATTTTCAATTTTCCATTCCGAGTTCGATAGAACTCGGCATACGTCCGCTCCCTCCCCCTACGAGCAATGCACACCGTCTTAAACCCGCAGAGCTTCGCACCGTGGCAGACATCGAGCGCGCTGTGTCCGCCGAGCACACCGATCGTAAGGTTTTTTTGATCGTAGCCTCTAAGGAGTTCGGAAACGTTCATGGATCGGAGAGAAGTATACAGGGATCAGTATGCAGTATATTGGAAACGATTCGATGAAACGCCGAATACTGCATACTGAATACTGAATACTATCCCAACACTTCTTCAAGACGCCCAAGCGTGATAGCTTCCTTGATATCCCTAGCGAGGCGACGGCCGGTACTCATCGGTTCCTTGTATTTAAGTGCTGTGTAAGGCGAGCCTTCGACAAAGGGATTCGTGCCCGCGACGATCCTCGCGCTGATCTCGAAGACGAAGATCTGCAGCTTCCGCGTGATGATGGTCTCGAGACAGAACGGACCGAAGAGCCCTTTGCCACAAAGCTTCTTACTGGTCTCAACAACGCGCTCCCCCATTGCAAAGAATTCCGGCAGCAGCGACTCGCGGATCACAAGAGGAATGTTGCCGACGATGGTGTAGCTCGTGTGGATCCTGACTGCGAGCTGGTCTTCCGCCTTGATGCGTCCGATGGAGTCCGCGTTCGATTCGTACCGTTTGTCGAAGCTCATGATCTCCAACTCGTCCGTGATCGGCGAGTAGAAGTAGTGGGCGTAGATCGGCACGCCCACGATGTACTCCTGGATGGTGTACTCCGTTTCGTCGGGATACTTGCGATTCTTCACTTCGTAGAATTGTTCCGGCGTGCGGACGACGAAGTAACCGAACCCCCCGCCGGCGCCGTGAAACTTCACGATCACCGTCTGATCGATATCCTCCGGCTTCTCGAAAACCTTCGGGAGGAGGAGATTGGCGTCCTGAAGCCATTCTCGCTCCATCGTGCGGTTAGACTCCCACTCGAGGATTTCCTTCGTGCCGTAGTACATCACTTTCATCCGCTTCACCGCCTCGTGGCCCATGTAGGAAATGAATGACCCGTGCGGGATCAGGATGGCGTTGCGCCGGATGAGCTCGTCCTCGAGCGCCTTGTCCCAGTGCTGCCAGTCGTCCACGAAGAGGATGTCGTCCGCCACGGCGAAGCTCTGGTACGGGCGCTCTTTCCCGCGCTGGCAGATGACGAGGTTGCGCATGCCCTCGTCCCTCGCACCCTTGAGAATCTGCAGCGCCGAGTGGCTCCCGATCGTGGCGATGACATAGTCACGGGGATTCTTCGAATTGCCGGAGCTGCGCTTCCAGATGGCCATAGATTTTCCGGAGTATACGACGAGAAGCCGCGTGAGGCAAATGCCCGCATGGGACGGTCAGGTGTGCGGGGAGTATTCCGTTGCAGGACGCACTTGCCGATAGAGCAGGTAGATGAGGGTGAAGAGGAGGGATGTCCGCGTCATGTGCATCAGGATGACGGGAAGAGATTTTCCCGTGAGGAGATCCCCCCAATGTTGTGTGATCCAGCGGGTAGAGAGGGCCACTCCTGCCGCAGTGCAGAAGATGACGATGTTCTTCCACGTCCAGAAGCCCCGTTCTTCCGCCTGATCCAGTAACCAGATAAAGAGGATAGGCAGGACCCAAAAAAGGTGTTGTGAAGAGAAAAGCGGCGAAGTGCCGACGACCCATAACATGGTCATGGACATGTAGAGAGGGAACAGTTCTCTCCTCTCTCTCAGTCTTTTCCGGGCCATCAAGGCGACTACGATCGTACCGGCAATGACAACGAGGAAGAGCGCGAATGGAGCCCATGAGGGAAGGCTGAGATTCCAGTTTGTGTACGCCTCATCCGGAACCCGTCCGATCATTGGGGGTTTCTTCAGGAGGAAACGAAAGAAGATGTCGATCGAAGAGAGTGAACTCAGAACATCAACGGGACGACTGCCCCGGAGAACAATGAGATGCACAGTATTCTCCCAGAGTCCGGCAAGACCGGAAAAAGACAGCGCAGACACAAGGAGTGGAACGGCGCCCAACACCATGCCAGCGAGAAATCGCCTGCATTCGGCTGCGGAGAGGGAGAGGAGAATGAGCGGGAGCAGGAACATCGGCGAGAGCTTGAAGAAAATGCCGATGAGCACCCAGAATCCGCACTGGAGCAGGTGATGGCGCTGATAGGTTTTCCAGATGAGGAAGAAGAGCAATATCACGAACCCATCCAGCCTGCCGAAGAGTTGCACGGGATGGAGGAAGAATGCCGTCAGTGTCAGTGCAATGAGGAGCCATGCGACATCGTGCTCGTGGAGAAAGGCGAATGTGTACAGTACGACGAAACCATAGGCGCTGAGAAGCGCGA
>JBBAAJ010000069.1:0-7749 GCA_041658365.1 Candidatus Peribacteraceae bacterium | reverse complement strand
GCGGTTGAACGATAATGGCTTATTCTTGCCGACCGCAGGTAGATACCTGCTCTGTATCATTTATATTTTTCTTGTCTCACGTGCTTGGATTAAAGTTTCTCCACACAATTTGGCATTGATCCGGCATTGAGGGCAGTTAGGGCATTGCCTCACTGCCTTCACTGCCTTTTATGCCTTCACTGCCCTTTCCGCCTTATTTCTCCGCAATGAGCATCCGCTTCTCCTGCGTTTTCTTCGCCGGTTCGTCGTGCAGCAGCAGCAACTCGTCCTTGTCCTTGCCGACGACGCAGATCAGGTCGCCCTTCTTGAACATGCCCTTCAGGATGTTCTCGGCGATCTGGTCTTCGAGCCGCTCCTGGATGGTGCGGCGGACAGGCCTGGCACCGTATTCCGGGTCGAAGCCGAGGGTCGCGAGAATACCGATGGCCTTCGTGTCCACTCTGAGGCCGAAACCCTGCTCCCTGAGCCGCTCCGCAAGCTGGCCGATGTGGATCTGGACGATCTTGCGGATGGATTCCTGCGAGAGCGCGTTGAAGATGATGATCTGGTCCACGCGGTTCAGGAATTCCGGCCGGAACGTGTCTTTGAGTTCGCGGAGCACTTCCTGGCGCTTCTCTTCGTAGATCTGCGCTTCGTGACGGGCGTCGTCTCCGAGCTTGAAGCCGATCTTCCCTGCTTCCTTCGTGAGTTTCTCGGCACCGATGTTGCTCGTCATCACGATGATCGCATTGCGGAAATCCACGGTCTTCCCCTGTCCGTCCGTGAGCTCCCCGTCCTCCATGATCTGCAGGAGGATGTTGAAGAACTCGGGATGCGCCTTCTCGATCTCATCGAAGAGGACGACTGAGTACGGCTTCCGGCGCACGGCTTCCGTGAGCTGGCCGCCTTCCTCGTACCCGACGTACCCCGCGGTCGTTCCCGTGAGGCGCGAAACGTTATGACGCTCCATGAATTCGGACATGTCGATCTTGATGAGTGCGTCCTCGCGCTGGAATATCTCCTTCGCCAGCGCTTTCACGAGCTCGGTCTTCCCGACTCCCGTGGGTCCCATGAAGAGGAACGAGCCGATCGGCCGACGGGAGTCCGCGATCCCCACGCGGCTCCGGCGGATGGCGCGGGCGACTTTTTGCAATGCCTCGTCCTGGCCGATGATGTGTTTCCGAAGAATCGTCTCGAGTGCATTCAGGCGCTTGCTCTCCGATTTCATGAGGCGGGAGACGGGGATACCCGTCATACGCGCGATCACGGACTGGATATCTTCCTCGGTGATCTCCACTGAGGAATGGAGGTCACCGTCAGCCTCGGAGTTGAGTTTCTGCTGCTCCTCCTGGAGCTCTTCCTCCTCTTTCCGGAGCCGCAGGGCGTGCTGGTACTTCTGCTCCCGGACGGCGAGCTGCTTCTTCCCCTCGATGTTCTTCAGCGCCTGCTCAATCTCCTTGAGGCGTGGGGGATGTACGTCGCGGTGCTGGAGGCTCTTGCCCGCCGCTGCTTCGTCGAGGACGTCAATGGCCTTGTCCGGCAGGAACCGCTCGGTGATGTAGCGCTTGCTCAGCTTCACCGCGCTCTCGATTGCATCATCGCTGATCCGGAGGCGGTGGAAGGTCTCGAATGTCTTCCTGAGCCCGCGGAGGATGGCGATAGCGTCTTCCGTACTCGGCTCCTCCACGAGGATGGACTGGAACCGGCGCTCCAGAGCGCGGTCTTTCTCGATCGTCTTGCGGTACTCGTCGGTCGTGGTCGCGCCGATGACCTGCAGCCCCCCGCGGCTCAGAGCGGGCTTCAGAATGTTTGCGGCGTCGAGGGAACCCTCCGCCGATCCGGAGCCAACAACGGTGTGGAGTTCGTCGATGAAGAGGATGATTTCCCCCTTGCTCTCCGTGGCTTCCTTGATGATGTCGTCGAAGCGCTGCTCGAACTCGCCGCGGTATTTGGTGCCGGCGATGATCGATCCCATATTGAGCTGCAGGACGCGCTTGCCCTGGAGGGTGGAGGGGACTTTGCCGATAGCGATCCTCTGTGCGAGTCCTTCCGCGATGGCGGTCTTCCCCACACCGGATTCCCCGATGAGCACGGGGTTATTCTTCGTCTTCCGGTTGAGGATGTGGATGACACGCTCGATCTCCTTGTCACGGCCGATGATCGGATCCAGCTTCCCTTCCTGCGCTTTCTTCGTGATGTTCTCCGTGAAGTAATCGAGTACGGGGGTCTTGCTCTTGCCCTCGGCACGCTTCCGCTTCAGATTCTCCGGTTCTCCCATCTGGCCTTGCATGCCCGCGAGAGCGCCCTGGAGGCCGTGGAAGAAGGACTCGAGAGAGGACTCGAGGCTCTTGTGCTGGGATCGGAACTGGTTGATCTGTCCGAACATCTCCTCGATGTGCATCTTGAGGTCATCCGGGTTAATCTGCATGCTCTCGAGGATGCTCGTGGCGGCGTTCTTGCCCGAACTGATGATGGCGTAGAGCAGATGTTCCGTTCCGATGTTCGCGTGGCGGAACTTGTGTGCGATGAGCACGCTCTGTTCGATCACCGTGTTGAGCGAGAGGGAGAGACCGTGCTTCACGTTCTGGCTCTCCGTCTCGATCCCCTTATTCGCTTTCAGGAGGATGCGCACGTTCTCGTGTGTGACCCCCGCGCCCGTCAGGATGGAGAATCCGAGGGATTTGGGGATCCCGAGGAGACCTAAGAGCATGTGCTCCGTTCCGATGTACTGCGCTTTCATGGTTTTCGCCTCCTGCTCCGCGAGCTGGAGCGCGAGTTTGGCATTGGGCGTGAAACGGTCGAAAGGATGCATACGGAGAGAGGGAAGAGATTAGCACTCACTGTTCCTGAGTGCCAGCTTTGTCAGGTGATCATTCATTCTAACACGAAAGGGCTCATGGAAGGTACAAAACGCTGTTGATTATTATCCTGACTTGAGCGTGGTCACAAGAAGTAGTATGCGATTGACATCGCGGTTCTTTTTGAGGTGTTCCATCTTCCATCTTATCTCACTCATTTCCTCTTTCTCATCAGATAGAAATCCTGGATGAAGATCGTGAGGACGGCGGTTGCCGGGACGGCGAGGATGATACCGAGCACGGGGTGGAGCGTACCGGGGAAGCTCACCCCCACGAGCATGCCGAACATGATGGCGATGGGGGAGAGGCCGACGGCGTGCTTCATGACGAGCGGGACTAAGAGATTGTTCTCACAGAGCTGGATGACGTAGTACACCGCCGCGATCACGAGGGACCAGAGGAGTCCGAACTGCGTCAGGCCGATGAAGATCGCCGGCACCGCACCGATGAGCGGGCCGGCATAGGGGATGAACTCGGCGAAGCCGGCGAAGATCGCGAGGGTCACCGAGTAGGGCATCCCGAGGATCTCGAGGGCGATGAATGTGATGATGCCGATGGAGAGGCAGAGGATCATCTGGCCCTGGAACCACTGGTACATCTTCTGGTAGATGGCCTCCGCTTTCGCGTCGTAGTAACCGCGATAGTTGCGCGGCAGGAGCGCGCGGACGGAATCCACGATCTTCTCCCGCTCCAACTGGATGAAAAAGGCGAGGAAGAGGATGAGGATGAAGTTCACGGTGAAGTTAACCACTGATCCTGCGATTTGCACGGCGAAGGTGATGGAGGACTGCGCGACGGCGGAGAGGTTCTGGCCGAACTGGAACAGCGCCGATGCACGGTCCTTGATGCCCATGTTCTGGAGCGCCTCCTGCATGAGGGCGGTGAGCCGCTCGTTCATTGAGTTCGAGAGGAACGAGAGATGGACCTGCGGATCCAGGAGGAAGGCATCGGCGCTCCGGTTGATGAAGCGCGCGAGATCCTGGATTTGTGTGGCGACGATCGGGATGAGCGAGGCGAGGAGAAAGACCGCGATGGAGAGGAAGATCAGATAGATGATGATCACCGCGATGCTCCGTGGAATGCCCCAGCGCTCCAGCCTGCGGACGTGTGAGTCCATCACGATCGCGATGAAGAACGCGAGGAGGAGGATCAGGAGCTTGTCCCGGATGAGGAAGAGTGTCCACATCGTGAGGAGCACGCCGACGAGCGAGAGCGTCACCTTCGCCGCGGTCCAGGCTGTGACAGAGAGAAAGATCGTGCTTCGTGCCCTATCGCCGGAGGGGGGGTCGGAGATCCTGGAAGCCTTTGCGTCCCTCTGCACCGCTTGCATCCGCGCTTTCGCCAGCGCCCAGAGGGACTGCGCTTTCGCGCTCAGGATCTGGATGGACTTGAAGGAATCGGAGGAGGGTTTCTTGGGCATGGGAGGGTGGGTCAGGGTGGCGGGGGTTGCGTCACGCTCCAGACGAGCGTGTCGAGGATGATGTAGGCGAGGAGAGAGACCGCAAGTCCGGTGATCGCCGCGGCGATGCCTTTCTTCGCCGCGTCGGAGCTCCCGCCGGGGATGGCGGGGCCGATCATGTACCGGAAGCCGTTGATCATGAGCATGATGATCGAGAGCGAGCCGGCGGCGCCGATCACGATGAAGGGAAGGGCGATGATGTAGTCCTTGATGCAATCGAAGCCTATGCCGGAAGCGTCGCCAAACCCACCCTTCTCAAATATGCTCGTGCAGGAGGTTGGTTGCGGCATGTTTGCCGGCGCCCCAGACCTAGAGTCTGTTGCCGCTGCGTAAGACATCGAAACGATCAGAGTCCGGAGGGAGGCGAACATCGGCAGGATTATGCGCTCTTGGCTTGGCCGTCGTAAATCCCCTTCAGCATTGAAGAAGGTTTTAGCAAGGGGACAAACATTCAATTGCTAAATTGTTAAATTGCTAAATTGTTAAATTGCTAAATTGTTAGCAGGCAACAACGTGCGTTTCGCTGGCGAGCAATTTAACAATTTAGCAATTTAACAATTGAACTATAATTGCTTCCTCCCATGCCCTTTATCTGGACAACGACTCCCCGGCCCATCGTCGCCCTCGCTCCCATGGCGGGGGTCACGGATGCGCCGTTCCGTCGCATGCTCAAGGGCATCGCTCCGGACGTTCTGCTCTACAGCGAATTCGTCAGCACCAATGCGCTGTCCTTCGGTTCGAGGAAGACGATGGCGATGCTCGCGTTCGATCCGGAGGTCGAGCGTCCGCTCATCGTGCAGGTGTTCGGCGCCGATCCGAAGAAATTCCTGGAAGCATGCAGAATCATCGGGCAGCTCGGTGCGGACGGCATTGACATCAACATGGGATGCCCTGCGGGGAAGATCATCTCCTCCTGCTACGGCGCGGCGCTCATCCAAAAGCCGGAGCTGGCCGCCGAACTCGTCGCTTCTGCAGTTCGGGCGGTTTCCATTCCGGTCAGCGTCAAAACGCGGTTGGGTTGGGACTGCGCGGAGACGCTCATTCCCTTTTGCAAGCGGCTCATCGAAGCCGGTGCATCCGCTCTGGCCGTCCACGGTCGCACGTATCGCGACAAGTTCTCGGGGAAGGCCGACTGGGAGCCGATCTATGCGCTCAAGCGCGAGGTCGGTGTTTCGGTGATCGGAAACGGCGATATTGTTTCGGCTGAGGATGCAGTTTTAAAAATCGGAAACCTGGATGGCGTCATGGTCGGTCGCGCTGCGATTGGGAATCCGTGGCTGATGCGTGATATCTGTTACGCGTTACGCGTTACGCGTTCCTCGTTTCCTGGCAAAACGCGCAACCCGGAACGCGCAACTCGTAACGAGCGCGGCCAGGATGGCCGCGCTGTCTCATTTGCGGAGAAGATTCCCATCATCCTCGAGCACTGCGAACTCGCCGTGCGGCTCAAGGGAGAGCGCCGCGGCATACTGGAAATGCGCAAGCACCTCGCGCATTACATCCGGGGATTCGACGGCGCGAAGGAGCTGAGGGTGAGGCTGATGAAGGCGGAGAGGCTGGAGGAAGTAAAAGGAGTCCTTGAGAAATTGTTCAATGGCTAACACCTGATGTTGTTGCCGTGGTGTTCTATCGTCAAGAAAGCTGCATGGTTGCATGGCTACATGGTTAAAAACGCCGAATATCGCTTGCGAACCATGCAGCCATGTAACCATGCAACCATTTGCCCGTGCCTGTTCGGCATCACCCAAACGTACCTATTTTCACAGCTGCACCCTTATCCCCGGCCCCATCGTCGGATTGACAGAGAGGCTTAGGACATACATTCCCTTGATGGCTGCAGGTTGTGCGTCTTTGATGGCATGAACGAGGACCTCGAGGTTCTCCCTGAGCTTCGTCTCGCCGAAGGAGAGCTTGCCGAACACGCAGTGGAGGATGCCCTGCTTGTCCATCTTGAATTCGATCCGGCCTTTCATCAGCTCCTCGATCACCTTGCCGGGAGAGGCAGAGACCGTGCCGGACTTCGGGCTTGGCATCAGGCCTTTGGGACCGAGGATCTTCGCGAGTTTCCCCAGATCCTTCATGAGCTGCGGCATCGCGACGGTGATATCGAAGTCCATCATCCCGCCCTCGACACGCTTGATGAGTTCCACTCCGCCGACGAGGGTGGCGCCCGCCTTCTTCACTTCCGCCTCGTGGTCCTCCGTGACGAATGCGGCGATGCGCACTTTCTTGCCCGTTCCATGGGGGAGGCTGACGGTTCCGCGGACCAGCTGGTCCGCCTGGCTCATGTCGGCGCCGATGCGGAAGTGCGCCTCGACCGTCGGGTCGAAGGTCACGGTGCTCACTTGTGTCAGCAGGGTGACGGCTTCGCTGAGCGGGTAGAGAGGTTTCGTGATCAGCGCTTTCTTTGCACGGTATTTCTTTCCGCCTTTTTGGACGTCGGTTGACTGCGGGGTCATGGTGGATTTGGGGAACGTGGTAGAAATGGGTCGTCTCGTACCATTTGCCAGGCCAGAGACTTCCACGAGCGGGGGGAGTGTGCAGGAATCTCTCCGTTCGTGCAATATCACCTTTTTGAAAGGACTTTTTTTAAAGGACTGGCTCCGCGCATCAGTAGGTGGGATTACAGGCGCAGGCGGTGTGGCATCGGTGTTGCATCGGCGTCTCGCCGATGGGTGGGCGAGCGGACATTCAGCAAGCAACATCTTCGCTTGAAGATCGTCTCCATCGCCATGGCCATTCTTTCAAACCCGCTTTCTCCGGATTGGACCACGTATACTCAATGCAATGCTGCAGATCAT
Organism: Candidatus Peribacteraceae bacterium; assembly: GCA_041658365.1. GTDB lineage: Bacteria > Patescibacteriota > Gracilibacteria > Peribacterales > Peribacteraceae > 2-02-FULL-51-10. Next base: position 652 of record JBBAAJ010000069.1, on the reverse strand, counting down.
CTCTATTCCTGATCAAATGATCATAGTATTCCGACTGCCAGAAGATTCCTTTGCGCTTCAAAACATCATTTGCCCTGTGAGGGATCACATGATTCTTTGCTGGAGAAAGGAGGTGTGGCACGGGCATCGTGCCCGTGGTTGTCAGGAGAGTTGAAAGCGGGGTGAACACAGATAAACCGTAGCCGGGGCATCGTGCCCCGGAACACGGGCACGATGCCCGTGCTACGGGGCAAAGAGAGTGGAAGGCAGGCTTGAAGATCAGCCATCGAGCCCGGGTAAGCGAACCCGAGCTTCGGAAATATAACTGACTACAGAGATACCTCGCACTGAGAGTGCGGGGTAATTCATTCCTGAGAGAGCGGGATTGGTTGGGTGGAAGTGGAAAGGAGTCTGCCAAACCATGGGCACGATGCCCATGCCACCTCTGCTATAGCCTTCATCCCTGTCATCCTACTTTCTCCGCCAAAGAATCATGTGATCCCATGCCACCCCACCCCACCCATGGCCGAGACGGCCATGCCACCGGCCATGCCACCCCACCCAACAATTTAGCAATTTAGCCATTTAGCAATAAGTCTTTTCTGTTTCCTTTGCTATCCTTTCCTCCAAGTTATGGATCAGCCGCGAAAAATTTTCGGAAATTCTTGGCAAA
>JBBAAJ010000068.1:0-7766 GCA_041658365.1 Candidatus Peribacteraceae bacterium | reverse complement strand
GAAAATGGACAATGGATCATGGATAATAAGGCTGTTTTCGGAATAGCCGACCAATCATTCCATTGTCCATTTTCAATTATCCATTGTCCATTGCCATGGAACGCACTCTCATCCTCTTCAAGCCCGATGCCATCAAGGGAAAATTTTGCGGCAAAGCACTCAGTCGATTCGAGGAAGCCGGTTTCAAAATCACCGGTTGCAAGATGATCCGGCTCGAACCAAAAATCCTTCGTGAACACTACGCCCACGTCGCTGATAAGCCGTTTTATCCTGACATCGAAAAATTCATGTCCTCAACACCAGTGATCGCGATGGTACTGGAGGGACCCGGAGTCGTGAACAATGTCCGCGAAATACTCGGCGTTACCGACAGCCGTAAAGCCGCGCCGGGAACCCTCCGCTCGCTGCTCGGAACAGACATGATGGTGAACGTCGCCCATGCCTCAGATGGCACTGAGACGGCAGAGAAAGAGGTGAAGAGGTTCTTTAAGCCGGAGGAACTGTTTGACTATTAATATTCCCCATCAATACTTCCCTGCAAACGCTCTTCCAATTCGCTCATACTGGCATCCTCTCTTGGCTCAAAACCGGGCATCAAAGCTTGAAGCTGGGAAATTACCAAGTCGCGCCGCCAGTTGGCAGGAGTGCTTCTCCCCTGTTCACAAAAACCACGCAAACAAGGAGCCGGCGCTTCAGGTTGTTTTGAAAGTCCGATAGCCATAGGAGGGAACTATACAAAAAACCAATTTTTTTACAAAAAATCCGCCAGCGAGCTGCTACTTCACGCTTCCCGTCGCCGTTTTTTTGCCTGCCGGCCGTAGCTCGCTTCCAGTGAGCGGAGGCTGGCCTGCCGTGACGTCTTCATGATCGAGGAGCCATTCCAATGCCGCGGCGAGCTGCGGGTCTTTGCCCGCGCGGTACTCCTCCGCCGTCCGGTCCACGATGATGTCGGGGGTGATGCCTTTCTTCGCAATGTCATGCCCCGCAGGCGTTATCCACTTCGCCGTCGTGACGCGGAGGCTCGAGCCTCCCGGCAGGTCTATGACCTCCTGCACCGTCCCCTTCCCGAAGCTCTTCGTGCCGATGATCTTCGCGCGCCTCAGATCCTGGAGCGCGCCGGCCGTGATCTCCGAGGCGCTCGCGGATCCCCCGTTGATGAGTACGGCCATCGGCGTATCCGGAAGAATGGGGGTCCCGCGCACCGTGTGCTCTTCGGACGGGCTGTCCCTGCGGACGACGGAGACCACCTTCCCCTCCTTCACGAACATCGAGACCAGCTCCTCGGCTCCGTCCAGGTACCCGCCGCCGTTGAAGCGGAGATCGAGAACGACGCCCTTGAGCTCCTTGACCGGGAAGCCCGCGAAGGCCTTCTTGATCTCTGCGATCGACGCATCGCCGAACTGGTTGAGGACGACGTACCCTATGGAACCGCTCTGGGTTTTGATGACTTTCGACTCAACGCTGGGAATATGGATGCTCTCCCGCACGACCGTGATCGTCACAGGATCACGCTTCCCCTCGCGCAGGACCGTCAGACGGACAGACGTTCCCTTCTGCCCGCGGATCTTCGCTACGACATCCTCGAGGCGCATCCCCTCCACCGCCAGATCATCCACTCTGAAGATGATGTCGTGTGTGAGGAGACCCGCCTTCTCCGCGGGAGATCCTTTGAGCGGAGCCACGACGACGATCTTGCCCTCACGGACGTCGAGCTGCGCGCCAATCCCCTCAAGCGTGCCGCTGAGGGCATCCTGAAATGTCTTGGAATCCTGCGGCGTCATGAAGACGGTGTACGGATCACCGACCGCCTGCACCAGCCCGCCGACGGCGCCGTAGACGAGGGCGTTGATCTTGAGATCCCGCGGCGCGATGTAGTGGCGGTCGAGGAGCCGCCACACGCTCCAGATGAGCGAGAGGTCGACCTCTTTCTCCGGGTCGCCCTTCACCACCTGCCCCGAACTCGTGGAAGGCACGAGGAGTTCATTGAGTTTCTGGCGTTCGGCCACCAGCTGCTTGAGTTCGTAATTTACTCCCAGCTCCCACCCGAGAACGAGGGCGAGGAGCGGCAGGAGCGCCACCGAAAGAATGCGAAAAATATTCTTCATGGAATATCGGAGGATCGCAGGCGGAGAGCATATACTGAGGACATGGCAACCAGACGACAATCGAAGGCGGCTGCCAAGACGAAGCACCCGCGCAGAGTGCGCCGGACTCGTGCGTCGCGACGAAGGACAGTGAGAAATCATCCGCGTGTCCTCAGAGCAACGAAGATTTCCGAAATTCTCGCGCTCCATCCGAAAGCCGGAGAGATTTTGGATGCCTATGGACTCTCCTGCCACCACTGTGCCCTCGGAGCATTCGAAACCCTCGAGGAAGGGGCGAATTTCCACGGGTTGCTTCCGGAAGACATCGATAATCTCTTCCGTGACCTTCAGAAACTCCCGCTAAAACCCTCCTCTCGCTCCGCGCGCATCACGGTGACGAAGGAAGCCGCACTGGCTCTCCGGAACATCGCGGTGCAGGAGGGGAAAGCCGGGCAGATCCTGCGCGTAACGGCGGATGAACAGGGAAAGTACTGCCTGGAGTTCAGAGCGAAACCGGCGAAGGGGGACCGGCTCTTCTGTCATCCCGACGTGCCGAAAGTTCGTATCGCCGCCGCCTCTGCCACACTTGAACGTACGGGCTGTGTCACCATCTCTGTGCGCGGAGGGGCATTCAAGCTCGAACCATCGCGATGATGAGCCCGACGTGTATACTTCGCCCATGGTCCGTCTCCCCGCCACACTCGAACGCAAGCTCGCAGAGCTCTTTCCGAGAGCCAGAGAACGTGACCAGTTCGTCACCGATCTCGTTCTGCAGGCGCTGGAGAGACGTCCGGCTGCTGAGCCGGGACAACCGATCGCCGTGGGCGGAACGCTCCACCTCTTCACCGACGGCGGATCGCGGGGGAATCCCGGCCAGGCCGCCACCGGCTGCGTACTCCTAGACCCCCTCAAGAACGAGGTGCTCCGCGAGTATGGCGAATGCATCGGCGTGCAGACGAACAATGTGGCGGAGTACCAGGCCCTCATCACCGGGATGAAGATCGCGAAAGAGTACCGGCCGAATCACCTGATCTGCCACCTCGACTCGGAGCTGGTGGTGAAGCAATTGAACGGCGAATACCGTGTGAAGATGCCGAGTTTCCAGCCTCTCATCGAACAAATTCTGGAACTCAAGACACAATTCCCCCATCTCTCGTTCGTCTTTGTCCCGCGCGGGAAGAACCTGAGAGCGGACCTGCTGGTGAACAGAGCGCTCGACGAGATGATGCAGGGGCTGAGGAAAACATAATGTAACAATGTAATCGTCATGCGGAGAATCCCATCAACAATCATCGGCCTGAGTGTTGCCGCCGTCATTTTCTTTGTCCCGGCAGCCGCCTTCGCCTCCCCTGCCTCCATCACCTACACCTACAAGCATCACATCTTCGAGGTCAGCGTTCTCCGGCATCCCGAATGGCGGTCCAGAGAGCGGGTGTGGTATTACGGCGGCAAACGGGCGATCCCGCCCGCACGGTTCTTAAGCTCCGGCAAGGGCGCCATTTCCGAACCCGATTGGACGTTCGCGGACAGGATCACATGGAACGAGAGAGCCATCGCGCAGACGATCTCCGCGGACATCGCCTCGAAGCTCGATCGTCCGGCGGGAAGCGTGGTGATCCGGCGCAGCGCTTCCGGCACAATCGTCTTCGAGGGACAAGGCCTCCCGGGGAGGCAGGCGGACATCGATCTCGCGGCGGCGCTGACGAAGACCGCGCTCGAAAAGTACGTCTCCGCCGTGGTCCTTCCCGTGATCGAGCGTGATCCCGTGATCACAGTCGAAGATCGCTCACTCAAGGAGGCGGGGATCCGCGAGGTGGTGACGGTGGGCGAATCCGTCTTCGCGAAATCACCGGAAAATCGCAGGCACAATATCGGCGTCGGCGTCAGGCGATTCAACGGCCACCTCATTCCGAAAGACTCGGTCTTCTCCTTTAACGATGTTCTGGGCCCGGTCAACGAAAAAACCGGCTACCGGAAGGAACTCGTCATCCAGGGCGCTACGACGCTGCCGGATTACGGCGGGGGACTGTGTCAGGTCAGTACCACCGCTTTTCGCGGACCCTGGGAATACGGCCTGCCGATACTGCAGCGCAAGAACCACAGCTACGCCGTGAGCTATTACAGCCCGCAGGGAACCGACGCCACCATCTTCCCGCCCAATACCGATCTGAAGTTCAGGAACGACACGCCGGGAGCACTGCTGATTCAGAGTTTTGTGGACTCCACCGATCACGCTTATTTCATTTACTACGGCACGGCCGACGAGCGGAAAACGGAGATCGTCGGGCCGTACATCACCGACCGGGTCGCCGCACCGAAGGAGGAGCGCCTCACATACACGACCACGATCCCCGTCGGGGAGAAACGCAAAGCGGGTGAGCAGCACGACGGCATGAAAGCAGTGTGGTACCGACGAGTGGAACGTGCAGGAACAGGCGTCATCCTGGAACGCATGTTCTCGGCCTATGAAGCGCGGCCGCTCACCTATCAACTGGGCGTAACGCCGGAGGACATGGCGAGGCTCACGGCCGGAGAGGCCAGCGCCACTCCCAGCTGGTTGCCGAGCAAGCCCTGAACGTAGCGTTCCAGATCCCTGAGGCCCGCCTCCGGGCCCGACGGAGGATCGGCCAGATCAATCGTCGGAATCCGCAGGAGAAGAGCATGCAACTCCGGTGAAATAGAAGCGCCGCCAACCTCTTCGTGCTGGAGACTTAAGCCCCCCGAACGCGGACTGACGACCAGGCGATCTCCCGCCCGGAAGGGCAGATGGCTCACAGACGAGTGTGTCGCCGACGGCAGAGAACCGAGCAAATGCAACAGTTTGAGCGTGAAAATCGGCACGAGATGTTTCGGATGCGGAGCCCGGCAAGCCCGCAGAAACGCGCACGTCAGCGCGTAGATCTCCGGCAGAGGCTCTCCTTCTTCCGTCAGTTTCAACAGAAGCTCAATCCCCTGATGCGCGCAGGAAAAAACATGGGGATCACGCCAGGCTGATGCATGCGCGTCGAGGCACGCGGCGACGGTGATGCTGTACCCCGCCGAACGAAGCTCATAGGTAAAGTGTATCCGATGCAACGGCAGAAGACCGGAGCCTCTCCGGCTCATGAGCCGCCGCACACCGTTGGCGCGCGCGGCAATGCGGCCGGCCCGCTCGGCAAAAAGAACACAGAACCGGTCGGTTTCCCCGACGTTGTACGTCCGGAGGACGATGGCCTCGTCTGTCCAAGTTTTTGAGCTTATGGCTTATAGCTTATGGCTAATGGCTTTTTTCGCAACCATTGTTCCGCCATAAGCTATTAGGGAACCTCTGATTAATCGGCAATATTCCACATCAGCAGCGGCCGTCCCGGCCGCGGCGAATGAAAAATTGCTGCGTTGTCCATCACGCAAACACCGCGGCTCGGAAAGCCGCTGCTGTTATGTTGTTTATCGCAAGTAATGGCATTAATCAGAGCTTCCTTAGCTATTAGCTAAAAGCGGAAGAACCGCCGTCGAGACGCGCGACTGGAGAGCGATGAACGTCCCCAGGAGCGCGACGCACACGATCACGAGGAACTCTATCGCCAGGAGCGCAGGGAGCGCGGCAAGGAGGAAGGCAACCGTAGCCAGGGACCAGACGCCGAACATGCCTCCTGCTCCCAGCGCGGGGAGGAATATGGGGAGAAGGGCCACGAGTCCCGCAGTGAACGCGAGCGAGAAGAGGAGCGCTACGCACAGCAGACAGAACATCTCGGTACAGAACGGCAGAAAGATGGTGAAGCGGCCCGCACCAACCAGCTGTTCGACGAAAAGCTCCTCGCGTTTGGCTGCGACGCGCCGCCGCACGAGTTCGATCACCACGAAGAGGACCACGAGCACCAAGAGACCGACGACGAGGAGGAGAATCGAACGCGCGGCCCCCACCGCTTCCGCGAGGCGCTGGATCTGCTGCTCCTGATCGGTGGTCTGCGAGAGGAAGTTGGGGTCCACCGTCTTCGTGAACACCGGCTGACGGAGGAACTGCGTGAATGCCGGATAGTCCTCCAGCCGCTTGAGGCGCACGCCGAGCGTCTCGGGGAAGGGATTCTCGATGCCAAATTTCGTGAGGAAACTCACGAGCTCCGGATCACGCTGTTTCTGGCGCTCGTACGCCTGCTGCCGCGTGATGTACACCACCTCGTCCACGTACGGGAGCTGCCGGACGTTCTGGATGATGTCCTGGATCTGGATGTCGGTCGCGCTCTCGAGGATTTCGAGACGGAGATCCGTCTTCTCCCTGATGAGCTGCAGCCCCGTCTGCACGCCGAAAACGAGGAGGAGGAGCATCTGTCCGAGCAGCAGAACGCCGAAGAGCGATCCTAAGGACATCCCCCACCCCTGTTCCCGGATGACATTGAGGAACCCGCGCCTGACTCCCCGACGGATCACCTGTGAAAGCAGCGTCATGCCCTGGAGCATGGACGACATTGTACCTTCAAGAGTGAGTAGTTTGTAGTGATTACTCACTACTCACTGTATTTGTCGCACGTTTCTCAATCCTGCGCACCATCTCCAGACATTCCTCTGCGCGCTCATTCTGCGGATCGAGATCGAGAGCGCGCTTCAGGAGCGCCTTGCACTTGGCGAAGTCCTTGAGCTTCAGGTAGACGACGCCCAGATCGCAGAGAATGAGGGGATTGGCTTCATCCAGATTGAGCGCGCGCTCGAGCGTGACCATGCCCTCCAGCGACCGGCCGGCATTGAAGATGGACCAGCCGAGGCAGCGGAGGATCTCCGGGTTGTTCTGCTCGAGAGCGTTGGCCGTTTTGAGAGAGGCAATCGACGCATCCCACCATTCCTGCTGCGAAGCGATGAACCCTTGAATGTAGTGAGCCGCAAAGCTCTTCTTCGTGATGGCAAGCACTCGCTGCGCGGCGGCCCCGGCACGATCGTAGTGCCCGAGACTCAGCTCGTTGTCCGCTACCTCCTCGAGCGCGGTCACGTTCTCCGGATCACGGGAAAGGAGCTGTTCGAGAATCCCGAGAGCCTCGGAGTGCCGCGCCTCGAACTTGAGCCGTTCGGCCTTTGCAAGGAGCTGCGCGGCGGTGTTGTCCGGTGCGGGGATCATGATCAGGCGGCGATGAAGAATACCATAGTACTGATGATGAGCCAGGACGCGAGGATGATCGCGAGACCGATGAGCGACGCTTTCATGATCTTCTTTCCGGCGGAGCTATACTGCTCGTTCCCGCCGGAACCGACGAGGAAGAGGCATCCGAGGAGGAAGAGCGCCGTCGCCACGAGCGAGCTCCACTCGAGAAGCACGTTCACGATGCCATTCATAATACTCGGGACATTGGAATGAACGCCTGTGTTGATCGAGATTCGCATGTACGCCCACGCCGGAAACGCGAAACTCCAGAGAGCGAGCGCCAGTGCCGGACGCAGGAAGCGGGTCATCAAACCATTCTACCACATTCCGTGGAAGAACTGAATACGTGCTTGAGAAATGTGAGGGCATTGAGGATCATAGCCAAATTGTGTGGAGAAACTTTAATCCAAGCACGTGAGACAAGAAAAATATAAATGATACAGAGCAGGTATCTACCTGCGGTCGGCAAGAATAAGCCATTATCGTTCAACCGCGGGTAGATACCCGCTCTGGTGGATGTAAGAATCACTTTTGGACAAAATTATTTTCTCCACACAATTTGGCTATGATCC
>JBBAAJ010000067.1:0-7825 GCA_041658365.1 Candidatus Peribacteraceae bacterium | reverse complement strand
TTCTTCATTTCCGTAGCTTATCGGCTTGGTGACCAAAATCACCGGCATCACCGTCTCGACGGTAGAAAGTTTTTTTACTGAGTCATAATCCTCGAAGGTCAGACTTTCCAGGTTACTGCCGAACTTTTCGAAGCCTTTCGGAAAAACTTCGACCAGATTCGTACCGAAAGATTGCACAAGCGAAGTGACGTAGTTCTGAAAACTCCGGCCGAGCGAGACCATGAGCACCACCGATGCCACGCCGATGATGATGCCGAGCATCGTCAGAAATGTACGATTCTTGTTGATCGTGATGCCGCGATAGGCCGTCAGGAGGATGTCGCTTAGGAGCATCGAACTTCTTTGAAAAAATAAAAACCGGATTGCTAAATTGCTAAATTGCTAAATTGTTCGCAAGCGATAACGTGCGTTGTGGCCTGCCAGCAATTTAACAATTTAGCCATTTAACAATTGGGAATATCATTCATACCTCAACGCATCGATAGGATGTAAATTCGCCGCGGCTCTCGCTGGGGAAATGCCGAAGATGATGCCGGTACAGAGCGCCATGAAGAATGCGGCGACCATGGACTTAATGGACACGGCGAACGCATACGAACTTAAGTAGTTCCGGACGATTCCCGAGATCACGAATGCGAGGAACACGCCGAGGACCATGCCGATGATGCCGCCGATGACCGTGAGCATCACGGACTCGGAGAGGAACTGGAGGAGGATATCCCGCTTCCTGCCGCCGAGCGCTTTGCGGAGGCCGATCTCCTGCGTCCGTTCGGTGACAGACACGAGCATGATGTTCATGATCCCGATGCCGCCGACGAGGAGCGAGATCGCGGCGATGGTGGTGATGAAGAGGGTGAGACCGAGCGTCACGGACCCGAGGATCTGGCTCGCCTGCTCCGACGAATGAACCATGAAGTCATCTTTTTTCACGTCGTTCTTCGGATTTATTATTCCGTGCCGGTACCGAAGCAGCGTCCGGATTTCGTCGAAAGCCAGGTCGAAGCTATCCACGGCTTGTAACGTTATGAGGTTCAGGTATTTCTGACTGGTGACGTTCTTCGCAACTGAAAACGGGATCAATATCCGATCGTCGACATTCTGGCCGAATTGGGAGCCGACGAGATCCAACGCCCCGACGATTGTGTAATAGGTTTCCCCGATTTTTATCCGCTTGCCGAGCGGATCGACCGAACCAAAAAACTTGTCCAAAGCATCCGAACCTAAAACCGCCACCTTCTTGGCGCCGCCTAAGTCTTCCTGGTCGATCAAGCGTCCGATGGATGCTGAGAGTTCCTGGTTTTTGAAAAAATTCCCGGTGACACCGACAATTCGCGGATTGCCTTCTTCCCGGCCGTACGAGGTTTTAGCCGGTACGAAAATCACCGGGGCGACCGTCGTGATCGATTTCAATTTCATCAGTTCGCTTAAGTCCTCGAATGTCAAACTGTCAAATCCGGTCGTGACGCCTTGGGGTCCGACTCCCTCCGGTCCGGGAAAAATAACCATGCTCTTTGGTCCGAGCGAGCTGATCTGGCTCAAAATTACACCTTGTATGCTTTGTCCCACCGAGCTCATCAGCACGACGGCCCCGACGCCGATGATGATGCCCAGCATCGTGAGCACCGACCGTGACAGGTTGACCGTCACGCCTTTGAGAGCCGTTCGGAACGTGTCGCGGAAGCGCATAATTCTTATTTAAGGTTCTTCTCACTGGCAATCACGCGCGCGAAATTTCTGGTGTCAGAATCAATCCGTCCGTCGGTGATGTGGATGATGCGTTCCGCGTGCTCGGCGGTGGCACGCTCATGCGTGACGAGAATGATCGTGTGACCCTCGTCGTTCAGCTTCTGCAGCGCATCCATGACCGCGATGCCGGAAGCCGAATCCAAATTGCCCGTGGGCTCGTCCGCGAAGATGACCTCGGGATTGGTCACGAGCGCACGTCCAATGGCCACTCTCTGCTTCTGCCCGCCGGAGAGCTGGCTACTGACATAGTCCTTCCTGTCCATCAGCCCCACGGTCTCGACCGCCTGGAGCGCGAGCTTCTCCCTCTCCCCTACCGGAACCGCCGGGTGGTAGAGAAGCGGGAGCATGACATTCTGAAGCACCGTCGTTCGGGGGAGGAGGTTGAACGCCTGGAAGACGAAGCTCACGCGGGTCGCGCGGATGCGCGCGAGGTCATCATCGTCGAATGTCGTCGTCGGCTGCCCCTGGAAGAAGTACCGACCGCCGGTGTGTACGTCGAGGAACCCGAGAATGTGCATGAGAGTGGATTTGCCGGAACCGGAGGGCCCCATGATCGCAACGAACTCCCCCTTGCTGATCGTCAGATTAATATCGAAGAGCACGGGCGTGACGACGCCATCGTTGTCGTACGACTTGCAGAGATCTTTGGTTTGGATGAGGGGAGTGATCGTCATGGGAATGAGAAGCGCAGAGTATACGGTATTCAGTATCCAGTATTCAGCACGCGGTTACATAGATGGGCAACTTCATCCCTGCATACCGAATACTGCATACTACATACTTCACAGTTTAATGAGTACCACCACCGTCTCCCCTTCCTTCACTCCCGTCACCTCAACGTTTCCGCTCTCCCCCTCCATGCCCGTCGTGACCGACTGCTCCGTGAAGGACTTGCCGTTCTTGCCGAGAATACGCACGATCTTCCGCCCGTTCTCCTTCTCCAGCACGGAGCGGAGCGGGACGCCGACGACGTCTGCTTTGAGCCCCGTGACGATTTCCGTATCGCCCGTCATCCCGACCTTCAGATCGTCATGGGGAAAAACGAAATCCAGCTTGATGCGGTACTTCGGCACGCCATCCTTATCGGTGGCTGCCGTATCGATCTCGTTCACATGGAGCTTAAAACGCCTGTCCGGGAAAGCATCCAGCTTGATGGAGCCGCTCTGGCTGGGCTTCACCTTCGGGATGTCCACCTCCGAGACGAACATTTCGATGCGGTACGGCGTGTTCCCGAGCATCGAAATGGACGACTGCGTGGTCGGGCGCACCTCCCCGACCTTCACGTTCACCTTCGTAACCGTGCCGTCCACCGGCGCCGTGAGGATGGTGTCATTGTACGTGGATGCCGCCCGGGCAAGCTCGGCCTGCGCCTGGCGGACGCGCGCGCGCGCGACAGAGAGATCGGTCTGGCGCGGGGGGGCCTTCTTGAGCGCCAGCAGAGCCTCGTCGATCTGGAGCGACGTCTCGTAGGTCGCAATATCCGCTTTCGCCCTGTCGCGCGTGCCCTGGTAGCTCGCGACAGACGCCTCCTGCGTGACGATCTTCGTATCGTAGGTGGCCGAAGCGTCACGCAGCGTCTTCAGAGCGGTGTCGAGCGTCGCGAGGGACGTCTGCACGTAACTCTTCTGCAGAGCGATCGTCGTCTTGTTCGTCTCCCGTGACGTGTTGGAGAAGTCCGTCGTGAGTGGAAGCGCCGCCACTGTGTCGTATCCGCGGTTTAAGATGTCGGCCGTCTGAGCCACCGCATTTCTCGCACTCTCGAGCGCCCGGATCGCACTCTGGTAATCCGCGGGCGCGGGGTTCGCCTGCTGCAAGGACACTGTGCTCTTCACCAACTGAAGATTCGCCATGAGCGAGTCGTACCCCGTCGGGATGCTCTTGGTCACCGCATCCGATACGTCATTCGCGCTGAAGACTCCCTGCAGCGAGAGAAGGGCGGTCTTGGCGATGCCCAATTGCTGCGAGATGCTGCTCGCGGCCGTCCCCACCTGTCCGGCGAGGTTCACTGCCGCCTCTTTCCTGAGCGCCTCCAGCTGTTCCTGCGCGGTCATGAGGTTCGCTTCCGCGTTCGCGAAGGTCTGCTTCGTCGCTTCGAGCGACGCGCGCTTGTTCGCCACCTGCGCTTCGGCGATGGCGATATCCTCCGGACGCGACCCTTCCTCGAGCTGCTTAAGCTGCGCGAGCGCGGACTGCACGCTCGCACTTGCGCTGGCCACGCTGGCCGCCAGACTTCCCGAGCGCAGCGCCGCGAGGCGCTGTCCGGCTTTCACCTTATCGCCTTCCTTCACGTACACCTGGGACGCGACATCCGTCGTCGGGAACTGGAGCTCGAGATCTTTCTCCGAGATCACGTTCCCGACCGCCTCGACGATCTGCTTCAGTTCGCCGCGCTGCGCCACCGCCGTGATGTACACCGGCTGCTTGGGCCGTGTCACGGCATAGGAAATCCAAGCGAAAATTACCACGACCACGATGGCGATGGTCTTCTTGAGATGCCAGCGGAGGAACCGGAGGGCGATGCGGATCGGAGCCGTGATGGATGCGATGGAAAATGTCATTAGTTTGGGCACGGTAGTACGGACTACTGGCAGGAGCAACTTGTCAGAATATGAGATTCTGACATCATATATTATATAATGATTTATTGTGTTCGTCCAGGATGCTACAAAGCATGTTTGTAAGCCATCAAAGCCCGATCAACCGCCGCCTCAACCGGCAGTACGGTTATCACCTCTTTCTGAAGCTTGGAGTTGCTCAAGATGCAATTGCTTCTTGCAGCTTTTACCACTGTCGGCAGGTCGGCAAGGATGAGCCGCTCGAAGGCGTGTTTCGGATCCACGAGCTTACGGTAGCACTGCATGATCTCATACGGGGAAACTGCCCCGGAGCTCACGATGTTGTAAATGCCGGTAGCCCGCTTTTTTACCAGAACTTCAAACGCATCAAGAAAATCCGGGATGTAAGTAATGGAATTGCGGACATCCAGCACCTTCTTGAAACCAAGAAGCTTCGTGATCAAATTCCTCGGACCCGGTACGTCATCGAAAGGCATGCGGATGCGCACCTGCAGCACGGGGAACGGCGCGAGCAATTGATCGCTCATCGCCTTCGTCAGCGAGTAGAAGCTCCCGGTGAAGTTCGGCTTGTCCTCCTCGGTGAACCCACCGGGCTCACTGCCCTCACCGTCGTAGATGCAGCCGGAACCGATGTGAGCGAAGTAAATCCCGCGCTGCAGGCATTCCTCGAGAAGAACCAGCGGCCCGGTGACATTGCTCCGGAGCGTCTCCATCTTGTGGTCCTCGCACCAGTCCACGTTGGGCTTGCCGGTTTTGCCCGCCGCATTGATCACGACCGAAGGCTTCTCGCTCTCCAGCACCTGACGCACGGCAGTGGGGTCCGCGATGTCGACGGACGGAAGCGCTGCGCCAGGAAACCGCAGAGCCAGTTTCGCGCCGATGAATCCTTTGCCGCCGAAGATGATGATGTCGGCCATGCGATCAATGTAGAATGTACAATGTAAAATGTACAATGAAGAGACTACAAGAGCTACGAGCTTTTGTGTTTTTCATTCTACATTCTCAATTCTACATTTTACATTTCGTCCGTGTCCCTTCTCCCCTACCGCATCGAACGGACCAGAAATCGCACGTCACGTGCGATGCTCGAGGGTGATACCGTCGTCATCCGCCTCGCCGGACGCTTGCCTGTCCATGAGGAACAGCGCCATATCGCGACACTCCTCAAGCGGATGACGAAGGTTCATGCGAAGCTTCAGGGAACTCCGCGCATCGATCCGTTCCGCGAGCTTCTCCGCGGCAAGGCAGAGGCAACTGTCACTCTCGCCGGCCCGACTTCGCCCGAGGGCTTCGCCGAGGCGAGCGGGGCTCAGCGCACCTTCTCTGTGTCCCCGGGAAACCGGACGCGCGCGGCATTCAAAAATGATCGCTGGATCATCACGCGCTCTCTGTCCATCACGGAACCGGCGTTCCATCGTTTCCTGTGGAGACTGCTGGCGATGAGCGAACAACCGCGCATCGAAACAACGGTTCAGGCAATCAACGATGCGACTCTCAGAGTTACGCTGACACGCGTCCGCCTCCGTTTCATGCGCGTGCGGTGGGGCAGCTCGAGCCGAAGGAAAAGCATCAACCTCAACACGGCCCTCCTCTTCGTCCCCCCTCCCCTCCTGCGCTACGTCGTCATCCATGAGCTCATGCACCAGAAACACCCGGATCATTCCCCGCGTTTCTGGCGTGCCGTCGAGAGCATTCTGCCCGACTACCGAGATCACACGAAGATGCTCAAGCGGTATCGGCTGCCTCAGGTGTGAACGGGAAGAATCCTCGATTTCCCCCCTTGCAATAGGCTACAATGGACATTGATGCCCAAAGCCCGACGAAAGGCGCATGCGAAGCGGCGGCGCTCACGGCGCAAGGACACGCATGAATTCGCACTTGAGGCGCACACACGCAGACAGGTGAAAGCCGTGCTCACCATCGGTCTCGGTCTCGTGCTCTTCCTCGCGCTCCGAAACAACGCCGGCGCGCTCGGCCTCGGCCTCGGCAAGGTGCTCACCTTCCTCTTCGGCTCGTGGAAATTCCTCTTCCCGGGACTCCTCGTAGCCCTGGGCTGCCTCCTGATGATCGGCAGCACGCCGAACATTGAGCGCAAACGCACGTACGGTCTCCTGCTGTGCTTCGCCGCTTTCCTCGGGATCATGCAGCTCACCGCTCCGCCCGGAGATTTTGCCAACATGCGCAACGAGCTCGGCGGCGCGGTCGGATTCATGATGGCGTTCCCCTTCATCGCTTTCCTGAGCAAGAGCGCCGGGTACATTATGCTAGGCGCCCTCCTCGTTGCGGGGCTCTTCATCACGTTCGAGCCGGACATCCCCGCCCTCCTCAAGAACCTTGCGGCATCGAAGGGACAGAAGGATCGAAATCAACACCGGGAGGAAGAGGAAAAAGAAAATGAGGAACTGGAAGAGACAGAGGACAGAGGGTCACTCGATTTGATCGAACAGGATCGTCCTGAACCGGACCTGAATATCGTGCGTCCGGAGTTCGCGGAGGAACAGGGAGAGGAAGAAACCCTCCCCCCGCGAAAGGCACAGCCGGTGAAAGGCCGGAGCGAGATTCTGGAAATGAAGGACACGCGCTTCGAGGAATGGAAATTCCCGGAAATGGACCTGCTCGACAGCAGGCGGAGCGAGCTCACGGTGAACGACGAGGACCTCAAGCGCCAGGCCGCGCTCATCAAGGAGAAGCTCGCGGAGTTCGAAGTGGACGTCACCATGAAGGACGCTCACCCCGGACCGACCGTCACGCAGTTCACGCTCCAACCGGCGGAAGGGATCAAACTCAGCAAGATCGAAACCCTCAAGGACGATCTCGCGCTCGCGCTCGCGGCGCACAGCCTGCGGATCGAGGCGCCCATCCCCGGCAAGGCGCTCGTGGGGATCGAGTTGCCGAACGAACGGCGCTCGACGGTGTACCTCCGGGAATTGCTGGAATCTCAGCAGTTCCGCCAGTCGCAGTCGCCGCTCACCATTCCGCTGGGCCGCGGCGTCGGCGGTGAGGCGATCGTCGCCAACATCGAGGACATGCCGCACCTCCTCATCGCCGGCGCCACCGGATCGGGGAAGTCCGTCTGCATGAACACGATCCTCATCTCCCTCCTCTTCCAGAATGCGCCGCACGAACTCAAGCTCATCCTCATCGACCCGAAGCGCGTGGAGCTGATGCCCTACAACGGCATCCCCCACCTCCTCACTCCCGTCATCACGGAATCGGACAAGGCGCTCCAGGCTCTCCGGTGGGCCATCGCGGAGCTCGGACGCAGGCTGCACCGTTTCTCCGAGATCGGAGTCCGGAACCTCGCCGAGTACAATGAACGGCAGGCGGAAGAAGAGAAGAAGCTCCCGAGAATCGTGGTCGTGGTGGACGAGCTCGCAGACCTCATGATGCGGCAGCACCGCAAGGACACCGAGACGATGATCGCCCGGATCGCGCAGATGGCGCGCGCCGTCGGGATGCACCTCATCATCGCTACGCAACGCCCGAGCGTGGATGTCATCACC
>JBBAAJ010000066.1:0-7879 GCA_041658365.1 Candidatus Peribacteraceae bacterium | reverse complement strand
GAAGACGGGGAGCGTGAGAAGCTGCCCTTCACTCAGGCGCACCCCCCCGATCACATACGTGCTGACGAACGATTGATCGCGGACGTATTCCACGAGGAAACGAAGCAGAGCATAGAAAATCAGGAAGAGCGCTGCAGTCATGCCGTGCGAGCGCTGCGAGCCTGCAGTGTGCTTGAGATGCAGGAAGCAGACCAAGGCGATCAATATGTCTTTCAGCGCCGCGTAGATCTGCGTCGGATGGCGCAGCCCCTCCACACCCAGAAAGTGCATCCCCCACGGCAGCAGAGTGATCGTCCCATAGAGCTCGCCGTTGATGAGGTTCCCCATGCGTCCGAGCGCGAGTCCCAGCGCAACGGGGACGACGAGCACATCGGCGAGCGGGAGGAGCTTCACGCGTTCCCGCCAAGCGAAGATCAGGAGCGCGATGGTGACGCCGATGAACCCCCCATGCGACGACATCCCCCCTTCCCAGACAGCGAGGATCTTCAGCGGATAGGCGAAGTACTCGCTCCCGCCGTAGAACAGCACGTACCCCAGACGGCCGCCCAGAAGTACGCCGAGGAACACATTGAAGACAAGTTTGTCGCGCTGCTCCGCGGAAAGGCTGAGCCCGCGATAGCGCTGGAGACGCGGCAGCAGCCACATGCCGAGGAGGAACCCGAGGAGGTACATGATCCCGTACCAGTGGATATCGACGGGGCCGATACTTAACGCCACGGGTCTTGAAGGGAAGAGTTCCATAAGAAAAGTGTACCTTAAAGTTACTGTTAACAGTGAACTGTTCACTCTATCCTTACGCTGGATGCTGATTCTGGGTATCGAAACCTCGTGCGATGAGACCTCCGCCGCCATCGTGAGGGACGGACGGCAGGTGGTGCACTGCCTGATCGCGACGTCCGGGCAGGATTTCCGTCATCTCGGCGGCGTCATTCCCGAAGACGCGGCGAGGCAGCAACTGGTGACGATGCTCCCGGTTCTCGAGAAGACACTGAGCGCTTCCGGCATCGCGAAGGATGCGCTCGATGCGATCGCCGTCGCCATGGGACCGGGGCTCCTCGGCTCTCTCCTCGTCGGAACGACGACGGCGCACGTCCTCGCCTCCGTGTGGCGTAAGCCGCTCATCGGCGTCCATCACACGCTCGGGCACCTGAGCTCCCCGTGGCTCACGGATACTCCGCCCGATCCTTCCGACGAACCGGCGTTCCCCCTTCTCGCGCTCTCGGTGTCCGGAGGACACACGGAACTCTGGTACCGGACCTCGCACACAACCGGCTCGCTCCTCGGCTCCACGCGTGACGACGCGGCGGGGGAAGCATTCGACAAAGGGGCAGCGATGCTCGGCCTCCCCTACCCCGGCGGCCCGGCACTCGAGAAACTGGCGGAGAGCGGCGATCCGAAGCGCTTTTCTTTTCCGCTCCCGCTCCATGATTCCACAGTACTCGACTTCAGCTTCTCGGGTCTCAAGACCTCGCTCAAGTACCTCCTCCGCGACCTCCTGGCTGCCCGAAGCGGCGCGCTTCCCCCGCGGGAACTCGCCGCGATTGCCGCGAGTTACCAGCAGGCGATCTGCGCCCATCTCACGCACCGGGTCTCCAGAGCGCTGGAGCGATTCCCGGACGCACGGGAAGTCCACATCGTCGGCGGCGTCGCCGCGAACCACGCACTCAGGAAGTCCCTGGAAGAAACCCTTCATTCCAAAGCCATCCGTCTGCGCACGCCGGTCTCTCTCCGCTACTGCACGGACAACGGCGCGATGATCGCCGCTGCGGGAACGTTCCTGCTGCGCGAAAAGCCCGAAGCTGCGCATGCGCGATTCCGGACGTTCGCGACGGCCAACTGTTAACCGGTTGTTGTATTTCCCGCAGCTGCGATACCGTATCGCAGTCGGCGGCGCCAGCCGCCGTTTTTCCGGGACGCCGCGTCCCGGCTGCGGGGAAAGCGGGGAAAGCGGTATGTTTAAGAAGGCAGCGCGCTCAGTGCCGGAAGCAAAGCCCCGAGGATGATGGCGACAATGCCGGCAATCGCAATGAAGCGGACGAGAGAAGCTTTCTTCATCACTCTGAAACGGAAATGATCGTGGTCTTCACGCTCTTGATGCCGTCCCTGGTGATGGCCGTGAGCGTGACGTTGAATTCACCGGGGATGACGTACACGTGCGTCGGCTCCCGCTGGTCGCTCTGCGCATTGTCTCCGAAATCCCACAGCCAGTTCGTGAATTCGCCCGAGGAGCACTGGGTTTCGAAGCGGACGCCCAGCGGCGCTTTCCCGCTCCGGCGGCTCGGAATGAAACAGGCATCCACCAGCGGCGCGCGCACGACGAGCGTCTGCCTGCCCGTGTACACTTTCCCGGCGGTCGTCCGCACGTTCAGCGTGATCATGTACGTTCCCTCTTTCTCGAACCGGTGCTCGATGCGCGACCCGGAATACTGCGTCTTGTCGCCTGATTGTGTTTTGTCCCCGAAATCCCACTCGAAACCGGTGATCTCCTCGCCCGACGGAATGAAGGTATCCGAGGCATCGAACGTGACATTTGCCGGAGACATCGGCGCGGAAGGATCCATGCTGAACTTCACGAGCGACTGCGCCGCCTCCGCATTGACGGTGATGCGTTTCCGGAAGACATTCTGGTCCGGATCGACCCCGATGAGATCGATGAAGTACTTCCCCTGGTCGCGATACACCGCAGAGAAGTTCTTCTCCGTCGCCAGAACATCGGACGCATTCGGGGCATCCCAGGAGTAGGTGATGAGCGGCATGGACGTGACGGGCGTGATATTCACCGTCAGCGGCACCTGCCCGGCGACGGTGAAGTCCTTCACCTCCGGTTTCCCCTCGAAAAGCAGATCTCGCAGCTCGAGGGGGTTCGTCACGCGCACGATCTTCGAGAGCTTTGCAATGGAACCGCTCTGGGACCGCACGTTGACATTCACCGTGTAGTTCCCGACGAGGGTATACACCTGCGCCACCCGCAAGCCCTCGGCGGATTTCTGGTTCCCGAAATCCCACGACGCATTGGCGATCGGCTCCTTCGTTTTCAGGACGAAGAGCACGCCGAACGGCGGCGGCCCGAGGAGGGTCTGCGGCTCCGTTTCGAGGGTGATCGGGAACGGCTGCTCCGGCGGTTTGGATACCTGGAGCGCGCGCTGCAGCGTCTGCTGCGTCTGGTTCGTGAGCGTCATGACGACGGAGGCGTTCACCGGACCGAGCTTGCGGTAGGTCGTGCCCGCGACGAGCTTGTCCGTCTCGTAATCCACCACGCCGTCGCCGTCGAAATCCCACTTCGCCTTCGCGAGCTTCGGCGCGTTCTGCTCATTCGTCTTCGGGAAGAAGTGCTCGATGGAGAACGTCACCGGCTCGTCAATAATCGGAGTCCCCGGCTGCACGGCGAAGCTCGAACGCGGAATGATCAGCTTCCGCGTCACGCGTTTCACCGTTCCGTCCGTCATCGTGACGCGGGCGGTCACGCTGAAAACCCCCGCCTTCGTGTAGAGGTACGTCGCCTGCGGGTCGAACGTTTCCTGCTGCGGAACCCCGCTCCCGATGAAATCCCACTTGTAGCTGAGCGGCGTGAGCTTCTGCATGGCGAAGATCTTCATCGCTGTCTCCATCCCGAAGGTGACCGATACGGGTGAAATGAGTTCCGCGGCCGCCTCGGGAGACACCACTTTCAGCGTGAGACTCGGGGGAATGTTGATGAGCAGGACGGTAAAGCCCCCCACGAGCGCCATCGGCACGACCATGATGAGCAGGCGGATGAGCGCGAACATCTTCATGCGCGGATGCTCCTTGATACCCGAGATCCGCAGGAATCCCACCACGCCGAAGAGCAGCCACAGGATCGCCGTCAGCGCGAAGAGAGCGCTCCCTCCCACCCGGACGTTCATGAGGCTCCCGTCCGGCCGCGGGAAGAGCGAAATGAGCACGAGCGCCGAGAGAACGTACGCAGCGGCGATGACACCGAACACGATCAGCGCGGGATTCAGCTTCTTCTTCGGCTGCGCCGTCTTCGCTCCGACGGATAATGTTTCCAGAGAAATTCCCGCCGGCGGAGTTTCAGGAGAAGGGGCGGGGCCGTCCGACCGAGTCATCCGGGCGGGCGGCGGAACGATGCCGTCGACCGGCGCTGTTGGTGGAAGATCCTGCATCATGCGTCTCCCCCAGTATCCACGGAAGCTCGCGGATAGGAAACTAGCTAGCCTGGCGAAAAGATGTCGAAGATAGTATCAGGCGACAGCGCAGATCCCAGAGCTTCGGGCAAGGGAATATCCGGCGAGCGATCGTACGCACGGAGAACCACCTCGAGTGTGGCATGGAGATTCCCACCGCGCACCGGGAACGAGCGAACCGTCCACTTCGCCCGCTGGAGGAGGAATGTCGACGGGTCGATCCACACTTCGCCGCGCGCATCGAACGAGGGCGCCCCGCTCCACGTGGGCATACGCTTCATGAAGTTCCACAGGGCTCCGGACGACACGCGCACGGAGTAACGATACACGAGCCCCCCTCCGAGAGGTTCGAGACCGCCACCCAGAACTTCGACCGCGGACACGTACGCGTCCACGAAACGCGGGTCCGGCGTTCCACCTGTACCCGGGATCACTTCCGCCGCGGTCCCCGCTACCCGCCACCACTTCCCGAGGACGCTTCCGGAGAGCACGGGCATTTTGAAGAGCGGCCCCTGCAACCTCTCGATGCGGAGGAACAGGGTGCCGGGCTTCGGCGAGGACAGGCTCACCGCTCCGCTCCCTTTTCGGAGGATTTTCCCTCCTTCCTTCTTCATGAACTCCCCCGCTGCCTGCATCGCCCATGCATGATCGCCGCTGCGAATCACTCCGGAAGCGGCTATGTTTCCGGAGAGCTCCTGTTTCCCGTCCAAGGCCAAAGATGCGATTCCTTCGTACGACACCGAATCGATTGTCTGACTCCTGAGCACCGTCCGCCGGATCACCTCTTCCGCGGGAAGCTCGACCGGGCGCTTCCCGCAGGACGCCAGGAGAACGGAGCTCAAACACACAACGAAGATGCCACGTTGAACACGCACACGCAGAGTGTATGCCAACTCATACGGCTTCGCGATATACATGATACGATTGTTCATCTGAACTTTTCTTTAATAGCGGCGAAGCGATATCGCTATGCCGCTACTGCAAATAACTTTCGAAAAACATTCGCAGCGTTTTCATCGCGAAGCCGTATCACCGTCCCTGGTACACCGTCGCCTCGAGATCCCCCGGTTCCTCCATGAAGAAATCCACTTTCCGGTAATTCGAGGTGTGGATCTCCGCCTTGAGGAGCAGCACGATCGTTTCACTGCGGCGGAGAATGTAGCTCGGCGAGAACTCCAGCGTCACCGATGTCCCCTGCATGCGGAAAGCCGTCCGGGTGAGGACGGAGCCGGAACGCGTCTCGAGTCTCATGTTCACGAGATCCATGTCCCGTGCGTCCGCATTGTTCCTGAGCATGATCTTCTTGAGGAGATGCGATGCCTTCGCATCAGCAGTGAGCTGTATGCGCGCCACCGTCTCGATGCGCCCGTACCGGCGACGCTTGTTCACCGGGAGAAAGTTCACCGTGATGGCCCCCTCTTTCTTCGGCGTCGTCACTATGCGCTCTTTCGGGTCTCCGGCCTCGAGCACCGTGCGCTTCGCCGAGGACAGGATATCCGTCACGCGGGCGAGCGTGATGCCGTGCTCGGAGGCGACGTCTGCGTCCGTGGCGATATCCGCGAGCACCTGGAGCCGCACCGCACCGCATTTCGGTACGGTCAAACGCGGCGAGAAGCGCAGGTTCGCCTCCCTGCTCCCAGGATCGAATCGCTTCGCGCGCGTCAGCCTCCGCGTTCCGTCGGAGATGTACACGCCCGCGATGTCCGTCGCGCGTCCCAGACCGATGTGGGTGAGCGTGATGTCATCGACCATAATATCCTGCTCGCAGGAAGCGGAGAGATTCAGATTGAGAAACGGGATATGGGTCGCCCCGCGCGCCACGGAACCCAAGACCTGTTTCTCCCCCATGACCACCGCAAGCTCCCCCTGCCCCTGTCCGGCGTACGCGGTCACCGGCTCCGGGACGGGCACCGGAGCTCTGGGGGCAAAGTCCATGATCATGTACGCGATGATGGCAACCGACGCCACGCGCATGGAAGTATTGTACGGAAGAATCAGGAATCAAGAATCAGGAATTTTTTCAGAACAAAAAATGGCAACCAATCCCCAACCCTAACCCCAACCCTCATCCCTAATTTTTCCATCACCACCGTCCGCTCGCGCCGCCTCCTCCGAAGCTCCCGCCACTGAACCCGCCGAATCCTCCTCCTCTCCCGCCGCCGCCGAACCCTCCGCCACCGAGCCACCATCCTCCCCTTCCCCGCCGTGACGGGCCGCGGCGCGAGACGAAGAAATCGAGGAGGAGACCCAGCGCAACGAGGGCGGGAATGCTCAGCCACCACCCGAACAGGAGTGCGAGGACCACGCCTCCGATGCTGCCGACGACGCCGCCCAGCCACCAGGACTTGGAACGCGCCATGAACGCAAGCAGGCCCTGGAATGCGGCGAAGAGGAGGAAGATAAAGAACGCGCCGACGTCGAATCCGCCCGCAGACTGCGTGTAGCGATCCGCCGTGTACTCCCCGCCGATGTGTTTCTTGAGAGCATCGATCGCCGCGGTGATCCCGCCTCCGTAATCGCCATCGCGGAAGCGCGGAACCATGTCCCTCTCGATGATGCCTTTCGCCACGATGTCCGGCACCGCACCTTCGAGACCATACCCCACATCGATGCGCGCCTGACGCTCCTCCTTGGCGATCACGATGAGGATGCCGTTATTCTTCGCCTTCGACCCCACTCCCCACTTCCGGCCGATCTCCAACCCCACGTCCTCGATTGGCTGCCCCTCGAGACCCGGGAGCGTCACGATGGCGATCTCGTTACTGGTCGCCTGCCGGTACGCGCCGAGATCCGCCTCGATCGCCTGCTTCTGTTCCGGCGTGAGCAGACCCGCTGCATCCGTCACGAATCCGTCATTCGGAGGAATCGCGACGGCATGCGCCATGGGGAGAACCGACCCCCAGACGAGTCCCGCCGCAAGGAGCGTCAGAGCAATCCTGGAAACAGCGCATCGGGGATGCACCATGGCGGAGAGGGGAAGTCTCACTTGTTGAAGTCAACTGTCGGCGCCACCTCGCTCCCCTTCACCGCCTCGAAGGACTTCTCCGGCTGGAAGCCGAAGAGCTTCGCGGCGACGAGTCCCGGGAAGCGCAGAACGCGCACGTTGTAGCCGAAGACCGCATCGTTGTAATCCTTGCGAGCGACGGAAATGCGGTTCTCGGTGCCCTCGAGCTGCGCCATGAGGTCCCGAAATGCCTCGGTCGCCTTGAGCTGCGGGTAGGCCTCCACCGTCACCAGAAGTCTTCCGAGGGCCGTATCGAAGTTCGTCGCGGCCTGGATCTGCTGCCCGCGATCCCCCACGGTTTTCGCCTGCGCCCACGCGCTCCGAGCCTCCGTGACCTGCAGGAAGGTCTCCTGTTCGAATTGCGCCGCGCCCTTGACCGTGCTCACGAGATTCGGGACGAGATCAATGCGGCGCTGGTACTGCGTCTCCACCTGCGCCCACTGGTTCGTCACGAATCCCTTCGCGGTGACGAGCCCGTTGTAGCTCGCGACGAGCCAGATGGCGATGATGACTGTAGCGCCCAGAACGACGTACCAGAGTGAGAACTTTCTCATGGGAAAGTGGGGGAAGCGTTCGCGAGTATAGCAGGATCATAGCCAAATTGTGTGGAGAAAATAATTTTGTCCAAAAGATTCTTACATCCACCAGAGCGGGTATCTACCCGCGGTTGAACGATAATGGCTTATTCTTGCCGACCGCAGGTAGATAC
>JBBAAJ010000065.1:0-7879 GCA_041658365.1 Candidatus Peribacteraceae bacterium | reverse complement strand
GAGCTCGCCGGCCGACGGAGGTGCCTGGGTAGCCGTCTCGGTGCCTTGAGTGGCATGGCGGAAAGTATACAGGGATACATATGCAGTATTCGGTATTCGGTAGGCAGTATTCAGGGAACTCTTTTTTGTCATCCCCTTCATACTGAATACTTGATACTGAATACCCATTCGATTCCAGCGTCATGAAGTCCTATAGTTTGCCTATGGACGTTGCGATTGTCGCCGACTGGCTGCCGACGTACGGGGGGGCGGAGCACGTGGTGGCGGCATTCCATGCGCTGTGGCCGTGCTCTCCGATCTTCACCACCGTGGCTTCATGTAAACATCTCGGCCCTCTCGCCGATGCCGATATCCGTACGAGTCCCATCCTCCAGTCCGTTTACTGCCTCACCCGTCGTCACCAGTATCTCCTTCCCTGGATGCCCCGGGCGCTGGAGCGGATCGATCTTCGGGGCTTCGATGTCGTGCTCAGTTCCTCCCATGCGGTTGCGAAAGGCGTCATCCTCCCGCCGGAGAGCGTGCACGTTTCCTACTGCCACACGCCGATGCGGTACGCCTGGGAGATGGAGGAGGAGTACCTCCGGGATTTCCGTATCCGGGGATGGCTCCGGCGTCTCGTGAAAGCCGAGCTCAAGCGGCTGCGGCGCTGGGATCTGGCGAACAGCCGTCGTGTGGATCATTTCATCGCGAACTCGGCTGAAACCCAAGTGAGGATCAGACGCATTTACGGCCGCGACAGCGTCGTGATCCATCCGCCGGTGGAGGAAAAGTTTTTCGAGACCCCCCTTCCCGAAACCCCAACCCTCAACCCTAACCCTAGCCCCTATTTCCTCGCCCTCGGCCGCCTCGTTCCCTACAAGCGGTTCGATCTCCTCATCGAGCTCGCGAACAAACTCAAACTGCCGCTGAAGATCGGCGGCACGGGCGGTGATGCTTCGCGCCTGAAGAAACTTGCGGGGCCGACGGTTGCATTCCTGGGTCACGTGGAGGACGCAGAGCTGCCGTCTCTGTACGCAAATGCGGAATGTCTCCTGTTCCCGCAGGTGGAGGATGCGGGAATCGTTCCTCTCGAGGCGCAGGCTTCCGGCGTTCCGGTGATCGCGTTCGCGCGAGGGGGAATATTGGATGTGGTGAAAAATCGCGAGACGGGACTGCTGGTGCCCGAACAGACGGTGGATGCGTTCGCCGCCGCCGTGCAGGAATTCCTGACCATCACATGGGATCGGCCAACGATCCGCAGAGCGGCGGAGCGGTTTTCCCGTGCGAACTTCCAGCAGCGGATCAGGGAGGAGGTCATAGCGGCGTACGAGCGGTTTCGTGTAAGGAAGCTTTAAGAAGCGACGCAGGTAGACACCTGCTCCCATTATACAAAGTAATTCTTTCCCCCAAAGAGAGCGGGTATCTACCCGCGGTTATTTTGAATGCAAGCGTTAGCACTACCTAGGAAAGGGGAGCCACCGGGCGTAGGATCTGGTTCATGCAACGCCGCCCTCTGTCCCACAAGGGCGAGAACGGGAGTGTCGCGGTCATCGGCGGCTCGCGCACGCAGCACGGAGCCCCGCTCTTCGCAGCACTTGCCGCCGAAGCGACAGGAGTGGATTTGGTTTTCGTTTGCGTACCCTCTGTCCACGCGGAAGTAGCGAAGATGACCTCGCTCAATTTCCAGGTGCATCCGTTTGGCTCACAGAACTCCGATGAACTCAGCGCTCGCGATTGCAGCCAGATCATCGAGCTCCTCGCGACCATGGATGCCGCAGTCATCGGCCCCGGCCTCGCGCGGACAGAGGGCAATCTCCGGTCCATCCTGGCGCTGCTCGAGGAATGTCCGTGCCCGGTCGTCGCCGATGCCTCCGCGCTGCAGCCAAAGAGCCTTCGGTGCCTCCGTGGCAAACAAGCGGTCTTGATGCCCCATCAGGGTGAGCTGGAGCGGATGGGGCTCCGCTATGAGGAGATTCTTAAGCATTGCCGCGAAACCGGGTGCACGGTGCTGCTCAAAGGCCCGACAGACACGATCATTTCTCCTTCGGGCGACGTGCGGAAAGTCGATGGCGGCAATGCCGGTCTCACGGTCGGCGGGACGGGGGATGCGCTCGCGGGGATCGTTGCCGGACTCATCGCTCAGAAGGAAGACCCCATCGAGGCGTGCGTTCGCGCAAGCACGGCGATCAAGCGCGCGGGGGATTTGCTGTTCTCACGGCGTGGGTTTGCGTACACGACGCGCGACGTCATCGCGGAGATCCCCGCTCTCCTCCGGCAGTCTTAGACACCATGATCTCACATCCATTCAGTCTCCTGAGGCCCTACGCTTCCAGGCTCGATGTGCAGCTTTTCCTGAAGGAGGACGCCATGCACGGGGAAGAGGACGTCCGTCGTCTGCTCAAAACGAAGAATGTCATGGGCCCGAAGCAGGTGCACGGGAATCGGGCCATAGTTGTCCGTGCGCCGTCCTGGAGGAAGGAGGAAGCGGATGCGGTCTTCACCGACGTCCCGGGACTCACGCTCGTCGTGTCATTCGCGGACTGTCAGGGTCTTGTACTCTTCGAGCCGAAGAAACGGGTGATCGGCGTGATCCACGCCGGATGGCGTATGGTGGCGGTCAACATCATCGTTCCCGTATTTCAGGCGCTGAAGGACGAATGGAGAGTTATGCCGCAGGACGTGTTCATCGCCCTTGGACCGTCACTCTGCACGACGTGCGCGGGATTTTCCGATCCGATCCGCGAGGTGCCGGCTCTCCGGGCATTCGTACGGGGGAAATGTATCGATCTCCGCGCGGCATTGGAGCATCAACTCGGAGAGTCCGGGGTGCCAAAGGAGCGCGTCGAACGGATGGAAGGGTGCACGCGGTGCGAGCCGGAGCGTTATTGGACATACCGCGGTGGGGATAGGGAGGCGGTAAGGGAGGGGTACACGAATGGTCTGGCTGTGAAGCTGGAGGGAAAGGTAGTGAGTAGCGAGGGAGACATCCATCCCTTGCTACCAGCTGCCAACGGATCACATGATTCTTTGGCGGAGAAAGCAGGATGACAGGGATGAAGGCTATAGCAGAGGTGGCATGGGCATCGTGCCCATGGTTTGGCAGACTCCTTTCCACATTCCACCCAACCAATCCCGCCGATGGGGCAGGTACGCTCCTTTTCGTTCGATTGCTTTTCCCTGAAACGGTTGGCTTGATCCTTGCACTTGAGTACTCTCTCAATTTTCCACTCTCTTGACAACCACGGGCACGATGCCCGTGCCACACCTCCTTTCTCCCTACTCATGGCTACTCCATTTCCTTCCGGTATCTTCGGATATCGTGTAACATCCCACTCTGTCTCGACGACTCGTTAGTCGCGCCAAACGCTTCTTCTCTAACAGCGTCCTAGGGGAGGCTTACATCTCCGGGATCTTAGGATCCCGGATGCGGTCACCCACCTCATGAACCCAGGGACGAGCCAAGGCGCGGGCGACGGTCGTCTTGATAAAAGCGCGGAAGGAAAGGCGTACACTGGATTCTCCGATGAAGCCGCTCCCCGACCGCATCCGGCGTGCCAACGAACTCCTTCAACCCTTCGCCGTCCCGCATGGCGGAGAACTGGGCCGCAAACATCCGGAGCATGCAGACGCGACGCGTTTCCCCTTCCAGCGCGATCGCGATCGCATCATTCACACGCAGGCGTTCCGGCGTCTCAAGCACAAGACGCAGGTGTTCGTCTCGGGGCATGGGGACCATTACCGCACGCGCATGACACACACGATGGAGGTCGCGCAGATCAGTCGTGACATCGCGCGCACGCTCGGTCTCAATGAGGACCTCGCGGAATCGATCGCGCTCGCGCACGACCTCGGCCACACGCCCTTCGGACACGCCGGAGAAGAGGCGATGCGGCAATGCCTGAAGCCCTGCGGGAAGACGTTCGAACACAACGAGCAATCCCTTCGCGTCGTCGGCCTCCTCGAGGAGCGCACGACTAAGTACCATGGGCTGAACCTGAACCGGGAAATCCTCGAAGGGCTCATGAGGCATCAGACATCGCACGATCGTCCAGGAAGAGGACGGGTTTCCCGGAGTTCGTCGCTGGAAGCGCAAATCGTAAATCTGGCCGACGAGATCGCCTACACCGCACATGACACGGATGACGGCATCCGGGCGAAACTCTTCGGTTTCAAGGACGTCGCGCGGACGGCACTGGGTCGGAAAGCTCTGAAAAAATCACGGTCAAACGGGACCGAGCTTAGAGGGGCGCTCGTCGGTCTTCTGGTTTCGGATCTTTATCTGGAAACCGAAAAGCGCCTGAGGCGGCAGCGAATCCAGGACATTGATGATGTGTATGCAGCCGATGTTCCACTCGTCGTGTTTTCACCTTCGATGGTCGCCTCGCTCGGGGAACTGCGGCGGTTTCTCTGGGATCATCTTTACTTGAGTTCCTCGGTCCAGCGCCAGGCACGGCGGGGGAAACAGGTTATAAAAAAACTTTTTAAGTCTTATCTTCGAAAACCGCCGGAGAAGGTTCTGGATTTGATGAAAAAAACCGGAAGTGAGCTCCCCGACGCGGTCAAGGATTTCATCGCCGGGATGACAGATCCTTTCGCGCTCGAAACATTAAAGCTGTTAACAGTTAACAGTTAACTGTTGGGAGCTTTCATCTCGGCAAATATGGAAGCGGGTCCACCAGCGCGCCCTGGACACGCACGGCGAAGTGGACATGCGGACCGGTCGTGAGGAGGCCGGCGCCGTGCGTACCCGGCTGACCGCCGGAGAGAGCGATGGACTGGCCGGCACGCACAACATCACCCGGCTGCACCAGCGCAGAGCTGATGTGGCCGTAGATCGTCTCCACGTTCCCCTCGTGCGAGAGAACGATGTAGCTGTAGCCGAGGCCGTTCATCGAGACCTTCAGGACGGTCCCGTCGCGCGCGGCCCGGAGGGGAGTGCCCTGATTGGTGGGGATGTCGAGGGCGCGATGAGGAAGCCCGAACCGCTTGAGATATGCCTTGTCATCGAAGGTGGCCGATAAACCGAGAATCGGTTCCACCGGCCACAGGAACGCGATACCCGGGGCGGGGCCTCTGTCTGCGTAGGTTGTTCCCTCCGCTTCCCACAGCTGCTGAAGCGAGAGCTTCAGGAGTTTCTCCGAATCCGTCCGCTGCCGGATGATACTCAGCAGGACGGCGCGCGAGTCCGTGAGAGCCTTGAGTTTCTCCGGGTTCTTCTCCCGAAGCACCTCCTGTTCGAGGACCTGCACCTGAAAGCGGAGGATTTCCTCACGATGGTCGAGGACGGCCTGCTTCACGCGTTCCCGGTCAATGTCCTGCGTCGCTTCCGCGATGACCGTGGATGCGCGCACGCCACCCGAGGCATCGGCTTGCAGTTTTTGTTTTCCCAAGTTGAAGCTGATCACGCCGTTCCAGACGAGGAGCGCCACAGCGATGATCGTGAGTGTGAGAAGCGGCCGCGGGATATGAATGCGCACCTCCATCGGATTCTGCGAGTGTAGCATACACTTTTACAGGATTGTATGCAGGGCGAGTCTTCGATTCAGTCCGTACCTTGACTATCCTGTGGCATAGTCCCAGAATCCATCTCCTTTTACTGCGATTTTTCTATGAGTCGAAACATCGAAAGCAGCCGCAAACTTCTCGGTAAGTTCCCAGATCAGCTGAAGGGTTTATACGATAATGTCGAAAAACAAGCTTCAATACATTTAACACGAAGTCTTGCTCATCGTATTCGGATCCTCAAGGGGCTTCTTAGAGCGACAGGACAAGGGGAAAATATGGAAACAAGGACGAAAATGGCAGATGAAGCGGTGGGAATTCTCACGGCGAAAGCGGAAGAACAGACGGCAAAGTCCCCTATTATTCCAAGTGTGCGAGCGATAGTGGGAGGAGGTGGAGGCAGGAGCGTGGATAGCGAACCAGATAGTGAAGGCCAACGAGTAATCCGTCTCGGAAGAAACGCAACGCTTGCAGACATGCGCAGTGCGGTAGAGCAGGCAGGCGAGGGCGGGCCGGGAGAAACGGACAGAGGAACAGATGACGTCGACCGGAGGCCGGTCTTTTGTATGAACATTAAGACCGCGACAGTTGGAGACCTGCAGCGAGCTGTGGAGCAAGCGGGCCAGTCCTTTTTTGAGTTCCGTCTTGCTGCACGGGCGGACCAAAGCGGCCCGGTTTACAGTTTCTGGACACGTGTTGGCGCAGAGCCCCCTACTGCATCCCTCAGCGATGTTTTGAGGCGAAATGGAAAAGCGAGCGCTGAGTTGGTGTTTGCTTGCACGAAGGCTTCCACGGAATGCAAGGTCGTTCTGGAGTTGATAGATGGTGGGTCGCAGGAAGACGAAGGAGAGGAGCAGGACAGGGAAAATGAACCTGGAGAAAAAAATTGGAAAGATGAAGAAGCCGCAGAAGAGGAACAGCCAAAAACCAGAGTTGTTCTTGCTTCGAAGATTATGGGTGGCACGGAAATAGTGGAGGCTGTTGAAGCATCGGATGTGGATTTTGACGATCTTGTCTATGATCTTGCAGAGGCGGACGACGTGGTGCCGGGAGCGGCTGCCTTGGCAAGGGCATTAGAAGAGTCCAGAACCGAGAGGCGGGCAGCGGGTGACGAGGATTCGCCGGTCTTGCCGGTACTTCAGGAGCATGCCAGCGTGATCAATGCGCTCAACAGATCTCCGGATTTTCCGTATATCATCGAGTTCGTTTTCCATGATGACGACGAAGAAGCGGAGAAGCGTTTATCCCCGGAACAAATCTGGTATCAGTGCGGGCAGAACGAGCGAAACGCAGGCAAGAAACACCGGCCACCTACCATATGTTCCGACGATCCGCTGACGAGAGCCTACAAATGCGGTTGGCAGGGGCGGGAGCGCGGGGCGTTCTTCCCGGAAGAAGCCGCAGACGGAAAGACCGGCGAAGAAAATCAGATGCAGACAGTCACTCTCGGCCCGCGGTTCACACTTACATGCAGGCAGTTTATCGACGGATTTCCTGGAGGCCCGGATGAATTGCGAAGACTTCTGGACGAAGGCGGAGTGTCATTCGGCGATTTAAATGATCTGTTTGATCCGGTTTTCAAACCATCGACTTTGAACTCATTTTTGCCACCGAGCAGGTATGACGCTCGCTGGTTCGCAACGATCGGTGTGAGGTTTGCTGAGCCGGAGGAAGCGGAGAGTGGCGAAGATGAATGAAGAGCGGATATCGTTTTTTAGCTTTGTTCCTTGTTAAAGCTCTGGGCTACAACGCGGCCACTTGTAGATCACAAAGTTTCCGGATTTTTGTGGAAGTAATGACTATGGCAGGCGCGGCAGGGATCGAACCTGCGACCCCAGGTTTTGGAGACCTGTGCTCTACCAACTGAGCTACGCGCCTAGGCGGGAATGATTATATCGCATGGAGAGGCCCAACCCCAACCCCAACCCTCATCCCTTTTTCTTCCACCTTCCTTTCCACTTGCTTGGTCCGGCTTCGCGCTTCTTCTTCAGGAGTTCGATCGCCTCGTCCTGCGTGAGTGCAGAGGGCTCGATTTTCTTCGGCAACGATACGTTCGTTTTCCCGTCGGTCACGTAAGGGCCGTAGCGGCCGTCCTTCACCGTGATTTCTCCCTTCGAGATCGGATCGGTGCCGAGCGAGAGGATCGGGCCGTTCGTGCGCCCTTCGCGCTGCGAGAGGAGCTGCTGCGCCGCGGGGAGATCGACGGTGAAAGGATGGACGTCCTTCGGGAGCGAAGCGGTGAGTTCTCCGGCTTTCAGATACGGGCCGAAGCGGCCGAGATGGAGCTCGATGGAGCTGCCGGCATCGTTCCTCCCGAGCGTCCGCGGGAACGAGAGGAGCGCCTTGGCTTCCTCCAGCGTCACGGTGTCGGGCTTCATGTCCTTCATGAGCGAGACGG
>JBBAAJ010000064.1:0-8036 GCA_041658365.1 Candidatus Peribacteraceae bacterium | reverse complement strand
TTCGGCATCGGTGCCTGGGGTGATGCGGGGTCGACACAGCAGCGCTTGGTGGGGACCCTTGATGAGGTCCGTCTCTCCTCCACTCCCCGCACCGCCGCGTGGATAAAGTTCGAGTATTACAACATGAACTCTGCGAGCAATGAGGCGACTTGGAGTGCTCAGCAGACGGAAGGCAGTGACAGTGCGAACATGGTTTCACAGTATGGAGACACGATTGCGCCGTACACGCCGGCGGTTGCAGAGACGGCGGAGACGTGGTCAGTTGCGCTGTCGGACTCCGAGTGGGGAGGACGTCTCAGATCGAACAGTACCGATACCGCGACGAAATGGGGGACGGACGCAAGCAGCCCCAAGTGGCTGAATGTCCCGACGACCAATTATACGGTTGTTACCCGCAGCAGCCGGACGGCGACAAACGGTTCAACCGAAATTTTGCAATACCGGGCGGAGGTGGGCGCAAGCAAACATCAACCAACAGGAAAATATTCGGCAACGATTACGATGACGGCGGTGGCGCTGTAGGGTTGGGGTTGGGGTTGGGGTTGGGGTTAGGGTTAAGGGTTGGGGTTGGGGTTGGGGTTGGGGATTGAACACCACACAAAAAAATCGGGGCACGATGCCCTGGCTTGGGAGCGGGTCTCCGACCCTGGGAGCGGGTCTCCGACCCGCGTATGCTGATGTTCCATGTTCCAGCGACACTCCGTCCAAAATGAGGCTTTGATGCTCGTCACAACGAACATCGCAAGGAAAAAACCACTTTTTTCAAATCCGGTTTTTGCAAGACAGGCAATCGAGACCTTCTATAAGGTACAACAAATGTCTCCGTTTCTTTTGTTCGGTTTTGTCATCATGCCCGATCATTGCCACTTTCTACTCAATGTTCCGGCACCATTATCGATTTCAAAAATCATAAAAAGTTACAAGATCGGAGTAGGATACGACACCGGGCTTGGTGCAATCTGGCAATCTCGCTTTCATCTGCGGTTTCCGGATGATGCCGGAAAGGCACTTGAGTACATCATTCTGAATCCTGTGAGAGCTCATCTTGTTGAATCTCCTGAGGAGTTTCCATGGTCATCGGCATCTGGAAAATGGGAAATAACTCCACTGGACAATTGGTGAGGCTCTCATGTAAACCACGGGTCGGAGACAAAACGCGGGTCGGAGACCCGCTCCCAAATTATTGAGACCCGCTCCCAAATTTTTATGGAGACCCTCTCCTGTATATGGAAAAGAAAAAACCAAACTTCCCAACCCTTAACCCCAACCCTAACCCCTATTTTTTCTTCCCCTTCCTCGCCACCCGCGCGTTCCGTGTGTTCACGGCGACCGAGGAGACGAAGGCCATGAAGAGGCCGAGGAGAATCATGGTCGCGGGCATCTCCCAGCCGACGAGCTGCTGCCGGACGATGAATGACAAGACGACGGAGAGAGCCGAGATGATGGCGATGAGAATGCCGATGACCTCGATGGTGTGGCAGAACACCAGACGCGACACCGCTTCCGATGCGTCGTCCACGCACTCGCGAAGCACGCGGCTCATGTGGACCATGATCCCGACACCGACCACGAGGACGAGGATGATGGCGGAGAGGGCGGGGACATCCGGGATGTTGAGTGTCAGCATCCCGTAGACGATCTGCACGACGCTCAGTGCCACGAGAACGAGGCCGAACGTTTTCAGGAGGTAGCACGTGATCGCCTTTCCGATGCCCTCCGGCTTAGCCCCCGGGACCAACAGACTCGGGATGAAGAGGAGGATGAAGAGAGCGGCAACGAAGAAGGAGACATAGAGGAGGAAAGATGACTCGAAGAGACCGGCGGAGAGGACGGAGGTCATACGGAAGGAGGGAAGAACGAGTATGAGTGTAGCGCGGGAAATTACATTGTTTCATTGCTTCATTGCTACATTGTTACATTGTTTGCATGCAACAACGTTCCCTCATCCCCAAACCCCTTCTCCCATTCTCACCTTTCCCTCATCCCCGGCCATTCTCCCATCCTCAACCTTTCCCTCATCCCCGGCCCTTCTCCCGATGGGAGAAGGGAGAGTGGGAGTCCCTCTCCCATCGGGAGAGGGATTTAGGGTGAGGGGAGAGGGGTCAGGGGTGAGGGAGGAGAGGCGTTATTCCACAACCACCCCCATGTTCTTCGCCGTTCCGGCGATCGTGCGCTTGGCGGCTTCCATATCCGTCGTGTTGAGGTCCGGCATTTTGATTTTGGCGATCTCCTCGATGTCTTTCCACTTGAGGGTGCCTATTTTCTCCTTGTTCGGCGTTCCGCTCCCTTTTTCCTTCCCCAGCTTCTGGAGGATCAGGAACGAGGCGGGCGGCTGCTTGAGGATGAAGGTGAAGGAGCGGTCCTCGTAGATGGTGATCTCCGCGGGGATGACCTGCCCCATCTTGTCTTTCGTCTTCGCGTTGAACTTGCCGCAGAAATCCTGGATGTTGATGCCTGCCTGCCCGAGCACAGGACCGAGCGGGGGAGCAGGATTGGCCTGCCCGCCCTTGGCTTGCACTTTGATGACCTTGACGACTTTCTTCGCCATAGCTGACGCAGCTTAAGGAAAAGAGGTGCAGGCGTCAATAAAGAAGGGTACCGAAGCATTCCCTCATCCCCGGCCATTCTCCCATCCTCAACCTTTCCCTCATCCCCGGCCATTCTCCCATCCTCAACCTTTCCCTCATCCCCGGCCATTCTCCCATCCTCAACCTTTCCCTCATCCCCGGCCCTTCTCCCATCCTCAACCTTTCCCTCATCCCCGGCCCTTCTCCCGAGGGGAGAAGGGAGAGTGGGAGTCCCTCTCCCATCGGGAGAGGGATTTAGGGTGAGGGAAGAGGGGTCAGGGGTGAGGGATTCACCTGCTCAGCTCCGCAATCAGCCGGTTCATCATGCCTTCCTTCTCCTTCGCGAAATGCAGCTCATACAGGCGCGTTCGGACGCGGAGGAACACCACCTTCTCCGCGCTGATCGCCGGGTCGAAGAAGGAGAGGATGTCCACCGGCGGGCCGTTCTCCTGCGTGCGCGTCTCATCGATCAGGTCCTGCACCTTCGGCGAGAATTGCTCCTGGAGCGCCTGCTTGAGCGCGGAGAAGAGAGTCTTCACATCGTCGCTCTCCGTCCAGGAGAAGAGCGCGGCGCGGTCGTTATTCAGGAGGAGGACGTTCGTCCGGACGGACAGCCCTTCGGGAGCGATGAGCTGTAAAAGGCTCGCCTCACTCGTTTCTACCGGGATGAGCTGGAGGGTGGCGAGCACATTTTCGATCACCGGACCGGTGTACTTCTTGAGCGAGGCACCCTTCTTCACGACTCTGGGGATGGGGGAAGTCGCGCCGCTGCCCGTTCGCAGCATCCCCGTGCCGGTCGCGGGTGTGGGGACCTGCGGCTCCTGAACGTCTTGCGGTTCCTGCGCGATCTGCTGCGTGCGTTCCTTGAACCAATAGTCCGTTACTGCGAGGAGCGCGGCGGCAACTACGACAATCACTCCGATGCCTGCTGTCCTGAGGCGCATGGAGGAAGTGTAGCATAGGAGGCTTTGGGCTATTAGCTGCTTGTAATTGCGCAGAAAACAATGCTATTGACTTTCAATTTTCTTATTATATAATGACATCCATTTTTCCCATAATTTTTCTTTCCCCCCCATATCTATGACCAGCATGTCCCGCCAGCTGCGTGCTGTTGAGTTCGCAGCTATCTCCACCTTTCTTACAGCCGCACTCATCGGCCTGCCGCTCCTCGCTGCAACGAATTCCTCCGATAGTACGGGACCGGGCAACCAGTACTATGCTGAATACATCGTCAGCCGATTCCAGCGTCTCGGTGCGCCGGGTGGCATCTACGACAACCTGACAATCAATTCCAGCGCATTCGATCTCGTGCAGTACATGAGCGACGTCTGTTATCGGCCGAACGATAACAGTCTCCCCGCTTGCAAGCAGGAATTCGGCCCGTACTACAATCTGAAGGACACGATGGACAACGGAACCCTCGCCTCCATTCTCGATCGGTACCCGTACTTCGCCGGGGTAGAGAAGCTCTTCCCCGCGTCGTCACAGCCGGGCAAGGAGGCACAGAAGCTCTCGCCCGATGCGGAATTACAACTGGAGATCGACCAGCGCTCACGCCAGGTCTGGGACATATGCCAGAAGATGTACTCGGATAGGAATGACCAGAGCCGCTGCTTCCAGCGGAACATCCGCCTCGTTGTCCAGCGTACGGATCTTGACGTGGAGGAGGGCAATATCCTGTAGGATTGGGGCATGGTTCTCAAGCGGACGCAGCGCAGGGAGGAGGCCGTCGATGTATTGCCGATCACGGGAGAGAGCGACCTTGTGGACGCGACACTCCGCCCCCAGACGCTCAATGAATACGTGGGACAGACCGCCATCAAATCGCATCTCCTCGTGTACCTGGAGGCGGCGAAGAAGCGCCTGGAGCCCCTCGGACATACCGTGCTCCACGGGCCGCCGGGTCTCGGGAAGACGACGCTCGCGTATATCCTGGCCCGGGAAATGAACGCCCAGATCCGCGTGACGTCGGGACCGGCCATCGAGAAACCGGGGGATCTGGCGTCGCTCCTCACGAATCTGCAAGCGGGAGACATCCTCTTCATCGACGAAATTCACCGCATGCGTCCGGCCATCGAGGAGGTTCTCTACAGCGCGATGGAGGACTACAAGCTGGACCTGATGATCGGCAAAGGTCCATCGGCCAGGTCCATGCGCATCGATCTCCAGCCCTTCACGCTCGTCGGCGCCACCACGAAGGTCGGTGCGGTGAGCATGCCGCTTCGGGACCGGTTCATCCACAATTTCAAGTTGCAGTTCTATACGCCGCAGGAGCTTGAGAAGATCGTGCAGAGGACCGCGCGGATTCTCGAAGTGTCCATCGAGCCGGAGGCGGGAACGTTCATTGCGCATGCCAGCCGCGCTACGCCGCGGATCGCCAACCGGCTGGTCCGGGCCGTTCGCGATTTCGCGCAGGTGAACGGCGAGAAGGTGGTTTCCGCCAAGCGGGTGCGCGCCACCCTCACATCCCTCGGCATCGACGAGCGGGGGCTCGACAATACGGACCGGCTGCTCCTCCTCTCCATCATCGAGAAATTCGGCGGCGGCCCCGTGGGGCTCGGTGCTCTGGCTGCGGTGCTCTCGGATGAGCAGGAAACCATCGAGGACGTGTACGAGCCGTATCTCCTCCAGTGTGGGTACCTCCAGCGCACGCCCAAAGGACGCGTGGCCACGAAGCTCGCGTACGAGCTCCTCGGCATGTCTCTTCCGGAAAGCAATCGCCCGCTCTTCTGATACCACGTTGCAATAAAAACAACATCAATCTTTGGCTCAATCGTTTTCTGCGATGAATGCCGCGAAGCGTTTACCAGACCGAGCAATCAGCAATACGCCGCCTAAGATGATTCACAGTGTTTAAAACGCGAAGTGGTATGATCGTTTCCATGAGTACTTCATTCCTTGGCATCATCGTCGGTGGATTGGTGCCGCTCTTCTGCTTCGGCGCGAGCGGGGTCCTCAATAAGCTTGCTGCCCAGGCGAATGTCGGTGTTGCTTCTCTCCTCTTCTTCACGGGTATCGGTGCCGCTGCCGCGAGCCTGCCGTTCCTCTTGCAGGAAAGAATGGTCTCTTTCGGGCTCAAGGGGACTCTCTACTCGTTCCTGATGGGATTCCTCTGGGGACTTGGCGTCGGTTTCGTCACCTTTGCCATCCAGCGATTCCAAACTCCGTACTCCAGGTTGGTGCCGATTTTTAACATGAACACGCTGATCGTTGTTCTGGTTACGCTCTGGCTGTTTGCCGAGTGGAAGGAAGTGAAGACGGTTCAGCTCTTCCTGGGAACGCTCTTCATTGTGATTGGGGGAACGCTGGTGGCATTGGCTTAACCGCGCAAAGCATTGCGCTCTCATTTTTTTCATGAGAGCTCTCTCCTTTTTCCCGCAGCCGGGACGCCGCGTCCCGGTTTCGCCCCGCGCATGCGGGGCGTCTGCGACGCGGCGTCGCAGCTGCGGAAAATACAACAACTATTTGGATTTCATATTAGCGCGGCCATCCTGGCCGCGTACGCACCCTGGAAGGGTGCGCTGAAGATGACGCGGTTCCTTACTTGGTGGACATCACTTCCGCAATCGCTTTCTTTATCCCAGCTTCGAACTGTGCGCGGGAGAATTTCTTTGCCTGCGTGCGGCAGGCCTCAGACGCGTACGTTTTTTGCTCCAGTTTTTCCATGGCCGCTTGCAGTGACTGCAGTGTCGGTTCATCGAAGAATTCCGCCGTGTCTCCCTCGGTGAGCGTCTCCAATGCACCACCCGCGCGGAAGGCGATCACCGGTGTCCCGCAGGCGAGGGACTCGAGCGGAACCAGGCCGAAATCCTCGTCGCCGGGGAAGATGGTCGCACGCGCATCGGCGTAGAGTTTCTTCAGTTCTTCATGCGGGACATACCCGAGGAACTGAACGGTTGGTCCTGCGAGGGATCGTAGTCTCTTATATTCCGTCCCTTCTCCCACGATCTTGAGCGGAACCTTGCGCGCGTTCGCGGCGAGGATGGCAAGGTCGATCCGCTTGTAGCGCGCGAGCGTGGAGACGACGAGGTAGTAGTTTGAGCTTTGCCTGCCGGCCGAAGCCTTGGCGAAGGCTGGAGCTTTGAGCTTTGAGCTTTGAGCTTCGGCAAGCCAGGAA
The DNA here is from genome assembly GCA_041658365.1 of Candidatus Peribacteraceae bacterium. Classification (GTDB taxonomy): domain Bacteria; phylum Patescibacteriota; class Gracilibacteria; order Peribacterales; family Peribacteraceae; genus 2-02-FULL-51-10. The sequence continues at coordinate 1,352 of JBBAAJ010000064.1, read as the reverse complement.
TCGTCGATGGGCGGGTATACCACTTCGCTCTCGCGCCGCCAGTAGAGCTGGATTCTGCGTTGTACCACCTTCGATGCTGCGAGGAGCCTGTCGGCTCTGTCTGCTGCCTCCGCGTCCCAGATGCGGAGCCGGTGGAACGCGCGCTCGAGGTACGCGCGTTTGAGCGGCCCGAAGAATCCACGGACCGCGTCGGCGAGGACGTCGTGGGTCCGGTCCCAAAGGTAGCGGGCCGGTGAATGGATGTAACTTATATGTTTCGGATTCCCGTTGGTGATGATCCCGTGGACGAAGGCCGAGGAGGTGGAGAGGACGAGATCGAATTCAGAGAAATCCCAGGCCTCCACAGCTGATGGGAATTTGGCGAGGTAGAGATGGTGGTTGAACGAGTGAGTAGTGAGTAGTGAGTAGCGAGTAGCGAGGCGCTGCAATGAGCTTGGCCGGACGCGATCTTTCGGAAACCAATCGCCGAGCTTCTTTTCGTCGTAGAGCAGCGTGTAAATCGGAGCGTCCGGGAACATATCGGCCAGGACTTTGAAGACGCGCTCCGCGCCTCCGCGCATCGTCAGCAGTTCGTGAACGAGGGCGATTTTCATCTCTCATAGCATACCTTGGATGAGCTTCAGGCGACGAGCTACAAGCTTCAAGCAGCTTGCCCGCCCGGATGAAATCCGTTCGGACGGGTGGCTTGAAGCTGCGCTTCACTTCCTCAATTTGCCGATAATCTCCTGTGCTCGTTTCGCCAACGTCTCTTGCTCTGTGTCCTTTGCGGTGACGTGTTCTACGTACCACTGCTGGTACAGCGTGAGGTTCCATTTGGACGGGTCCGTCTGAGAGGGGTCATAGAAGAGGACCCCCACCTGCACATCCAGTTCCTCCCGCTCCCAATCGAACGGCTTGTCTCCATTCTGCGCCTGCGGGAAGAGCCAGCGCGCCTCCTCCAGTGTGAGGTCATCGAACCATTCCAAAGCGGTTCGTCCCGATTGGAGTTTGTGTAACCGCGTCAGGAGGTCTTTTTCGCGTGCCAGCTTCTGGTTGTCCCTCCATGCCGTTTCCACGGTCAGTTGCAGCTGCGCTATTCTGCGTTCTTCAGGGGTTTTTGCTTTGCTTTGGTTGCACCCTGGTAATCCTGCGAGGGACACCGCGAGCACGAGTCCCTCAGCGATCCGCGCTATGCCGCCGTGTTTGGCGAAAGACATAGGGCGGGATGGTCGCACTGCCGCATCTTCCGGTCAAGGAAACCGGGGCAATCGCGTTCACCGGCTAACGAGCGGCACTCTCCCGAATCATCCGTAAAAGTTGTGGAAATTTCGTGAACCCCGCTTCGGCATTGAAGTGCCCGCCATTCCTGATCA
>JBBAAJ010000063.1:0-8093 GCA_041658365.1 Candidatus Peribacteraceae bacterium | reverse complement strand
CTTACGGTGAAAATCACCGGCGCGCCCGGATATCGCTGAAGGTGATCCCGCGCGAGAAGGAGGAGGGTCTGATCCGCTGTGACGATGGAACCCCGCTCATCCACGAGTCCCACCCGATCTCCGTCGCCGTCAAATCCGAATCCCATGTCCGCTTTCTCGCTCCGCACCTTTTCCTGAAGATCCCGAAGGGTCGCGTGCCTGCTCGGATCCGCCGGGTGGTTCGGGAACGACCCATCGGGATCAGTGTAGAGCCCTGAAACGATTGCGCCAACCCGTCTCAAGGCCTCGCAATACACGGGGCCCGCGATGCCGTTGCCGCTGTCCACAACGATTTTTAGTCCCTGACCTACGCCCTTGAAAGTTTTTTCGAGAAATTCCAGATACGGCGTCACCGCATCGATATCTTCAGCTGATCCACATTTTTGGCTTGAAGCCTGAAGCTTGAAGCTTGAAGCTTTCTCAATCCTTTCCCGCAGCTTCTGCAAATCCTCCCCGCTGAACGCCTCCGCATCCCTTATTTGCAGCTTGATGCCGTTGTCCTCCTTGGGATTGTGGCTCGCCGTTATCTGTACGCCGGCATCGAGTTTCTGATGGCAAATGGTGAAGTAGTTAAGCGGACTTGGGGTTGCACCCATTTTTCTTACCGAACATCCGGCCGAGACCAGACCTTTGATCAATGCTGCCTCGAACCTGGGACTGTGAGTCCGCGCATCGCGGCCGACCACAACCGAAGGCGACGGGTGTTCTTTGCCATACTTTTCGATCAACACGGCTCCGAAGGCTTTCCCGATCAATTCACAAACTTCCTCCGTCAGCTGGGAGTCCGCTTTTCCGCGGATGTCGTAAGCCCGGAAGATGTGAGGGTCAAGATGGATCATGCAGTCTGATGCCAAGACGATCAAAAAGTCCTTGCGTGAAGTTTAACGTAACTCGTCACTGACCCTGCATTGAAAACTAAACTTCCTCATTGGGAATGGGGATGAATTGATTGGGAGCGGGTATCTACCCGCGGTCGGCGAGACTTTGCTGTGATCAGCAAACGCAGGTAGATACCTGCTCCCGTGGATGGAAGTGATTCGTAAGATCGCAGGAATCAAAGCTGCAGGGTCAGTGAGCGGTTGCGGCTAGGAGAGATTCTCAAAATGTACAAATTATGGTATGATTATACAAATACAAATGCCAAAACCTCTGACCGTCGCTTACTTCACGATGGAGATCGGCTTCAATGCCGAGATTCCCACGTACGCCGGCGGGCTCGGGATTCTGGCAGCCGATCTCATGCTTTCGGCCAGAGATCTCAAGATTCCCGCAGCCTGCGTCACCCTGTGCTGGCAGCACGGGTACATGCACCAGACGATCAATGCAGATGGATCGCAGTTGTACAGCGAAACATATTGGAACCCGCAGGATTTCCTCACCCTCCTCCCGCAGAGAGTGACAGTGAAGATCGAGGGAAGGGATGTCTCTGTCGGCGCATGGGCACTCAATCTCACAGGGGAAGCGGGGAATGTACCGATCTTCTTCCTCGATACGAACCTGCCCGAGAACTCGCTGGAGGACCGCGCCATCACGAGCTATCTCTACGGCGGCGACGGCTGGCTCCGCCTCAAGCAGGAGGCAGTACTCGGCATCGGCGGCGTCCGCATGCTCCGCGCGCTCGGGTACGACGATGTCCGCGTCTTCCACATGAACGAGGGACACGCGGCGTTCCTGACCCTGGAACTTTTGCGGGAACGCGACTTCCATGATGAGTGCGTCCGGCCGTCATGCGTCTTCACCACTCACACGCCGGTGAAGGCCGGGCACGACGTGTTCCCGTACGACATGGCTTGGAAGGTGATGGGGGACAATCTGCCGTGGCACATCAGGAAACTCGCGGGGGAAGACGCGCTCTCCATGACACACCTGGCTCTTCACTTGAGCGGGAAGAGCTTCGCGGTTTCCCGCGTGCACGGCCTCGTCAGCAGCCAGATGTTCCCGGGGGAACGGATCGATTTCATCACCAACGGCGTCTATCTCCCGCGCTGGACGACGCCCGAGATACAGGCGCTCTTCGACACACACGCAGCCGGCTGGCGCACCTCCCCGGGCGCGCTCATGCGCCATTGCCGCGAGATTCCGGATGATGAGCTCCTCAGAGCGCACCGGAGCGCCAAGCACCGGCTCATCGCGGAGGCGAACAAGTACGCGACGACTCCGCTCTCCGAGAACGTGCTCACCATCGCGAGCGCACGGAGGGTCGTGTCCTACAAACGCCCGGAACTCCTCTATACCAACCTGCAGCGACTCAGGGAAATTTCCACCGGACACCTGCAGATCATCCACGCCGGCAACGCGCACCCGGCCGATCCCTTCGGACAGGAGGTGATCCAGCGAATGATCCAAAGGTCGAGGGAACTCTCGGATTCGGTGAAGATCGTCTACCTGCCCAACTACAATCCGGATCTGGCGAAGCTCATGACCGCCGGGGCCGACGTGTGGCTCAATACTCCCACACGCCTGCACGAGGCTTCCGGGACATCCGGGATGAAAGCGACGGTGAATGGAACGCTGAACCTCTCCACCCTCGACGGCTGGTGGATCGAGGGGTACGAGATGGACCCGCAGTCGGGATGGCGGATCGGGCCGCTGTCACAGGCGCTGGATGCCGACGACACGCGGCAGATCGACGCCGAGGACCTCTACACGCAGCTGCAGTACCAGGTGATCCCGGAGTTTTACTACCGCGACCACGTCCGCTGGGTACGGCGCATGAAACGCAGTATCGGCCTCGCGGGGTACTTCAATACGCACCGGGCCGTACAGGAGTACGTGGAGAAGGCGTGGGGACGGGCGCATTAGGGATTGGGGTTGGGGATTGGTCTTGCCACGTGCAACACAAACGGTTATACTGTGGACATGAAGAAAGATACTGCCAATCTCCATATTCGTCTGTCAGCGAAGTTGAAGCGCGAAGCAGAAAAGGTTCTATCGGCTTTGGGGCTTGATACATCTGCTGCCATTCGACTTTTCTACGCGCAAATTGCACTCAATCAGACTTTGCCGTTTTCATTGCCTGCTCTCAGGAAAGCTTCCTCGAAGACGCGCAAAATCATCGCGGAATCCATGATGGACGAAAATGCATTGGGGCCGTTTGACGATGCCAAAAGCGCTCTCAAAGCTCTGTATGCCGCAACTTGAATTTTCCAGACAGTTCCTCAAGGACGTGCGGAAGTGGAGAAAGTCCGGCAAGAGCATGGCATTGTTTGATGAATTCATCGGAGTGATTGCCCACAGATGGCCTCCGCCTAAAAAATTTGAACCACATCTCCTGCTGGGTCCGTTTGAAGGTGTGTGGGACGTACATCTACGGCAAAATTGGGTGTTGCTCCTACGTTTCCGGTCGGGAACTCTCCATTTTCTCAGGATGGGCACGCACGCAGAGCTTGGTTTATAGTCTTGCAAAAGACATTCTTGAGATCGGAACGACATGCTTATGGATGGCGGAGCTGACGAGGCCCTCGAAGGACTACCCGCATTCCCTGTTTGTCACTCCCGTTACTTTTTGTTAGGCTAATAACCTCGCCTCAAGCCTCTTCCATCGTGACACTTGAGATGCGGGGGCGGAATTCGATCTTTAGAATTGTTTTGGTAAGGAGCTGTAGCTCAATTGGTTAGAGCGCTGCCCTGTCACGGCAGAGGTCGCGGGTTCGAGTCCCGTCAGCTCCGCCACTGCTATACTTGATTCATGCCAGTCTTCCTCCTCAATAAATCTCTAAAGGAACTTCAGGAGAAACCATTTATACAAGAAAGGGATATGCAGCTTCTAGTCGAAGCCGATCTCAAACAGTGTTTCGGTCTGCAATTCGTGGCTAGTGAATTTTCACCTCAGGGAGATCTGCGCATCGATACTCTGGCGTTTGATCCAGAGCAAAAGAGCTTCGTCATCATCGAATTCAAGCGCGGGAATAGTTGGTCTGTCATCGATCAAGGTGCTACGTATCTTTCCCTGCTCCTCGATCGCCGTGATTCGTTCGTGCTCAAGCTTAACCAAATGCATAACACACGGCTCATGCCGAAAGACATAGACTGGGAAGCATCCCGTGTCATCTTCGTTGCCCCATCCTTTAACGCGTACCAAGAAGGTTCTCTGGGCTTTCGTGATCTGCCAATCGAGCTTTGGGAAATCCGCCGATATGAGAACGGCATCATTGCCCTCAATCGCATCCAAACAAGTCGAAAGAACGCACGACTTAGTGATCTCGATAACACTTCGGGGGATCTGAAGAAGGTGCGGAAGGAGATTAAGCAATACTCAGTGGATGACCATTTCAAAGAGGGATGGGGTGACAGCCGCGAGCTTTTTGGCATCCTTCTATCACAGCTTTTGAAGCTCCATCCCAATTTTGCAGTCAACGCAATGAAGGGGTATATCAGCCTGAAACTTGGGTGGCGTAATGTTTATTACATTCACGTTCAGAAGAGCGGACTTGTGATCGATTATGCGCGTTCTCAACCAAAGGATTTCAAAGATCCCGAAGGGCGAGTTAAGTACGTGAATGGCAGTATGGAATACTACAATCAGCACGTTTCCAATTTTGCTATCCGCTCCGAGGATGACATCCCGTATGCGATAATGCTTGCGAAGCAGGTACTGAAGAAATACGACAGAAATAATTCTTAGTCACTTTCGTCTTTCCTCATAAAAAGTGAGCCTTTCCAATTGAGAGCGGGTATCCTCGGCGGCCGAAGCCTTGGCGAAGGCTGCTACCCGCGGTTGTTATAGAATTGCAGCATGTCCCAGCATCACCCGGCACAGAATCAGAACATGATGCTCGTGACCACGGTGACCCTCAAGCGTGCGTCGATCTTCGCCGACCCTGTTTGTGCGCGTGAAGCAGTCGAAGCATTGTATTTTACCCAGCAAAGACATCCGTATGGCGAGCCATGATGCCTGAGTGGAATGAGTGCTGGCTGAATGCCGCTGCCTTCAAGAGAGAAACCGGCATGCAGCTGGACTATTTTAGTATTTATAGTATTTTATCACTTCCATGCCTCCATCTCTTGAGCAGTTCGGCGGCAACGCAGTGTCTCTCTCCACGGCAATTGAAATCGTGCAGGGAGCGCGCTACGGAAAGGCAGCACAACTTGCTGCTATTTTCCGAAGGGAGCTTGCGCGGCTCACGTGGACCAATAGCCAGTCAAAACAATGCCAACGGCTGCTCGGATGCGCTTTCGGTGTGGAGGAAAGAGATTTCGAGATGTTGGTCCCGCTCCTCTCCGCCTGCGGGAGCGATATCCCCTCACACATCACTGTCCGCGGGGGAGACCAGCCTGCCAGTAGCGTCATCGAGGCGAGCGTGCGAAGGACCGCGGAAGCGGCGCGTGGCGGAGGGCTGCGCGAGTATTTCCGCCGCCAACCGGAAGTCGAGAAGTGGATCGCTCTGCACAGCAGCGAACTACTCGAAGAGATCTGCCAGTGCATTGGCAATCGCCTTGAGGACGCCGATGGCATCCACCGACTCCTCTTGGCAACGTCCGCTGCCACCCACGACCTGATGGCAGGCGTATCGGGTCTCTGCAAAGAAGAGGACGAACCGGTTCTCTCCTTTGTGGGCCACTGCGTTCATGACATCCGCCGTTCTCTCTTCTACACGACCATGCGTCGGACGTTCGAATGTCTGAAGCAGCGCTTGTCCGCAGACGCCTGTGAGCGTGTCTCCGCGGATATCCGTGCGAAGATTCAACAGTTCTCTGTGACGCGCACCCACCCGGAGAAAGTGGATAACCACCAGCGCTGGGATACCACTCGTATGTACCTCCAGTACCTACAGAAAGCCCAATCAGAGTTCGATCGCTGCCTCTTCAGTGAGGGAAATGCTCGCGCTTTCCCTGTGCTTGCCTCCATCCTGAAACAACAGTGCGGAAACGCGCAGCGCGGCATCCCCGCCGAAGCGCGCGCGCTGCCGTGGGGACAGATCACACTCCTGGAGCCATCACACGACGGCCAAAGGATGATCGCCTATACAGCGGACGGCATCGAGAACTTCTCCGGCATCGCGGTCACTGACGAGACACTCGGCGTGCCCACTGAGCTGATGTGTACTGTTCCCGTGTTGGGTGAGTTCCCCGTTCTCCGGTATGTCATCAGCTGCAGGATCGATGACGGGGGAAAGGTGCACTTCAGCGAAACTGACCGCTTCGCCCCACCCCCGGATACCGTTGAGTACCATGCCGCAAGCAGTGTGATCCACGGGGCGGACACCGAGTTCAACGAGCACCTGGTCGCTCTCTGGGAAAATCATCCCAGCCTCTTTGCGACTCTCTGCGACCACGGCCCTCTCGTTTGCCTCCGTGACGTGCAGAACGGCACGGTCGTTTTCTGCAAACCCGGTTCCGCATTACACCTCTCTCCAACATTCGGCTATGAGATCCTCTCGCCAGAAGAAATGGCACGCCTCGCTCAACAATGCCACATTGAGTTCCCTGAGGGCTGGCAGGCGCTCTTGATCGAGGGGCCGCGGGAACAGGCAGGTGAGGAAGAACCATTGCGCGAGCCTGTCGCGGAGTCTGAGCAAATTTGGAGACACCGCATTCGTGAAAAGATAGGAAAGCGGATTCCGAGTCTTCAATGGATCGTGAATCACTTGAAGCCATTCGGCGAGGTCGAGTTGAGCACGAAGGGGAAAGGATCGCACGGGTCCATCCTCCTCGTTCGACCATCTAGCGGTGTGAGTCGGCAGACGATCTGGCGCACGATCGAGGGGACTGAATCCATTTCCTGGGCTCTCCTCTGGGAATTCCTAGAGCGCCTCGGCATTGATTATCGGTCATTCTACGAAAGCTTGTCTCAAGAAAAAAGGGGAGAATCCGCACCAAGCCAGCGTCGACAAACATGAAAGACGACATGGATTTTTTCGTCAGCTTCTCTGCAACCGAAGATGACCGCTATACTCCCCGTAAAGCGCCTTCGGCGCCACGTGGCACAGCCCCGCACCCAACACATGCCCTCTACTCTCTCTGACCAGGCCCTTCAGTATCACGCATCCGAACCGCCGGGGAAACTTTCCATCGCGCCCACGAAATCGCTGAAGAACGCGGATGATCTCTCGCTCGCCTACAGCCCGGGGGTAGCGGAGCCGGTTCTGAAAATCGCAGGGAACCCCGAGGAGGCGTACCGCCTCACCGGCAAGGGGAACCTCGTCGCCGTCGTGAGCAACGGGACGGCGATCCTCGGCCTCGGGAATCTCGGAGCGCTCGCGAGCAAGCCCGTGATGGAGGGGAAGGCGATGCTCTTCAAGCGCTTCGCGGGCATCAACGCATTCGACATCGAGATCAACAGCACCGACCCGGAGGAAATCATCCGGACCGTCGCCCTCCTCGAGCCCACGTTCGGCGGCATCAACCTCGAGGACTTCAAAGCGCCCGAGTGCTTCGTCATCGAACGCGCGCTGATCGAACGGCTGGATATCCCGGTATTCCACGATGACCAGCACGGCACCGCAGTGGTGGTGTGCGCCGGGCTTCTGAATGCTCTGGAAGTCGCCGGAAAGGATTTGAGTAATATCTCAGTCGTGATCAACGGCGCCGGAGCCGCCGGCCTGGCCGTGGCCGCCATGCTGTCTGCACTCGGGCTTAAGAGAGAACAACTGTTCCTCTGCGATTCGAAGGGCGTTGTCACTGCGGACAGGAAGAAGAGCCTGAATCTCTACAAGGAACCCTTCGCGCGGGAAACGGCCGCGCGGACACTCGCCGACGCTCTCCGGGAAGCCGACGTGTTCATCGGCGTCTCCAAAGCAAACCTCCTTTCGACCGACATGCTCAAGGCGATGGCGAAAAATCCGATTGTCTTCGCCATGGCGAATCCGGACCCGGAGATCGCCCCGTCACTCGCTCTCTCTGCGCGACCGGATGTCATCATCGCGACGGGGAAGAGCTCTGCGCCGAACCAGATCAATAACCTCCTCTGCTTCCCCTTCATCTTCCGCGCCGCGCTCGACACGCGCTCGAGGCGGATCAACGATGCGATGAAGCTCGCGGCTGCACATGCCCTCGCGGCCCTCGCGCGGGAGGAGGTTCATCCGTCCGTACTGGAAGCCTACAGGCTACCGTCC
>JBBAAJ010000062.1:0-8161 GCA_041658365.1 Candidatus Peribacteraceae bacterium | reverse complement strand
GACTTCCCCTCCACTGTGGCCGCCGTCCAGGAGGCGATTGCGGCGGCGGGCATGCGGGTGCTCCATATCCACGATGTGCAAGCGACGTTGGCCGAGAAAGGCTTTGCAAGAGAGCCGTTGAAGATCGTTGAATTTTGTAGCGCAAAGTTTGCCAATGAATTTTTGAACATTGATGTTAAAATTGGCCTTTGTCTGCCCTGCAAGATAAATGTGTATACGAAAGATGGACAAACTTTTATTTCCGGCATGCGGCCGATCATTCTCTCCATGTTCTTTCCGAACGCGGACCTGGGGAGCAAGCCCGAGGAAGTGGACACGATCATCCGGTCGATCATCGACCGCGCGAAATGAAACGCGAGCCGGTACTTACTTTCTTTCGAAAACACTGAACAGAAAATTCTGCTTCGTGTTGAATGGCGTCGTATGTGTTTCCTCGAAACTCCGTACATGACCGAAGTCCTTTTCAAAGGTCTTTTGTATTGAATCCTCGCAGTACTGTGTAATGTCCAGCCCGCTGCATTTTTTCGGTCCATGGACAGAAAATGTGGCAAGAATGAGGCGCCCGTTTGGCTTTATCAATTTTCCTGCAATTTCAACATAGCGGGCGATATCTTCCTTGTTCGTTAAAAAATGAAACGTGGCTCTATCATGCCAAATATCGAAACGAAACTCCGTATCAAATTCCAAAATATTTGTTTCGATCCACGTCACTGATTTTGCTTTTTCTCCAAGCCTCGTTTTTGCTTTTTGCAGAGCTTGGGCAGAAATATCCAGTACAAATACATTTGTGAAACCAAGCTCCAAAAGCTTATCAACAAGCTTTGAGTCTCCGCCACCGACATCAAGAACGTTGCCGCCCTTCTCCGTTCCCGTTGATACCAGAAGATCAAGGGAAGTCTCTGGGACATCCTGATACCAGCTCACCTCACTTGTGGTGTCTTTTGTTTTGTAGATTTCTTCCCAATGTTGTTTGACTGGATTGTTGGTCATAGTTTCATGTCGCTAAAATCTATGAAATACTACCACAATTGGGGAACCTCATAGCCTGAAGCTGAAAATTTCACAGATACTCGTCAATCCGCTGCTCGCCGATGAAGAGATGATCGTTGGGCTTTGCTTCACGCTCAAGCGCCTTCAGGAGCCCGATGCGCATGCGAAGGTTCCCCTCAGCTCCACCAATTCCAATCTGTCCAGTTCCTTTTCAACGAGAATCAACATTCTCGATGTGTAGAATCGAGAAGTGTTTGCGCCCAGAGTCTGTGTATACTGTTGCTGTGCCAGTCGAATCGCATTTTCCACCTGGGAGACTTGAAGATCCTTGGTTCAGTCCCAGGGAATGCGCGGCCCTTGACATGTGTCATGTGCTTGAAACAATGATCGATATACGGAAGCGACTTGCGTCATGTGCTGATCTGCCTAGTGCAATCCCTCAGATACTCGATGAGATACGAAGAGCTGCAAGCGAGGTAGAAGTAAATGTCACGTTGCCCGATCCACATGATCCCGTGTTCCTCGAAACCTTCAACAGGTGCTGCGATGTATTTGAAGCAGAAGTGGATGATTATTTCGACTGAGTCATATGCCAATCCGTTATTTGCGCGAGATGGCGTAAGCTTTTCTCTGCATTTCCACCACTAAAACGTAACTTGTTTTCATAGGCATCTATTTAGACGCATTGCAGAGCTTATTGAGGAAAATGACTATGAAGTTAAGGCGCATTCCTCCGAGTAAACGGTGTTTGTGCCTTAGCTGAAGAGTCATTTTGAGGAATGAGACAGTTAGCTTTACTGCACTTCGATACAAGCTACAGTGGCATGTAATGCGTTTCGACATTGTCAGCAAATACAGGCTTGAGCGTGCTAAGGAAACGTTCGCAGTCTGCAGAAGGCTGACCGGAATGATTTGGGACATGGATAAGCGGCTATTTATTGTCTCCGTCTTGAGCGCCCTCGTTCCGAGCGTTGTCCCCTTCGTGAACGCCTACATCTACAAACTCATCATCGACACGGTCATCGCGGGCTTGGGAGATCCGACGACGATCAATGTGCGATCTATCGTCCTGCTTCTCGCAACCCGTATCGTAACCTATTTCCTGCTTGATGCCGCTTTCAGCACTCAGCACTACATGGAACGGCTGCTCTGGACCAGATTTCCCATCTACCTGAATACCCGGTTGTTCGGACGCATCGCTGAGCTGGATATCGAAAAGTTTGAAGACCCGGCCTTCCGTGATCGCCTGGAGCAGGTCAGAGACTCATGGTACAGGCCGCAGAACCTCATCACGGGACTTCTCTTCATGCTGCAAAGTTTGTTGCAGTTCCTCATCGCCTTCATTGCCATCCTCACATTGAATTGGATCCTGATTATTCCGGTGATCCTTATTTCCATTCCCGAGTTCCTCTCCCGGCTGTATGAATCACAGGCGGAATGGTCCATCTGGGATTGGCACAGCCCGAGAAAGAAACGGTATTCGTACCTTTCGCACATGTTGCAGGGAGCCCAACACATCAAAGAACTGCGCATCTTCAAGCTTGCGCCGCTCTTCATCAAAGAGACAACGGGGATGCAGGAGGAGTTCTACAGAGAGAACAAAAAGGTGGCGGCAAAGGCATTTCTGCTGCGGTTGCTCTTCAATCTGTTCTCCACGGTCGTCCTGATTGGCATCGAAATCTATGTCATCCTGCTCGCATTCATGAGGCGGGTGACAATCGGCGACATCAGTTTCTACACCCAAGTTGTCGGCAACTTTCAGAACGGTCTCGGCGGGTTCCTGCGCAATCTCAACGATGTGTTTGAAGCGAGTTTATACGTGAAGAGCTTTTTCGAGGTGATGGATACTCCGCGGGCCATTCAATCGCCAGAACAGGCCAAGTTGCCGAAACTTGAACATGCCCCCTCCATCACATTTGATCATGTCTCCTTTCGCTATCCGGGAATGCGGCAGGATGTGCTGCACGATTTTTCTCTCGCCATACAGCCGAGAGAAAAAGTGGCATTCGTTGGGGAGAACGGCGCCGGCAAAACAACAATTATCAAGTTACTTGCACGTTTCTACGACCCTACGGAAGGACGCATTCTGGTCGATGGCACAGATGTGCGTGAACTCGATTTGGAGCATTGGCACCGGCAACTTGCCATCCTCTTTCAGGACTTCAACCGCTATGAAGATACCGCAAAGAACAATATCTATTATGGCAACGTGCTCCGCGGCCTGGATATGAAAGAAATTGAGCGCGCCGCATCGGATGCCGGAGCCAACGCAGTGATAGAGACGCTGGAAAGAGGCTACGAACAAGTCATCGGGCGCATGTTCGAATCGGGCACGGAACTCTCCGTAGGCCAATGGCAAAAAATCGCGCTGGCTCGCGCATACTTCCGCAATGCCCCCGTGCTTATCCTCGATGAACCGACCGCGGCCATCGATGCGAAAGCGGAAGCCGAGATCTTCGAGCGCGTTGAGGAACTCTGCAAAGACAAAACCGTTCTGCTCATCTCTCATCGCTTCTCCACCGTGCGAATGGCAAACCGCATCGTGGTGATCAATGAAGGGAAGGTTTTAGAACAAGGCTCCCACGATGAACTTATGAAGCGGAAAGGGCTCTATGCAGAACTCTTCAATCTCCAGGCGCGAGGATATCAGTAATCGGAGAGAGAAATAGAATTGCAGGATAAAGCACGCAGCTGCTCCGCTCAGCCCATGTTCTGTTCCGCGAGGCGGTTCAAACTATTTCCCGGCACGTTCACCACCTCACAGATACTCGTCAATCCGCTGCTCGCCGATGAAGAGATGATCGTTGGGCTTTGCTTCACGCTCAAGCGCCTTGAGGAGCCCGATGCGCGTGAGGACGTCCATGAAGCGCTGCTTCCCACCGATGGACTTGAAATTCGTCATCTTCGTGAATTGTTCGATCCGTTTCCCGTGGACGCGTACGGCTCCGCTGACACGTTCGATGCGATACGCTCCCATCTTCGTGGAGAGGAGATGCGGCGTAAGGACGGGAAGCTCCAGAAGATCCTCCTCCGGCTTCTCCGTTTGGCGGCGCTCCTTCTCCTTGAGCACAAGCGGCAGGAGCGCCTTCATCAGTTTTTCCGTCCCCGTGTGCGCTGCGGCGGAGATGCTTGCGAAGACGCGCACCTTCGCTTTCCTCAGCGCTTCCTCCCACGCCGAGGCGTCATTATTCACCAAATCGATCTTATTCAGAACCACGAGCTCGGGCTTCTTCGCGAGGGCAGGGGAGTAGGCCTTCAGTTCTCTTCGTATCGCCCGGTAATCCGCGACGACGTCGTCCCGGCTCACGTCCAGGAGGTGGAGGAGGATGCCGCAGCGCTCGATGTGCCGGAGGAACTTGTCCCCGAGTCCTTTCCCCTCGCTCGCGCCTTCGATGAGCCCCGGCGCATCGCAGAGGACGAATTCCCGGTCAGCGACTCTCACGACTCCCAGATTCGGGACGAGTGTGGTGAAAGGGTAATCGGCGATCTTCGGTCGCGCTCTCGAGACCGCAGCGATGAGGGATGACTTCCCGACACTCGGATACCCGATGATCCCCGCGTCCGCCACGAGCTTCAGCTCCATTCTGATCGTCCGCTCCTCGCCCGGTTCCCCGAGCTCGGCGAAGTCCGGAGCCTGGCGGGTGGAGGTTTTGAAGTGCGCGTTTCCGAAGCCGCCTTTCCCTCCGTTCGCGATGACGATCTGATCGCCGCGATGTTGGAGATCGGCGAGAACCTTCGCTTCGGATTCCCCCCCGACTTCCGAGAGGACCGTCCCCGGAGGCACGCGGAGGAAGAGGTCGGATCCCGCATGTCCGTTGCAATTCTGGCCGCTTCCCGCGATGCCGTTCATCGCCTGGAATTTCTTCCGGCTCTGGTAGTCGGAGAGCGTATCGGTGTTTGCGTCGGCGATGATCACGACGTTTCCGCCGTTTCCGCCGTCGCCCCCGTTCGGTCCGCCAAAAGGAACATACTTTTCCCTGCGCCAGGAGACGCAGCCCTTGCCGCCGTTACCGCCGATAACTTTGATGGTGGCTTCGTCGAGAAACATGAGATTAAAAAATGTAAAATTTACAATGTAAAATGTACAATGATGGTAGTTATTCCAGGGAGAAGCGTGTGGTTTTCAAGATGGAGGTAAGCAGCGCAATAATTTCTTGTACCTCGATGAGCAGATTGCGAACCTCGGCCTCCGTTACAATTTTCGCATCTCGAATGATAGAAAGCCAGAATCGGCTTTCGTAAGCTTCTTTGAGTGAAATACTCAGCTTATTCGCAAAATCTTTTTTGGTGGGTGCATTAACAGCTTCTTCCACGTTTGCGCCGACGCTTGTACCGGATTTGATGAGCTGTTTGCTCAATACATATTCTTTCTTTTGTTTCATGAGCACATTCATACAGAAAAGAATAATGTTAAGCGAGAAAGAATAGGACTTTTCCCGGATCACGTTCGGTTTTTCCATGCACTGACTTTACATTTTTTTCATGCTTGACGACACTATTGTTAGCACTCTATAATCACGAGTGCTAATTTAAAAATCATTGTACATTGTTCATTGTACATTTTACATTCCTCTTCTATGTCCAAAATCATCGGTATTGACCTCGGTACGACGAATTCCTGCGTTGCCGTCATCGAAGGCGGTGAGCCGCAGGTGATCCCCAATGCCGAGGGGGCCAATACGACGCCGTCCGTCGTCGCATTCAAAGACAAGGAAATCCTCGTCGGCATCGCCGCGAAGCGCCAGGCGGTGACGAACCCGAAGAACACCGTATTCTCCTCGAAACGATTCATCGGACACCGCTTCGAGGAAGTGTCAAAAGACGCGAAGAACATGCCGTTCGATGTGAAGAGCGGGAAGGAGGGGAGAGCGGTGATCGAGATCAACGGGAAGGAGATGTTCCCGCAGGAAATTAGCGCCAAGGTTCTCCAGAAGCTCAAGAAGGACGCGGAAGCCTACCTCGGCCAGACGGTCACGAAAGCCGTCATCACCGTGCCGGCGTACTTCGACGACAACCAGCGGCAAGCGACGAAGGAAGCCGGCGAGATCGCGGGGCTCGAGGTTGTCCGCATTCTCAACGAGCCGACGGCCGCGACCCTCGCGTACGGTCTGGACAAGAAGAAAGAGGAGAAGATCATCGTCTACGACCTCGGCGGCGGCACGTTCGACGTCACCGTCCTCGAGATCTCCGGCGACGGCCATTTCGAGGTGCTCTCGACCAACGGCGACACGCACCTCGGCGGAGACGATTTCGACCAGCGCGTCGTCGAGTGGCTCCTTGCGGAGTTCAAGAAGGATCAGGGCATCGACTTGAGCAAGGACAAGATCGCCCTCCAGCGCATACGCGAGGCGGCCGAGAAGGCGAAGATCGAGCTTTCTTCACAAACCGAGACCGAAATCAATCTGCCATTCATTACGGCCGACGCTTCCGGACCGAAACATGTAAACGTCAAGCTTTCCCGTGCCAAATTGGAAGCCTTGGTAGCCGATCTTATCGAACAAACGACCAAACCGTGCGAAGCCGCGATAAAGGACGCCGGAGTGAAAAAGTCCGACATAAATGAAGTCGTCCTTGTTGGCGGGATGACCCGCATGCCTTCGGTCCAGGCAAAAGTCAAAGAGCTCTTCGGCAAAGAGCCGCATCAGGGTGTAAATCCGGACGAGGTGGTCGCCGTCGGCGCCGCCATTCAGGCCGGACAGATCGGCGGGGATTTAAATCGCGACATCACGATCGTGGACGTGATTCCCTTGAGCGTGGGGATCGAGACGCTCGGGGGAGTGGCGACGAAGGTCATCGAGCGCAACACCAGAATCCCGACGAGTAAGTCCCAGATCTTCTCCACGGCGGCGGATAATCAGACGTCGGTCGAGGTCAACGTCGTCCAGGGGGAACGCGAAATGGCGACCGATAATAAATCGCTCGGGCGCTTCATCCTCGACGGCATTCTGCCGGCTCCCCGCGGCCTGCCGCAGGTCGAGGTGACGTTCGATATCGACACGAACGGCATCCTGCAGGTGAAAGCCAAGGACAAAGGTACCGGAAAAGAGCAGCACATTACGATCACCGGCTCGACCGGTCTCAGTAAGGAAGAAGTTGAACGTATGCGCAAAGATGCCGAGGTGCATGCTGATGAAGACCGAAAGAAAAAAGACCGTATCGACGCGCGGAACGCCGCTGACGGACTGATCTTTAATCTGGAAAAACAGTTGCGGGAATACGATGCCAAGATCCCGGACGATGTGAAGAAGAAGGTGAACGGGAAGATGAACGATCTGAAGGACCTGCTCAAGAAGGAGAAGGACGTCTCGATAGAGGAGCTCAAGAAAGCGACGGAAGCGCTCGCTCTCGAGGCGCAGGAGATCGGGAAAGTCGTCTACGAGTCAGCTGCCAAGAAAGCGAAAGAGGAGTCCTCGGGCAAAAAAGACGACAAAGTCGTTGACGCCGAGGTGGTGGATGACGAGGAGAAAAAGAAGAAGAAGTAGAGGCCTTCACGCTGAAAACACCTATTCGAAGTTTCGGCGAAAGCCTGCGGATACTTGTAGAGGGTCCGGGATGATCATTGACAGAGAAGACCCATACATATAGAAATCGCACATGTCAGCGGTTGCCAGCGGCAGGGAATACGAGCGAACACCTTGGGATATCGTGTTCGGCAGGACGCCAGCAGTTGAAGACTTGGGTCAAGAGTTGTACTCGGCGTTTGAAACGATATTCCGGCGGTTACAAGCCGTTGCATTGGGAGGAGAGACCTCTCCCGAAGAGAAAAGAGCTGCCGCACAAAGTATTTGGGGGTTACAGCAAGCAGACAGGCTGCTGGCACTGAGACAGAGTCACAAGGATAAAGACGTGCCGCCTCAGGAGGTCGATAGATTCAGGAATCTAAAAGTGGAACAAATGTCGACCATCCTCAGGATGCAGCAGGAACTCCTCTCAGCTGCGAAGGCACTGATGGCAGGGCATGAGGTCACAAATCCATCATCCGTCGATGGTCCGCCGGATGCATCCTCTCCTCTCTAGGGAACCTCTGATTCATCGGCAATATTTCACATCAGCAGCGGCCGTCCCGGCCGCGGCGAATGAAGAATTGCTGCGTTGTCCATCACGCAAACACCGCGGCTTGGAAAGCCGCTGCTGTTATGTTGTTTATCGCAAGTAATGGCATTAATCAGAG